>JBDTML010000070.1:0-2276 GCA_039934255.1 Acidobacteriota bacterium | reverse complement strand
CGCACTCGCGCGCGACCCACACGTTGTTTCGCTTCACCATCGAGACGTGCTCGGGCTTCATCTTGCCGGCGTCCTTCATCCGGCCCAGGCGCAGGGCGAGCAGCTGACCCTTCGTGATCTCGGTGATCATGAACGCGAACTTCGCCTGCACCATCTGGTGCGACGCGATCGGCCTGTCCTTGAACTGTTTGCGGCTCTTGGCGTAGTCGAGGGCGCACGTGTACGTGGCCATCGCCGAGCCGAGGGCGCCCCACGAGATGCCGTAACGCGCCTGTGTCAGGCACGAGAGCGGGCCCTTGAGGCCCTCGACGTTCAGGACGCTCGAGGCCGGCACGCGCACGTCCTCGAACGAGAGCTGCGACGTGACGGACGCCCTCAGGGACATCTTCATGCGGTGCTCGGGCGCGGTGAAGCCCTTCATGCCCTTCTCGACGAGGAAACCGCGCACGGGGCCGTTCACGTCGCCGACCTTCGCCCAGACGACGGCCACGTCGGCGATCGAGCCGTTCGTGATCCAGGCTTTGGCGCCGTTCAGGATCCAGTCGGTCCCGTCCTTTTTGGCCACGGTGCGCATCCCGCCGGGGTTCGAGCCGAAGTCCGGCTCCGTCAGGCCGAAGCAGCCGATCTTCTCGCCCTTCGAAAGAGCCGGAATCCAGCGATCCTTCTGCTCCTTCGAACCGTACGTGAAGATCGGGTACATCACGAGCGACGACTGGACCGACACGAACGAACGCAGGCCGGAGTCGCCGCGCTCGAGCTCTTCGGTGATGAGCCCGTACGCGACGTTGTTGAGACCGGGCAGGCCGTATTCCGAGATCGTGGACCCGAAGAGGTTCATCGCCGCCATCTTCGGGATCAGCTCCTTCGGGAACCGCCCCTCGTAGGCGCATTCTTCGATGATCGGAAGGATGTCGTCATCCACGAAACCCCGCACGAGGTCGCGCACGGCCTTCTCGTCCTCGGACAGCATGTCTTCGATGCCCAGGAAATCGACTCCGGCAAAGCCCACGGCAACCTCCAGCCTTAGATTCGGAATTGGATTTTGCTTCGGATTCGGACCGTAATTCGGATTTTCTTCCTCTCCCCACCCCTCATAATCGGCCCATGGCAAATCCCGCGTGGAAGGTGGCTGCGGACGTGGCGGAGGGGTACGTGTCGCTGAACCCGGTGGTCCTCAAGAAGTACGAGAAGCACGAGGTGGACGCTCTGCTCAAGGAGCTGGAGAAGCTCACGCGGGATACGCGCTCGCAGGTCCTGCCGCAGGATGACACCGAGGCCAGCGCGCTTCGGAGCCGCAAGCTCCTTCGCCTTTCGCAGGCGAACGTCGTCCTGCAGAGCTGGCGCAGCCGGATGTCCCGGTAATCAGGTTCCGAGGAGCTCGCGCACCTTCGCGGCGAGCGTGGCTGCGTCGAACGGCTTCTGGATGAACCCGGTTCCCGGATCCATCGCCGCTTCCTTGACGGTCTCGTCATCGGGGAACCCGGACATGTAGAGCACCTTGAGCCGGGGATGTTCCGCGACGAGCCTGTGCGCGAGCTCGTGCCCGTTGAAGCCGGGCATCACGACGTCCGTCAGGAGGAGGTGGAGGCTTCCGCGTAGCCAGTGCGCCATCTCGATCGCCGCGTCCTGGTCCCGCGCTTCGTAGACCTTGAAACCATGTGTCTCGAGGAAGATGCGCGCGAGACGGCGGAGCGCTTCGTCGTCCTCGACGAGGAGAACGGCGGGGCGTGGCGCCTCCGCTCGGGTGTCGGCGGACGGCATGGGCGACATGATACGCGCGCTTGGGCTACTCTCGCGCGCGATGGAAGCAAACGTGTCGAAGCCGCGACCCTCGATCAGCGACCTCTCTTCTTTCGTCGGCGAGACCGTCAGCCTCAAGGGCTGGCTCTACCACTCGCGCAAAGGCGGGAAGATCTGGTTTCTCGTCCTCCGGGATGGCTCGGCGTACCTCCAATGCGTCGTCTCGAAGGCGGAGGTGGCGGAAGCGGTCTGGGAAGCGGCGACCGCCGCGACGCAGGAGTCCACCCTCGAGATCACCGGCGTCGTGAAGGCCGATCCGCGGTCGCCGGGAGGCGTCGAGCTGGGCGTCACGGACGTGAAGATCCTGGACCTCTGCCGCGACTGGCCGATCACGCCCAAGGAGCACGGCGTCGACTTCCTCATGTCGCAGCGCCACCTCTGGCTGCGCTCGTCGAAACAGGTGGCGGTCCTCAAGGTGCGCAGCGAGGTCGAGAGCGCGATCCACGATTTCTTCTACACGCGCGGCTTCACGCGCG
>JBDTML010000069.1:0-7914 GCA_039934255.1 Acidobacteriota bacterium | reverse complement strand
CGATAGGCGAGCGCCCGAACGTCTTGCCGGCCGCGAGCTGGCAGAGATTGCGCGCACGGTCTACCGCGGCCCGCTGGGCGTCGGACAGGCGCGCGGCGCCCAGCGCGCGGGCCGCGGATTCGAGCTCCGACAGCCCCAGCCGGAGACCCTTGGCGCTCCGGGCCACCGCCGAGGCGGGGTTGTTCAGCTCGTGCGCGAGCCCGGCGGCCAGCTTCCCGAGGGAGGACATCTTCTCCTCGTGCAGGTCGCTCGACGTGAACTGGCGCGCGCGGTCGAGCATGACGTGCACGAAAATCGCGGTGAGCTCGTAGCATTCGCGAATCAACGCGGGGATGTCCTTGCGCGGGATCACGAAAATCTCCGCCGGCTCCTCGGCCTTCACGTCACCCGGCGAACCCGCGAGACGCGAGTACGGTAGGACGCCGCTCACGTCGCCGCCGCGCCACTCCATGACCTTGTGGGGCCCGGCGCCCCGGTCGACGTAGATCGACAGGTGGCCCGAAAGGATGATGTAGAGACCCAGCACGGCATTGCCCTTCGCCGAAAGAACACCTCCGGCCTCCAGCTTCACGAGGTGGCCGCGGGCGGCGAGCCAGGCGAGCTGATCGGGAGGGGCGCCGGCGAGCAGCCGGTGCGCGGCCAGGCGATCCTGAATCGAGTCCTCCAACTTCGTTGACCCTGAGTCGCAGTTTATACATCGACTGGCTCCGAGGGCGGCGGGGAGGCGTCATGTCGGAGAATGCAGGGATGGATGAGAACCTCGGCCGCTGGCGCGCAGGAAGGGCGGCGACGCGGCTCTTCTTCGACGAGACGCTGGCGCCCGCTGCGTACGAGGCGCGCCCGATCACCTTGCGCCATCCCTTCGTCTTCTACGACGGCCATCTTGCGGCGTTCGGCGTGAACACGCTGCTCAAGGGAGCGCTCGGCCGGCCGGGAATTGACGCCGCACTCGAGCTCCTGTTCGAGCGCGGCATCGACCCGCCCGCCGAGGGTGGCGCGCAGCCGGAAAGCCGCTGGCCTTCACGCGTGGACGTGGCCGCGTATGTCCGGCGCGCCGACACCGCCGTCGAGGAGGCACTCGCTTCGGAGACGCTCGCGGGCGTGGAGTTCCGGGAGGCCGCCTTCACCTTGGTCGAACACGAGGCGATGCACCAGGAGACCTTGCGCTACATGCTCCATCGCCTCCCCTATTCGGAAAAACACGCGCCTGCGGCGTCGCTGCCCTTCGAGACGTCGGGTCCCGCCCGCCGGGAGACGGCCGTCCGCGTCCCCGCGGGCGTCGCAACGCTCGGCGCCGTCCGCGACGAGATTCCGTTCGGCTGGGACAATGAGTTCCCGAGGACCTGCCGGTCCGTTCCGGCGTTCACGATCGACACGGCGCCCGTCACGAACGAACAGTTTCTCGATTTCGTCGAGGCGGGCGGCTATGCCGATCCATCCTTCTGGCAGGCCGGCGACGCGGAGTGGCTCGCTGAGAGCGGCGTCACGTGTCCATCCTTCTGGCGGAGAGAAGGCCGCGCCTGGCTCTGGGCCGGGCAGTTCGGCCTCGTTCCGCTGCCCCCGGCCTGGCCCGTCTGGGTGAGCCATGCCGAGGCGTCGGCTTACGCGCGGTGGTGCAAGAAGCGCCTCCCTACGGAAGCCGAGTTCCACCGCGCCGCGTTCGGAACGCCGGAAGGAAGGGAGCGCGCATTCCCGTGGGGCGACGCGGCGCCCACGGCGGCCCACGGGAACTTCGGCGGCGAGCGCAACGACCCCGTGCCCGCCGGCTCCCGGCCCGAAGGCGCGAGCGCCTGGGGCGTGCACGAGCTCGTCGGGAACGGGTGGGAATGGACGTCCACTCCGTTCGCGGGATTCGACGGCTTCGCTCCCATGACCTCGTACCCGCGTTACTCGGCCGATTTCTTCGACGGGCGCCATTTCGTTCTCAAAGGCGCGTCCCCGGCCACGCCCGTCGCGCTCGTCCGCCGGACGTTCCGGAACTGGTTCCAGGCGCGTTACCCATACGCCTACGCGAAATTCCGGTGCGTGCGGCCATGAGTCTCGCTCGGGACGTCAAGGCGGGGTTCGCGGGAAGGCCGCGCTCGCTGCCGCCGAAGTACTTCTACGACGCGCTCGGTTCACGGCTCTTCGAGGCGATCGGACAGCTTCCGTGGTACCGGATCACCGAGGCCGAGAAGCGCCTCCTTCGGCGGGCGGCCCGGACGGTGGCAGACGCGCTCGCGGGACCGGTTCGCGTCGTCGAGCTGGGCTCGGGCAGCGGCGAGAAGCTCGCCCTCGTCGTCGAGGCCCTGCGCGCACGCCGGAAGACCACGGCCGCACACGTCGTCGACCTTTCGGCCGCGGCGCTCGCGGACTCGCTCGAGCGCCTCGCGAAGATCCCCGGCGTGAAAGCCCGCGGGCACCACGCGACTTACGAGAAGGGTCTACGCGAGGCGACGCGCCAACCGCGCGGACGCGGGGAATGTCTCGTCCTTTTCCTCGGGTCGAACATCGGGAACTTCGATCCGCACGACGCGGAGCGTTTCCTCGCCTCCTTGCGCCGGCGGCTTCGTCCAGGCGACGCGCTTCTCCTCGGGGTCGACCTCGTGAAGCCCGAGCGGACGCTCCTTCAGGCCTACGACGATCCGCTCGGCCTGACGGCGGTCTTCAACCGCAACGTCCTCCTCCGCCTGAATCGCGAGCTCGGCGCCGACTTCGATCTTTCGGCCTGGGAGCACCGTGCCGTGTGGAACGCGGACCTCCGGCGAGTGGAGATGCACCTCGTGAGCCTCGTGACGCAGAGGGTCACGATCCCGCGTGCGGGCGTCGTTGCCAATTTCGCGGCCGGCGAGACGATCTTCACGGAGAGCTCGTACAAATACGAACCTCGGGGCGTGGAGCGCCTCGCCCTCGCGGCCCGCTTTCGCCCCGAGCGTCAGTGGATCGATGGCGACGCTAAATTTGCCCTGACGTTTTGCCGCGCTCTCCCCTGAGCGGAAGCGCGCGCGAGATGTGCCCGCAGATTCTTTCCCGTGCGCTCGTCAACTACCTGCGGCGCGCGTCGTGACTCCGTGCTTCCTGGCAGACCTACGACCGGCTTCTTCGATCGAATGCGACTTCGTCAACGATCCCTCTTGTCGCGTCAGCTCCGCGAGCTCCGCATAGTGCGCATGTAAAGTTTCCAGCTCAGCTTCCGTCATCCCCTCCGCGTCGATGAGCCTGTTACTCGCCCCCCCGACCGCCGCGACGAGCTCGTTGAGCTTGAGGTGCAGCGCGCGGGAGTCCTTGTTCTGGTTGCGCTGGATCAGAAATACCATGAGGAAGGTGACGATGGTCGTGCTCGTGTTGATGACGAGCTGCCACGTATCTGAAAAATGAAACAGCGGACCGGTAGCCGCCCACACGAGAACCACGCCTACTGAAAAAGCAAATGCCGCGGAGGAGCCCGTCGCGGCACTTGCAAACGTGGAAAAGCGTTCGAGCGCATTCGGGCCAGGGTGGGGTTCGGCTCCTCTGGCTCAGGTCTTCTTCCCGACCTGATGAGGGTGACGGGTCGTCATCTGCTTTAGGGTTCGAACCTTTCCTATTCGCTGCGCCGGGAGAGGAGGTGGCCCAGGAGAATGCCGAGTACCAGCGATCCGCCGGCGACGAGCGCCGTGTTGTTATCGGCGTACTTGCTGATGCGGTCGGCGGCTTCGTCGAGGCGCTTCTTTCCCTTCGCGAGCCTGTCGCCGTATTCGTCCACGATTCCCTGGCCGGCCGATTTCAGGTCGTCCAGGGCCGAGCTGGCATGCTCACCGAGCGTTTTGGCCGCGTCGCCAGCGCGATCGGCGAGCCCGGAAGTCTCGTTCTTGATCTCGGATTTGATTTCCGAGCCCAGCTTCTGGGCGGCTCCGACGACGGGAGACTTTCCGAACTGCGATGTTGGCGAATAAGTTTCCATGACGATGTCCTCCATCCGGGGTCTCGCAACCTCGATGCCATCCCCCGGAGCAGGATCTTTCGGTCTATCAAGCGGCCATGCCTTGGTATCGATCTTGCGATTCACCAGTCGGAGGTACTTATGACCGAATCCGTTCTTGAAAAAACGAAAAAGATGGAGCGCGCTGCTGGAGCGAATCCTGATCCAATCACGGGCGAGCCGGGCTCGCATCCCGTCGGCACTGGCGCCGGATCAGCCGGAGGAGCCGCCGCGGGCGCCGCGGTCGGCGCCGTCGTCGGCGGTCCGATCGGCGCTCTCGTAGGGGGAGTGGCGGGCGCTGTCATCGGCGGCGGTGCCGGTCATGCGGCTGCTGAAGCCGCCAATCCGACCGTCGAGAAGCAGTACTGGGAAAGCGTCTACAAGACTCGCCCGTATTACAAGTCTGGCAATTCCTTTGATTACTACGAGCCGGCCTATCGATATGGCTGGGAGAACGCCGCCCGGCCGGAATTCACGAACAAGACTTTCGACGAGACGGAGCCGCTTCTCCGTGAGCGCTGGGCTGCCGAGGGAGATTCCTCCAGGCGCGGGGCCTGGGCCGAATCCAAAGAATCAGTGAAAGATGCCTGGAACCGTGTGCGCGATGCCGCGCGCAAGTCCTGACGTCGAGAAAGAAAGTAGGAGGAAGAAAATGTTCATCACGCTTGCAATCATCCTGGCGATCGCCTGGCTCCTCGGATTTACGATGTTTCACGTCGCGGGTTTCGCGATTCACATTCTTCTGATCGCGGCCGTGATATCGCTCGTCGCGCATTTCATGAAGGGCGGGCGCACGCGAATTGCCTGAGGCAGGCGTCCCGCGCTGCCGGAAGGTTGATCAGAGATGCCCGGGCCAGGAGGCCCGGGCATTAGTTTTGGTTCTCTCTTCGATCGGGGTCAGCTCGGAGGCGGTGCGTACGTCGTGGGGAGCGAATGGCTCAACCGGTGGCGCGCTTCGCGCGAGGCGCCTCGGTCCTCGTCAGCTCCGCCTTGCGCTTCTCGATCCGGGCTCCCAGATCTCGGAGCTTCGGCTCTCCGAGGACCTTTTCGGCCTCGGGGAACATCTCGTCCTCTTCCTCCCGCGCGTGATGCTCGACGGACTCGATGAGCACGGTCACCTTCGCGTCGAACGTCTCGTCCTCGGGCGTCATTTTTCCGAGCTGGGCGAGAAGTGACTTGACGACACCATGCTCCTCGACGGCTTCGAGGACCTCGTCGATGGCCTCCTCGTCGTCGGTCGCCTTCATGGCGGGATAAAAAATCTCCTCCTCGACCTTCGCGTGGATGTCGAGCTCGTCGGCGATCCGATCGAAGATGGTCTTCTTCTGCGCGTTGTCTTCGCCCTTCTGGGCCTTCTCGTACGCGCGGAAGAGCTTCTTGACGACAGCGTGGTCTGACTTGAGAAGAGTCGTTGCTTTCATTTTCAGTTCCTTTCGGCCCGCTCTATGTAGTACTTGCAGGCACGGCCTCGCCTCGCATTCCTTGTGCCATCCCCTGTGCCATCGCAACGATCCTCATGCGGATTCTGATGCGCGAGCAACGACGAGCGCGCGGCATCGATCTTGCGTTTTTTCGCACTGGAGGCGCCCACACGGAACCCATGCAAAGGAACGCGTAGGCAGCGGCTCGCGTCCCTCTACCGGCTCAAGGGTGTTCCGGGAGTAGCCGGGAGGAACGAAGAGAAACTAAGTGGTGGAGCTGAACGGGATCGAACCGTCGACCTCTTGAATGCCATTCAAGCGCTCTCCCAACTGAGCTACAGCCCCACCCTGGGTTCGGAGAGAACGCGAAAGGTAGCACCGGGCGGCACTCCGGTCAAACGGCACGACGGAAGGTTAGGATCGGGCAGCAGGAGGCACCATGCGCTGGAACCGAGATGAAGAAGTCAGCCCCGACATCGAAGATCGCCGCGGAGAGGGCGGAGGCGGCGGAGGCTTCGGCTTCGGAGGCGGCGGGATGCGCCTTGGCTGCGGCGGGATCATCGTCGTCGGAATTCTGAGCCTCATCTTCAAGCAGAACTTCTTCGCGCTGTTCGATGGGAGCTCGTCCCCGCAAGCCGGTGGCCCTCCGGCCGCGGACGTGACCCGCTCGGGGCCGCCCGTGGCCCAGTCCGCCGAGGACCAGGAGCGCTTGAAGTTCGTTTCGTTCGTCGTCGACGACGTCCAGAAAACGTGGGACGCCGAATTTCCCAAGCTCGGCAGTACGTACCAGCACGCGAAGCTCGACCTCTACCGCGGTGCAATTCGATCGGGCTGCGGATTCGCCGAGTCCGCGGCGGGACCCTTCTATTGCCCCGAGGACCGCAAGGTCTACCTCGACCTCGGGTTCTTCGATGAGTTGCGGTCGCGGTTCGGGGCGCCGGGAGAATTCGCCGAAGCCTACGTGATCGCTCACGAGTTCGGGCATCACGTCCAGACGCTCCTCGGCATAAGCGAGAAGATGCAGCGCGCCCAGGCCGAGCGCCCCTCGCAGAAGAACGAGCTTTCCGTGCGACTCGAGCTTCAGGCCGACTGCTTCGCCGGCGTCTGGGGACACGCGACCGCCGCACGCAACATCCTCGAAAAGGGCGACGTGGAGGCGGGCCTCGCGGCTGCGGCGGCGGTGGGCGACGACCGGCTCCAGAAGGCCGCCACCGGGCGCGTGAGGCCCGAGACGTGGACGCACGGTTCCTCGAAATCGCGCCAGGAGTGGTTCACGAGGGGGCTCCAGACAGGCCAGGTCGGGGCCTGCGACACCTTCGCGCAGGCGCGCTGACACCGTCTCCCGAGGGGAACGCGTAAACCCGGCAAGGCTCTTGCACGTCTTCTCCGAGGAGGTGTTCAGTTGAAAAGGACTCCCCTTCTTGTGGCCACGCTGTTTCTCGCGGGATTTCTCGCGGGTTGCTCGAGCATCGAAACGAAAGTCGACTACGACCGTAATGCGAGCTTTTCCTCCTACAAGACGTTTGCATTCAAGGACGTGCGCTCGCCCGACAGTCCCATCTCGATGCGGCGCGTCCAGGGCGCCATCGACCGGACGCTGACCTCGCGCGGTTTCGCGAGGGCGGACGGCACACCCGACCTCTGGGTCGTTCTTCACACCCGCACGCGCCGCCAGACGCAGGTCACGACCTACAATTCCGGCTGGGGCTGGGGCTGGGGCTGGCGCGGGGCTTACTGGAACAACGCCCGCGTGCAGCAGATTCCCATCGGCACGCTCATCGTCGACCTGATCGACACGAGGGCCAAAGAGCTCGTCTGGCGCGGGAGCGCGTCCCGGATATTGGAAAGCGACGAGACTCCCAAGGACCGCGACGAGAACGTCCAGGAAGCCGTGAACAAGCTGTTCGACGGCTTCCCTCCGAAATCCTGAAACGCGGGGAAGAAGGTCTAGAACGCCGTGGCGAGCCCGGCCATGAAACGGCGGCCGGGCGCCGGGAATCCGCTCGCTTCGGCGTAACCGCGCCCTAAGAGATTTGTCACGCGGACGAAGGGCGCGAGCGAAAAAGCGATCGGCGGCAGCGTGACGGCCGCGTCGACCCTCAGATAGGACGCGTCCTCGACGACCTTCGTGAAATCCACGGCGTCCCGGTCGGGGCGGGCACCCACCCACATTCCGGTCAGGCTGAACGCCCCGCCCGAGACGAAATTCCTCGCGTACGTCGCGGAGGCGCGATGGCGAGGGCGGCGCACGAGAGGGGTTCCCGCGTCGAGATCCTTCGCGTCGAGATACGTGTAGGACGCGCGCAGGATCGACCGAGCCCCGACGGGCGTCCGAAGCGCCAGCTCGAGGCCGCGCGTCCGCGCGCGCCCGATGTTCTGGTTCATGAACGTCGCGGACGCGTCGTAGTCGATGAGATCGCGGATGTCGTTCCAGAATCCCGTGACCTCGAGGACGACGCCTCTCGCGAACGTCCTTTCGACGCCCGCTTCGTACCCGTTCGATTTCTCGGGACGGAGCGCCGCGTTTCCGGAATAGGGGTAATAGAGCTCGCC
>JBDTML010000068.1:0-12923 GCA_039934255.1 Acidobacteriota bacterium | reverse complement strand
GCTGGTCGATCGTGTACGGAATCACCATCCGGTAGATCTTCGCGGACCAGAACAGCCGGTCGAGGTGATCGTCGAGCCGGAAGATCGCGGGACCGCGGGCCGTGTCGTAGCAGCGTTCGCCTTCGAAGACGCCCGACCCGTAGTGAAGAGCGTGGGTAAAGATGTGGATCTTCGCGTCCGCGAAGTCGATCAGCTTCCCGTTCATCCAGATCTTCTTGACGTTTTCGAAGCTCATCGGACCCTCCGTCTCGGGCGGAATCCTAACCGAAACGAGCGGCCCGACCCGGGGACGTTTTCAGCGGGGATCGACCAACCGCGCGAGCGCCACGACCACGGCCGTCTCCAGCCTGAGGATGCGGGGGCCGAGAGAGAAGAGAAGAGAATGACTTTCTTTGAATAGAAGGAGTTCGGAGGGAGAAAACCCGCCCTCGGGACCAATGGCCAGGATGGCCTCGCGTCCACCCGGCACAACGCGGAGCGGCGCCCCCGCAGGATCTGCGATCAGCAGGATTTCCCCTCTTCCCCTTCTAAGAAAGTCTTCGGTGCTCTTCGGACCTTCCACGAAGGGCACGAGCGTCCGGTCACACTGCTTCGTCGCTTCTTCAGCAATCCGGACCAGCCGCGGAATCCTCTTCGCGAGGGCGGCGACATGCGCGCGTTGCGAGCGCTCGGCGTCGAGGAGAACGAAACCAGCGGCGCCGCACTCCGTGCCCTTCTCGATCGCCCATTCGATTCGCGCGGGTTCCGCGCACGCGAGGAGGATTGTGACGCGGTTCGCGGGCTCGCCGGGGAGAGGAGAAGGAGTAGAGGAGGAAGAAGAGGAACACAAAGAGGAAGAGGAAGAGATTTTCTTAGAAGGTAGGAGGGCTATGGCCGCGCCGCCCCGCGCGATTTGCGCCGCCGCGCGGGCGCCCTTCCCGTCGAGGGCGACGACCTCGTCGCCGTCGCGGAGGCGCCTCGAGCGAACGTGGTCCCGTTCTTCCACCTTCAAAGAAATCTCCAGGGTCTCTTCGGACGACCTCAGAAGATCCGTCAATTCCGGCACGAGCACCCGGGGCGGCCGCGCGAGGGGGTTCTCAGCCATTCGACGAAACCCACGTCGTCCCGAGCCAATCGTTCTCGGTGATCGAACGGACGAGCCGAAAGCCCGTTTTCCGAAGCAAATCCTCCCATTCCCATCTTCTCTCGACAAGCTGCCCCGAACAGAGCAGCCGCCCCCCCGGCGCGAGGCGGGCGCGAAGCGTAGGAAGGAGAGGCGCGAACTCCTCGTGAATCATGTTGGCGACGATCACGTCGAATCGCGAGCTCTTCCCGAGCGCCTCGAGGGGACCGGCGAACGTCGCGACGCGCGGTATGCCGTTCGCACGCGCCTGCTCGCGCGTCGCGAACGCGGCGTCCGGGTCGAGATCGAAGGCGACGACGTGTCGCGCACCCTCGAGCGCGGCGACGAACGCGAGCGTCCCGGTCCCGCAACCCACGTCGAGGACGCGCCTTCCCGCGAATTCTTCGACGAGCAGGAGCCGGATCGCGAGGCGCGTGGATTCGTGCGAGCCCGTTCCGAAGGCGCGGACGGCGGGGAGGAAGAGCCGGCGAACGCCGGGAGGCGGAACGGTGGCGAGATTCCCTTCATGCGGATCGAGGAGATAGGAGCTCACGAGCACGGATTTCCGCAAGGCGGCCGACTCGGCGACCCAGTCGCGGGGAATTTCTTCGAAGGTGGAAAGGCCGGCAGCGCCGATCTGAGCGAGCGAGGCCAGCGCGGCCGGGACGTCCGCGGAATCGACCCAGACCAAGACCCCGCCGTCGGGCGCCGCCGCAGACGAAAACTCCAGGCCCCCCAAACCTTCCAAGAAATCCCCGTGCTTTTCGAACCTCGCGGCGAGCCCCGCCGGAATCTCGATGCGCACGGCGCGACCGTCGGTCACTGTCCGAGAAAGTCTTTCAGCCGGTCGAAGAATCCCTTCTCGTCTTTCGTCGGAGTTCCCGACTCGGACCCGAACGCTTCCGCGAGCTTTTCGACAGTCTCTTTCTGCGCGTGCGTCATCTTTTTCGGCACGCGGACCGTGAGGAGGACGTGCTGGTCGCCCTTGCCGCGGCCGTCGAGGCGGGGGATTCCCTTCCCCTTGAGCGTGAAGACGCGGCCCGCTGCGGTGCCCGAAGGCACGTCGAACGTGGCCTCGCCGTGCAGGGTGGGGACACGGAGCGTGCCCCCGAGAGCCGCCACGTGGAACGGGATGGCCCACGTGAGCACGACGTCGAAGCCGTCCCGTCGGAACTGCTCGTGATGGGCCACCGAAATAAAGACGTAGAGATCGCCGGGGCGCCCCTCCCGCCGGCCCGCGTTTCCCTCGCTCGTGAGGCGCAGCCGCGCGCCATCGTCCACCCCGGGCGGTATCGCCACCGTCAGCGTTCGCGCGCGGCGCGTGCGCCCGTCGCCTCGGCAGTCGGGGCACGGGTCCTTGATACGCTCGCCCGAGCCTTCACAGTCGGGGCACGGGCGCGCCACCGCGAAGAATCCCTGCCGGTACTGGACGCGGCCCTGACCCCGGCACGTGGTGCAGGTCAGCGGCACGGCTCCACCGCGCCCGCCGTGGCCCTGGCAGGTGTCGCAGCGCTCGTAGCGTTGGATCGGAACCGACACCTCCGTGCCGAAAGCGGCGTCTTCGAACAAGAGCGTCACGTCGGCTTTCAGGTCCTCGCCCGTGCGGCGGGACGCGCGCGTGTCGCCGCCCGACGCGAAACCGAAAAGGTCCCCGAGAATGTCGGCGAAGTCCACGAACTGGGTCGGGTCGAATCCGGTTCCCCCGCCTGCGCCGCGCACGCCTTCGACTCCAAAGCGGTCGAAGCGGGCGCGCTTCTCGGGATCGGAGAGGACCGAGTAGGCCTCGGCCGCCTCCTTGAACTTCTCCTCGGCGTGATGGTCGCCCGGATTCTTGTCGGGATGGTGCTGCACCGCAGCCTTCCGGTAGGCACCCTTGATCTGCTCGGGGGAGGCGTTTCGTCCCACACCGAGAACTTCGTAGTAATCGCGAACGGATGTACTCACAGGCAGCTGCACCAAACCCCAGGGTCAGGCCGGTTTCTCCGCGCCGTCTCCCCGGCGCTCCTTGGAATCGGGCTTGTACAACATGGCCTGCGTGAGGATGCGCGAAACGCCCTTCATGTCGATCATCGCGTCGTCGATGGGCCCCCGCTCCTCCCCCGTCAGGACCTCGCGCGCGTTCTCGAGCGTGCGCTGGACGCGATCCTTCTCGTCCGGCTGCAGGAGGTTTCCGAATTCGCGGAAGATGCGGTCGTTCCCGCCGATCATCCCTTCCAGTTTGTTCTTCAGCTGGCGCAGCTCCTTGCGTTTCGTGTCCGCCGCCTTGTTCGCCGAGGCCTCCTCGATGATCTTCTCGATCTCTGTCTGCGAAAGGCCGCCCGCCGGATTGATCTGAAGACCCTGCGCTTTACCGGTCGCCAGGTCCTTCGCCGAGACGTTCACGATTCCCGACGAGTCGATGGCGAACGTGACCTCGATCTGGGGCACGCCCTTCGCCGCCGCCGGGATGCCGACGAGCTGAAACTTTCCGAGGGACTTGTTCTCCTTCGCGATGTCGCGCTCGCCCTGCAGGACGTGGATCTCGACCGTCGTCTGGTTGTCCGCGACCGTCGTGAAGATCTGCGTGTTCTTCGTCGGGATCGTCGAGTTGCGCTCGATGAGCTTGACGAAGATGCCGCCGTGCGTCTCGAGGCCGAGCGACAGCGGCGTGACGTCGAGAAGGACGAGGTCCTTGATGTCGCCGCGCAGGACGCCCGCCTGGATCGCAGCGCCCACCGCGACCACCTCGTCCGGGTTGATGGAGCGGTTCGGCGGCTTCCCGAAGATCGTTTCGACCATCTGCTGAACCTTCGGGGTCCGCGTCTGGCCCCCGACGAGGATGATCGTGTCGACCTGTTCCGGCTTCAGGCCGGCGGCCTCGAGCGCGTTCCGGCACGGGCCCTCGGTCCGCTGGATGAGGTCGGCCGCGAGAGCCTCGAACGTGTCGCGGGTCAGGAGCTTGTTGATGTGCTTCGGGCCCGACGCGTCCGACGCGATGAACGGGAGCGCGACCATCGTCTCGAGCGCCGTCGACAGCTCGCACTTCGCCTTCTCCGCGCCTTCCTTGAGGCGCTGGAGCGCGAGCCGGTCCTGCCTCAGGTCGATGCCCGTCTGCGTCAGGAATTCGGCGAGAAGCCAGTCCATGATCGCCCTGTCGAAGTCCTCGCCGCCGAGGAATGTGTCTCCCGACGTCGCGAGCACCTCGAACATGCCGTTGTCGATGCGGAGGATCGAGATGTCGAACGTGCCGCCCCCGAGGTCGTAAACGGCGATCGTCTCCTGTTTTCGGTTCTTCTCGAGCCCGTACGCGAGCGCCGCCGCGGTAGGTTCGTTGATGATGCGCAGCACCTCGAGGCCCGCGATGCGGCCCGCGTCGCGCGTGGCCTGCCGCTGCGAGTCGTCGAAGTACGCCGGGACCGTGATGATGGCTTCCTTGATCTCTTCGCCGAGCGCTTCTTCGCAGAATTCCTTGATTTCGCGCAGCGTGAACGAGGAGATCTCTTCGGGCGAATAGTCCCGGTCGCGGACACGAATCTTCACGTCGCCGTTTGGCGCCTCGACGAGCGCGTACGACAGGTGTTCGCGCGCGTGCTTCACCTCGGGGTCCGTCATCTTCCGGCCGACGAGCCGCTTCACGGCGTAAATCGTCTGCGTGGGGTTCGTGATGGCCTGGCGCTTGGCGATCTGGCCCACGAGCCGCTCCCCGTCCTCCGTGAAGCCGACGATCGAGGGCGTCGTCCGCGCCCCTTCTCGATTGGGGACGACCTGCGGCGCGCCGACCTCGACGACGGCAACGCACGAGTTCGTCGTGCCGAGATCGATGCCGAGAACCTTACCCAATTGGCGCCTCCTCGTTCCTCACGTCGCGTCCCGGACCGCCCGACTCGCCGCGACGCGCACACGGGCGGGCCGGAGCAGGCGGTCGTTGAGCAGGTAACCCTTCTGCAGAACCTCGAGCACCGTGCCGGGCGCGACGGTGGACGTCTCCTCGCGCACGACGGCCTCGTGAACGTTCGGATCGAACGGAAGATCGCGCGCGGCCACCTCGACGACACCGTACTTCTTCAGCGTCTCGGCGAGCTGCCGGGCGATCATGTCGATGCCCGCATGGAATTCTTCTCCGGGGGCGTCGCCACGGTGCTGGAGCGCGCGCTCGAAGTTGTCGACGACGTTGAGGATGTCCGTGAAGGCTTCGGCCAGCGCGAACCGGAAATAGTCGGCCTTGTCCTTCTCGGTGCGGCGTTTCAGATTGTCGAAGTCCGCCGACTTCCGGAGAAGCGCCTCTCGCACACGGCCCGCGTCCTCTTCGGCACTGATCGCGCGCTCGCGCTCCCGGGCGACCTGGCCTTCGAGAACGCCGATGCGCGGATCGGGCGGGAGAGGGTCTGGTGGAGGGGGAACGGGCCCGGGCTCGACGACCGCGGGGGGCCGCGCCTCCTCGAGACGGCGGTGCTTCTCCTCGACGGCCTCGATGGCGCGCTCCGCCTCCGCGAGGGCGCGCGCGACGTCGTCACGGCTCTCGGTCTCGAGGAAGATGATGTCCTCCTCGGCACGGTGCTTCTTCGGGCCGCTCATGCGGTCCCTTCGGTGAGCCGGCGGCTCACGTAGAGCGAGAGCTCTTCCACGAGAGGGACGACGCGCGCGTACTCCATCCGGCGGGGCCCGATCACGCCGAGAGCGCCGAGCACGCGATCCCCCCGTCGATAAGGCGCGGAAACGACCGCGCTGCTCGTCTCGTCCGTGAAGGGACTCTCCGATCCGATGACGATCGCGAGGCCGTCGGAAGTGACGCAGTCCGTGAGGAGATTGACGAGGCGGGCCTTCTCCTCGAACGCGCGAAACATCCGCCGCAGCGCCTCGAGGTCGTTCCGAAACTCGGGCTTCTCGAGGAGCGACTCGGTACCCTCGAGATAAACGGCCTCTTCGAGCGGCCGCGACTCCGCGAAGGCGCGGCGCCCGAGCTCGAGGGTCCGCGTGAGAACGTGATCCATCCGGACCTTCTCTTCTCCGAGCGACGCGACGAGGAGAGCGCGGATCTCGCCGAGGCTCTTTCCGGCGAAGTCGATCGTGAGACGGTTCGAAATTCCGTCCAGCTCGCGCTGCGGGAAGTCATCGCGCGTCTCGATGAGTCGGCTCTCGATCAAGCCCGTGTCGGAGACTTCGGACACGAGGATCTTGTGCTCGGCCACGCGCGTGAAGTGCACGGACGCGAGGACGAAGCTCATCGACGCGGGGACCGCGACAACGGCCACCTCGCCCGTCAGGCGGGAGAGGACGCGGGAAGTGGCCTTCAGGAATCGCTCCGTCTCGAAGGCCTCGGGGGGAAGCTCCTCGGCGATCCGGGCCCTATCCTTCTCGCTGGGCGGACGGGTCGGCATCAGGTCGCGGACAAATGCACGATAACCGAGATCGGTCGGCACGCGGCCCGCCGAAACGTGAGGGTGCATGAGGAAGCCAAGATCCTCGAGGTCGGCCATCGCGTTGCGCAGCGACGCCGAGGAGAGACCGAACTTCCCGCCTTTCGTCAGCTGACGCGACGACACGGGCACGGCGCTCTCGATGTACGCAACGATCACAGACGCGAGAACCTCGCGAGATCGCCCGTCCAAACCCTTGAAATCGTTAGGCATCGCGGCGCAAGGCCCTCCCGCCCCCGCTCGGCTCCGTGGCCGGAGCGGGACGGGTCATGATAACAAAGGGATCGGCTCCCGGTGTAACATCAAGTGCCCCTGAGGAGGTCGGCAAGGCCCTTTTAATGGTTTTTTTCAATTACGCGACGATGCAGATGGCCGCGAAGATCGTGTACTACGGTCCGGGCCTCTGCGGGAAGACGACGAACCTCCACGTGATTTACGGGCGGACGGCGCCCACGTCGCGCGGGGAGATGGTGTGCCTCGAGACCGAGACCGACCGCACACTCTTCTTCGACCTGCTTCCGCTCGACGTCGGTGTCATCGGGGGCTTCAAGACACGCCTCCAGCTGTACACCGTACCCGGACAGGTCTTTTACAACACGACCCGCAAGCTCGTTCTCAAGGGCGTTGACGGGATCGTATTCGTCGCCGATTCCCAGCGTCCCATGAAGGACCCGAACGTCGAGAGCCTCCGCAACCTCCGCGAAAACCTCGCCGAGATCGGCGTTTCTCTCGACGCCACGCCCCGCGTCCTGCAGTACAACAAGCGGGATCTCGCGAACATCCTGACGCTCGACGAGATGAACGACGCCCTCAACGCCGACCGATCCGTCGAGTGGTACGAGTCCTCGGCAACGAACGGCACCGGCGTCTTCGAGACGCTCAAGGCGATCTCGAAACTGACTCTTCGGTCCCTGAAGGGCCGCATGGCGATCGAGCAGAGGCGCCCCACCGTCGTCGCGTCCGCGCCCACTCCGGCTCCCCAGATTCTCATGTCGCCCAAGGCGGCGGCGTCAGGCATCGGCGCGGCCATCGACGCGATGGCCATCGAGTCCTCTTCCGCCGGATCGGCGGTGGCCACCGCCCCGTATCCGAGCGGCGACGGCTTCGATTCGACGATCTCGCGCCTCAAGCGCTTTCAGGATGTCGCGCGGCAGGAAGCCCGGGAAGCCGAGCAGCGCCTTGCCCCGGCGGTCACCTCGGCCGAGCTTACCGCCGTGCGGCCCGCCGAGTTCCCCGCCGTCACGGCGCCTTTTGACGCCGCCTTCCAACCGGGCGACGACGCCGGGAACGAGGTGAGTTTCGCCGAAATTCAGCCCCCGGCGGACGAGTCGAAGGAAGAGTCGTCGGCCGCGGTGAAACACGTCCGCGTGCGTTCGAACGTGGACATCCTTTCGGAACTCGAGAAGCTCCGAAAGGTCGCCACGCAGAGGCCGGCCTATAGCGGCCCGCCGAAGACCAAGAGCGCGGCCGACGTCTCGCTCGACGACCTCCTCGGCTCGACGCGAAATCACAAGAAGGACGTCGCGCAGTCCTTCGATCTCGAGGTCGCGCGCGAGACGCTTGCGAAGGTCCGTCACGTCACGATCGGCCTTTCATTCGGCGACGAAGCCGGCGGGGCTCTGGGCGACGAAAAGAGATTCGACCTGGACTTTGCCGGCCTCAAAGACATCAACAAACTGCTCCTCTCGCTGAAGTTCCACGTCAAGGCCGGTTAGACTGGGTGCCGATGACGAATGCTTCGCGGCTCTTCGGACGGGTGTTGCCGGTCGCAGCCAGCGCGCTCTTCGCCGCGCTTTCGGGCTGCTCGACCGTCCCGCACGTGCAGGTGGCTCTGCCGCATGCGCCCGAGGAGCCGGGTCCGGTTGAGACCGCCCGAACACAATCCACCGAGCTTTTCTTCAGCGGCAAGGCCCTCGCCCTCGCGGGTGAAGCCGATTGTGCGCGCGGGGCTTTCCGCGACGCCCTCGAGACGTTCCGGGCGGCTGCGCGCCCGGGCAACCCGGCCGATCTCGCGTTCGCGGCCGAGCTCTACGACTCGATCGCGCTCTATCGCCCCGCGATCGAGGCCGGCAGCCGCGTGGCCGAGGTCGAGAGGCCACCCGCCGAAGACCCGCGCGACAGCCTCGTCGCGACGGCTCCCCTTCCTTCCGCCGACGAAATCGAGAAGGCCAAGAAGGAAATCGCGGCTGCTCCCGCGGGGACCGGGTTCGACATTCCGATCGTGGTGAACGACGCCGTCCTCCGCGCCGTCGCCTTCTACCAGTTCCGGACTCCCATGTCGTTCGCCGCGGCGCTGAAGCGCAGCGGGCGCTACGTGGACCTCATGCGCGGCATCCTCAAAGAGGAGGGAGTGCCCGAAGACCTCGTCTACGTCGCGATGATCGAGTCGGCCTTCAAGTACCAGGCCCACTCCCGCGCCGCAGCCCACGGCTTCTGGCAGTTCATCCCCGGCACCGGCAAGCGCTACGGCCTGAAGCGGACCGCTTCGTACGACGAGCGCAGCGATCCCGTGAAGTCGACACGCGCCGCCGCCGCCTACTTTCGCGATCTCTACGAGATGTTCGGGGACTGGCATCTGGCGATGGCGGCCTACGACGCGGGCGAGGGCAAGATCCTCCGGAGCCTCCAGCGCACGGGCGCCCGCGACTTCTGGGATCTTTCGGCGGGCAGCACGCTCCGGCGCGAGACGCGGGACTACGTGCCGTTCGTTCTCGCGACCGCGCTCATCGCCAAGGATCCCGCGCGATTCGGCTTCGACGTCGTGCCCGATTCCCCTCTCTCCTGGGAAACGGTATCCGTGAAAAAGTCGACCGACCTCGCGCGGGTCGCCGAGCTCACGGGAAACACGCTGCCCGACCTGCAGCTCCTCAACAGCGAGCTTCGCACGCGCAGCACGCCGCACGGCGTCCCCTCGTACGAAATGCGCGTTCCCGTGGGAGCGGCGGCGCTCCTGGCCCCTCGCCTTGCGTTGCTTCCCTCTTCTCCCGCCGTCACCGAAAAACGCATCGTCGTCAAGAAAAACGAGTCCCTTCAGAAGATAGCGCGCCGCGCGGGCGTCTCGGTCGCCGAACTCTGCGATTGGAACGACTTGCCCCGGACCGCGAAGCCGAAGAAAGGCACCGTTCTCGTGGTCCCGACGAAGCGTCAGACCGCCCCCCACGACGCCCTCGTGGCCGCATCCTCCTCGCCCAAGGGCGAGATCCGCGGCGTCCCGACGCCCGCGGCCGCCGTCACGCGTGCGTCGGATGTCGGACCCTTTACCTCCGTCCCGGCAACGAGCGTTCCGTCGAGGACCGCTCCGGCGGCTCTCGTCCGCGCTCCGCTCCCCTCTCGCATCTCGATTCCCGACGAAGGGTTCGTCGACACGCCGTCCGGCGCCGCCGCCGGGCGGGCGCCGAGGGTCGTCCGGCATACGGTGAAGGCCGGCGACACGCTTTACGCGATCTCCTCGCGTTATGGAGTGAGCGTCGACGAGATCCGGCGCCAGAACCACATCCGCTCGCCCCAGGCGCTGCGGACCGGGCAGAGGCTCGTTCTTTCTCTCGCCACTGTGAACTGAAGCGGGGCCCATGACCGTCGCCCGTGCGTACTCCGCGACGGTGGCCGGCCTCGAGGGCCGCACGGTCGTCGTGGAGGCCGCCATCGGGGCGGGCCTTCCGGCCCTCACGATCGTCGGACTTCCGGACGCCGCGGTGAAGGAAAGCCGCGAGCGCATCCGCTCGGCTCTCCGCCACGTCGGATTTCCTGTGCCCGCGAAGAACGTGGTGGTGAACCTCGCGCCCGCCGACCTGCCAAAGTCGGGCACGGCGCTGGACCTCGCGGTGGCCCTCGCGATTCTCGCGGCCAACGGCGACATTCCCGCCGAGGCGCTCCGGGGAGTGACGCTCGTCGGAGAGCTGGCGCTCGATGGCGAGCTCCGGCCCGTGCCCGGTGTCCTCTCCTTCGCCGAAGCCTCGAGGCGCGAAGGGCGGGCGCTACTCGTTCCCATGGCGAACGCGGAGGAGGCGGCGGCCGTGCCTTCCCTCCACGTCTGGGCCGCGCCCCATCTCGGGGCGGCGATCGCACACGTTCTCGCCCGTGAATCCCTGCCGCGCGTAGCGCCTTCGACAGTCCAGAGGGCGAGGACCGGATCCGAACCCGACCTCGCGGACGTCCGGGGTCAGGCAGTCGCAAGGCGGGCGCTCGAGATCGCGGCATCGGGCGGACACAACATCCTGTTCACGGGGCCACCCGGATCGGGCAAGACGATGCTGGCGCGGCGGCTGCCCGGGATTCTCCCGCCTCTCTCGCGCGAGGAGAGTCTCGAGGTGACGCGCATCTGGAGCGTCGCGGGCCGCCTCCCGGCGGGCAGCGGACTCCTCGTCGACCGCCCCTTCCGCTCGCCCCATCACGGCGCCTCGGCCGCGGCGCTCGCCGGCGGCGGCGCGGACCCGCGCCCCGGCGAGCTCTCGCTTGCTCATTTTGGAGTCCTCTTCCTCGACGAACTGCCCGAGTTCCGAAGAGACGCCCTCGAGGCGTTGAGGGAGCCGCTCGAAGACGGGGTCGTTTCCGTCGCCCGCGTGGCCGGGGCAAGAACGTTTCCGGCACGCTTCCTCCTCGTCGGCGCGATGAACCCATGCCCCTGCGGTTTCCGCGGGGATCCGCGCCGCGCCTGCTCGTGCTCGCCACGCGACGTAGCCCGCTATCGCCGGAAGATCTCCGGGCCCCTCCTCGACCGGATCGACCTGCACATCGAGGTGCCGGCACTCGCCGCTTCGGATCTCGGCGGGGAGGGGGAGGGCGAAGCCACCCGCTCCGTTCGCTCCCGGGTCGAGGCGGCGCGCGAGCTCCAGGCTGCCCGGTCCGGCGATCCCCGCCTCGTGAACGCGGCCCTGCCGGGACGTCTCGCCCGGACGGTCCTGAAGGCGGCGCCCGAAGCCCGCGCTCTCCTCACCCGCGCGGTCGACCGGCTCACACTCTCGGCGCGGGCGTTCCAGCGCGTTCTGCGAGTCGCCCGCACGATCGCCGACCTCGAAAAGGCGCCCCTGATTCAACCGGCACACATCGCCGAAGCGCTCCATTACCGGCCCGCGCCAGACCCCGGGGTGCCCGGGTAAAACCCATTCTGTCAATGGGTTGCCTGTCGCGATCGTTTCTCCTTGACACCCCCACTCAGCGGACTAAGAATTCCATCGCTTAAGTGAAGTCCTGGGCCGTGTACGGCCGTGAGTCAATTTTTCCAGTAGCCCTTGGCGTAGAGGGGAAAGAGCGCCCACGGAGCCAACCGGATGCCGAAACGAGAACACACGATCATCTTTCTGCCGCACGCAAAGGCGCGTTTTCGGCAGTTCCGTGTCTCTTCGCGCCTCCTGTGGGTCATAGGAGCCTGCTTCGGCCTGTCCGTTCTCCTCGGCGTGACCTTCACCGCGCTCTGGGCCCGCTCGATCCGCAAGAACAGTGAAGTTACCGCGATCCTGGCGGAGAACTCCGACCTAAGGTCGCGGGCGACGCTCACGAACACCCGTCTCGAGACGATCGAGAAGATGCTCGCCGAATTCGAGGACCGGACGCGCCGCCTGTCGATCGTGGCCGGGCTGTCGGCGGTTCGCGACCCCGGGATGGGCGGCGTCGGCGGCCTCTCCGCCGTGCCGGTCAACCCTGCGGACTCCGTCGACTCCGGCCTGAGCGAGGCCGGGCGCCGGGGCGCGCTCCTCTCCTCACGCTTGAAGCTCGTCGAAAAGAAGCTCTCCCTTCAGGCCGATCAGCTTGCCCTCACTCCCACCATCGTCCCCGCCGCCGGCGTCCTCACGGCGGGCTTCGGGAGCCGCCCCGATCCGTTCACGGGTCACCTCGAGTACCACCCGGGGATCGACATCTCTACGCCGGCGGGAAACCGCGTCGTGGCGCCCGCCGCGGGCACGATCGTCCGCGTCGGGTGGGACAAGGGTTACGGCCGTTTCGTCGAGATCGCCCACGGCTACGGCGTGACAACCCTTTTCGGACACGTGCAGGCGTCGCGCGTGGCGGAGGGCCAGCGCGTCAGGCGCGGCGACCTCGTGGCGCTCGTAGGCTCGACGGGGCGCTCCACCGGGCCGCACCTCCACTACGAAGTGCGCACCGACGGCAAGCCGGTCAACCCCCTCGATTACGTCCTCAACGCGTTCTGAAGTTCCCCCTGTTCGTCCCGCTGCTCTTCGCGACGTCCGCGGCGCTCGGGCAGGCTTCGGCGCGCGTCCCGGTCGCGACGACCCGGCACTTCGTCTTTTACAGCGACTTCGAGCCGAACCTGAATGACGCCCTCATCGCCGCGGGCGTCGCGCGGCGGTTCGGGAGGCCCGAGCTCTTTCGAACGGGTGTCGAAGCGGGCTGCTTCGCGAAGCTGCCCGAGTCGGTGCGCGCGGGGTGGGACGGCGCGGCCGACTTCTACGCGAAGGTCGTTTCCCCCT
>JBDTML010000067.1:0-7303 GCA_039934255.1 Acidobacteriota bacterium | reverse complement strand
AGAAAGCCGGCGACGGTCTCGTCGTCGGGGTCGTCGAACGAGGCTCCGAGGTCGTGCTCGAGCGAGGCCAGAGGATACGCCCCTTCCACGAGGAGCGACGTCCCGTCGTGCTCCGGTCGTCCGGCGGGCTCGTCGTGTTCGTCGAAGATGTCGCCCACGATCTGCTCGATGAGGTCCTCCAGGGTCACGAGGCCGGCCACGGCGCCGCTCTCGTCGACGACGACGGCCATGTGAAAACGCCGGCGGCGCATCTCGCGGAAGAGGTCCTCGGAGCGCTTGAGCTCGGGGACGAAAATCGCCGGGCGGAGGTAACGGCCCAGCTCGAACGCTTTCTCCTCCGAGTCCGAAACGTCGAACAGGTCCTTGACATGCAGGATGCCGATGATGTCGTCGGAGTTCTGACGGTACACGGGGTAGCGGCTGTAGCGGTGCTCGCGGCACGCGGCCTCGACCTCGAGGAAGGTCGCGGCGACGGGCAGGAGGACGATCCGCGCGCGGGGCACCATGGCGTCGCGGACCGGCGTCTGCCCGAACGCGAGGACCGCGTGCAGGAGCTCGCTCTCCTCGCGCTTGAGGCCGCCCTGCTCGCGCGAGAGGTCGATGACGCTCCGAACGTCGTCTCCCGTGACGTCCGCGGGCTCGTCTGCCCCGAACGGACCGAGGATCCAGCGCGCGACGGCCGAGAGCAGGCGCGTCACGGGCGCGAGCAGGCTCACGAAAAGCTCCATCGGATAGACGAAGAGGAGCGCCACCTGCTCGGGGCGCCGCGCCGCGATCGTCTTGGGGGTCACCTCCGCGACGACGAGCAGGAGCACGGACGTCAGGATCGTCGCGAGAAGGACGCCCCACTTTTCGCCGAAGGCCGCGATGGCGAGGCCGGCGCCGAGCGAGCCCGCGGCCGCGTTCGCGAGCGTGTTGCCGACGAGAAGCGTTCCGATCGTGCGCGGCAGGTCCTCCCGCAGTCTTTCGAGCCGCTGGGCTTTCTTCTCGCCTGAGTTCCGGAGACGGAATACGGCGGCCTCGGAGAGGGAGGTGATCGCCGTCTCGGCCGACGAGAAGAACGCGGACGCCGCCGCGCAGAGGAAGTAGAGGGCGATGAGAATCGGGAACGTCATGGAGTTTCCCCGGGGTCGAGCGCCCAGCCGGCGCCGCTCCGCGCGACAGCGAGAGGAACGAGCGACTCGCCCTGGCACGGGCCGGCGACGCACAGGCCGTCCTCGGGCAAAAACAGGGCCCCGTGGTTGCGGCACACGAGGAAAAGTCCGTCCGTCGTGAGAAGGGGCTCCCCGCCACGGTCGAGAGGAATCGAGACGTGAGGACAGACGTTTCGGTAGGCGCGCGCGCCGTTCGGAGTGGCGACGAGAAGACCCGAGACCACACCCTCGCCGTTGGGCCTGGGCTTGCGGAACGCCAAGGCGCCGATCGAGGAGATCGATTCGGAGGCTTCTATGAAAGGGGAGCGAGAGGCGAGCGCGCGGACGTTGTCCCGGCCTTCGTCTGACTCGGTATCCGCGAAGTCGTCGCCCTCGGCGTCCTCGAGGAGGTAACGCAGGGCGGCGGCGTCGGCGGGGGGCGTGGGGAGAAGGCGGGCCTCCTCTGCGGGCGAGAACCTCACGGCTTCCACGGCGACGGCGCGCGGCACCCCGGCCAAACCCCCTACTCGAAGGAACAACAGTGTCACGTGCTGCGATGTCCCGCCCGGCGTCGCGTCGGCGATGCTCTCGAACCTCCAAGGCGCGAGCGCAACCGGCGTGACGTCCATCTCCTCCTTCCACTCCCGGATGAGCGCTTCTTCCGGGGTCTCCCCGTTCTCGACCTTGCCGCCGGGCAACTCCCAGAGGCCCGGCCAGGAGCCGCCGGCGGGGCGACGCGACAGGAGGAGACGGCCCGCGCGCACGAAGACGCCCGCGACGACGAGCTGCGTGCCGCGCGTGCCGGAGGGATCCCTCATCGGCGCTCTTCGCGATTCAGCGCGGCCGCCGCGTTGCGGGCGAGTCCTGCGGGCGTGGCGCGCCAGACCGCGGAGCCGAAGAAGCGGGAGCGGAAGCCCTCTTCGGAGAGCGCGAGGATTTCGCCCGGGTCGATGGACGCCGCGGGACCCGCGGGTCCGGCGCCGCGGGCTTCGTTGAAGGGACAGACGTCCTGGCAGTCGTCGCATCCGAAGAGGCGGCCTCCGAGGGCGCTTTCCTCCGCCGCCGTGAAGGGCGAGCGTTTCTCGATCGTGAGATAGGAGAGGCACTTCCGCGCGTCGAGAACGCGCGGTCGGACGAAGGCCTGCGTCGGACACGCTTCGAGGCATGCCGTGCAGGAACCGCAGCGGTCGGCGCCCGGGTCGGCCGGCGAAGCGGTCGGGGCGAGCGCCACGTCGGTCAGGATCTCACCGAGGACGACGTGCGAACCGAGACCCGGAACGATCAGGAGGCCGTTCTTCCCGATGAACCCGACGCCGGCGCGGGCCGCGATTTCGCGCTCGAGGAGCGGCGCGGTGTCGACGCAGGTGCGAAAGTGCGAGCCGCGGGGCGCGAGGGGGCGAAGGTCCTCGATGACCGCCTTGAGATGCCTTCGGACGACGCGGTGGTAGTCCTCTCCGCGAGCGTACCGCGCAACGTTTCCACGGCCGCGGCCGGGGATCGCGCGGGCGACCGCGAGGACCGATTTCGTGAACGGAAGGATCGAGTCGAACCGCATGCGGGCCGCGGCATCTCGCTCGAGGTACGCCATTTCTCCATGGAACCCCTGCTCGAGCCATGCGCGGTAGTGCTCGAAGGAGACGGGCCGGGAGGCCGCGAGGACACCGGCCTTCGCGAATCCGCGCGCGCGGGCGGCCGCTACCGCGGCCCGGGAAAGGCCGGCGGGGTCTTCCGGGAGGGGAGGGGGAGGCTGGCGGGGAACGCGCGAGGCAGCGGGCCGCATGACACGCGAGTCTAGCAACCCCTTTTTCGTGTCATTCTCGCTCCATGTCGGCCCGAGCACAGACCCATCCTTATGCGTTCGTCTTCTTCCTCCTTCTCGTGCTGGGAACGGGCGTGCTCTGTTTCGTCATCCTTCGCCCTTTCCTGACGGCCACCGCCTGGGCCGGGATCCTCGCGGTGGCCCTCTGGCCCATCTGGCGGCGCTTGAAGGCGCGCTTTCCCGGACGCGCGACGCTCGTGGCGGCGGCGCTCTCGATCTCGACGGGACTCGTCGTCCTTCTTCCGGCCCTCCTCCTCGGAAAGGCGATCGTGAATCAGGCGTCGGAGGTCGTAACGAGCGTCGGAGAGAAGCTCCGCGCCCGGGAGCTGCGGTCGCTCGGAGACGTGCTGGCAGTGCCGGGTGTCGGAAGAGCGGTCGCGTGGGCCCAGGTCCGAACCGGCCTTTCGGCGGAGGAGCTCCAGGCGAAGGGCGCGGAGTTCCTGGCGCGGGCGTCGGCGGCGCTCGCGGCCGAGGGCGGAAACGTCGCGCTTTCGCTTCTCGACGCGATACTGACCTTCGTTCTCACCCTCTTCCTGCTTTTTTTCCTGCTGGTCGACGGCGCGAGCCTGGCCGAGGCGATCAGCGACCTCATTCCGATCGGCGACGCCGAGCGCCAGAAGATCATGAAGTCGCTCGGCGGCATGATGGAGTCCATCTTCAAGGGGTCGCTCGTGTGCGCGGTGATCCAGGGTGCCGCCGGTGGTTTCTCCTGGCTCGTCGCGGGTTTCCCGTCACCCATCCTCGCGGGTGTTGCAATGGGAATTCTTTCTCTGCTCCCTCTGGGGGGCACGGCGATCGTCTGGCTGCCAGGACTCGTCGCGCTCTTCATTCAAGGCCGGACCGGAATGGCGATCTTCTTCCTGCTCTGGAATGTGCTCGTGACCTCCACGCTGGCCGACAACGTGCTGAAGCCGCTCCTCATCGGCGGCAAGGATACGGAGATGTCGACGCTGGTGGTCTTTCTCGGGGTGTTCGGCGGCATCCCCGCCTTCGGGCTCCTGGGCGTTTTCATAGGACCGATGGCGCTCGCCGTCGGCGTGATGGTCGTCCGGGTGCTGAGGGAGCGGGCGCGCGAGGCGCGGATCAGCGGATCAGCTTGACGATCAGCACCTGAAGCACGGCGCCCGTCGCTCCGAGCACGAGAACGAGGATCAGCCAAGGAATCAGGTGGTCGTAGCGAGCCGCGGCGGCCTTCAGCTTCTGCATGACACTCCTCATCTTCGATCCCGCTAATATAAGCGACGGATGAGCGGCAAGCCTGTGGACGCGTCGAAACGCGACGTCGCGGCTCTCGCCGCCGAGCTCGTGGGACAGATCGCATCGCTCTCGTCGTTCGAAGGCTCGGGCCTCGTGCCCCGGGGATTTGCCTCGTCGCGGCCTGGTTCCACGAGCTCCGCATCGGGCGGCGGCCCCTCGTACGCGGGCCCGAGGGCGATGCTGGAAAACGCCGGGCGCTTCGTGTCGCCGGCGCTCCCCGCGGGGGCCGCGCTGCGCCCCCTGAAGGCGGCCCTGCTGCGCGTCCTTCGGATCGTCACGCGGGACCAGACGACGTTCAATTCCGCGCTCCTCGAGGCGCTGCGCGGGGCGCTCCTCGAGACGGAGGCGAGCCTCGACGGCTTCGCCTCGGTGTCCGCGGAGGCGAGGGAGGCCGCGCGGCACGCGGAGTCCGCGACGCTCGCGGCGCGGGAACGCCTGGAACGGGTGGTCGCCGACCTTTCGGATCTCTCCATGAGGGTCGGAAGGGAAGCCGCTGCCCGCGAGAGCGCGGGCCGGGACCTCGGTGCGAGCCAGCGCCGGCTGGATGCCCTCGAAAGAGACCGCGACGCGCGCTTCGAGGCGCTGGCCCGAGCGAGGGAGAAAGAAGCCGTAGAACTTCTGGCGGCGCGCGAGGCGATCCGGGGATTGCGCATCGAGTGGTCGACCCTTCGAAGCAATTTGCAGACGGCTGCGGCAGATCGGAGGCCCGTCGCGAGCCCGACCGCGGCCGCTCTGCCCGTCCGAGCCGATGATCCTCTCCGCGCGGGCCTCTACGTCGACTTCGAGGAGCATTTCCGCGGCAGCGAGGCCGACATCCGGGCGCGCCAGGCGAAGGACGCCGCCCGGTTCCGGGGCGCGGCGTGGCCCGTGGCGGATCTGGGCTGCGGCCGCGGAGAGTTTCTCGAGGCCCTGAAGGCCGAGGGCGTGAAGGGGATCGGCTGCGACGCGAATCCCGTCATGGCGGCGCGAGCCGCTGAAAAGGGCCTCGCGGTCGAGGAAGCGGATCTTTTCGCATGGCTGGGCGCCCGCGAGGACGGCTCGCTGTCGGGGATCACCGCTTTTCAGGTCGTCGAACACCTCGCGCCGACCTCCCTTTTCGATCTGGTGGAGCTGTCCGTCCGGAAGCTCGCGACGGGAGGCCGCGTCCTTTTCGAGACCGTGAACCCCGAATCCGTCTACGCGATGCGGTGGTTCTGGATGGACCTCACGCATGTCAGACCGGTGCCCGCGCCTTCTCTGGCGCAGCTTCTCCGGGCGACTGGCTTCAAGGACGTCGCCGTGGACTTCCGATCGCCCGTTCCCGAATCGGAGAGCCTGCCCGAGGGTCTTTCCGACGACCCGCGGTTCGCGCCTCTCGCGCGCCTTCTCTTCGCGCCGCAGGACTACGCAGTGTCGGGCGTGAAGTAGGAAGACGGGGCACTCAGATGGCGCGTGTCCTCGTCTGCACCGCTCAGGTGCCGTTTGCCTCGGGCGGCGCCGAGCGACACGCCGAAGGGCTGGTGCGCGAGATCGCCGCGTTCGGGCACGAGGCCGAGCTCGTGCGCCTTCCGTTCAAGTGGTATCCGCGCGCGGAGATCCTGACGTCGGCGCTCGCGTGGAGGCTCCTGGACCTTTCGGAGGCCGACGGGAAACGCGTCGATCTCGTGATCCCGATGAAGTTCCCGTCCTACCTCGTGAGGCACGAGAACAAGGTCGTGTGGCTGATCCACCAGTTTCGTCAGGCGTACGACCGGTTCGGAACGACAGAGAGCGACTTCACGGCCTCGCCCGAGGACACGCGCTGGCGCGAGCTCATCGCCGCGACCGACCGCACCGGCCTCACGGAGGCGCGGAAGATCTTCACGAACGCCCGGAACACCGCGGATCGCCTCGCGCGGTTCAACGGAATCGAGGCCGAGGCGCTCTACCATCCGCCGCCCCTGGCGGGCCGTTACCGCACAGAGGAGCCGCGGGGCTTTGCGCTTGCCGCCGGCCGCCTCGACTCGTGGAAGCGGATGGACCTCGCGATCGGCGCCGCAGCGGCGGGGAAGTTCCGGCTCGTGATCGCGGGCGACGGCGCCGACCGCGCGAGACTGGAAGCTGTGGCGCGAAAGAGCGGCGCCGACGTGCACTTTGCGGGCCGCGTGCCCGACGACGAGCTCCTCGCTCTATACGCCACGTCGAACGTCGTGATCTTCCCCCCGGCGGACGAGGACTACGGGTACATCGCGCTCGAGGCGTTCCTCTCGAAGAAGCCCGTCGTGACGTGCACGGATTCGGGCGGGCCGCTGGAGTTCGTCGTCGACGGGGAGAACGGCCGGGTCGTCACGCCGGACGCGGCGGCGCTCGGCGCCGCCGTGACGGATCTACTCGGGGACGAGGAAAAGGCGAAGAAATTCGGAGAAAGAGGCTTTGAAAAGGTAAGAGAGATTCGCTGGGAGAATGCCGTGAAGGCGTTGCTGAGCGCGGGCGGGATCGGATGAGGCCGCTTTCCGTCGGCTTCATCGGCCCGTTCCCTCCCACACGCTCCGGCATTGCGGACTACGACTCCGAAATCTTCTCTTCCCTTTCCGAGCAATCTTCTCTTTCTCTTTCCTTCTATGAACCCGCTGCAGCTTCAGGCGCTCTTGAAGCCGCCCACGACGTCCTCCTCTTCCAGATCGGGAACGATCCGCTGCACGCGCCGTCCGTCGAGGCGCTCTTCGACATTCGGAGGCGGGCGCCCGCCGTCGTCGTGCTTCACGATTTCGTGCTCCACCATCTTTTTGCCGCGGCGTATCTCGACCGGGGGCGCGAAAACGACTACGCGAAGGAGCTCGAGCGCTCGCACGGGGCCCGGGGGCGCGCCTTCGCCGAGCGCAGCCGCCGCGGCGCGCGCAATCCGCTGTGGGACCTCGACCCGTGGGCGTTTCCGATGTCGGCCGGGGTGATCCGTGCGGCGAACGCGGTCGTCGCCCACTCGGCGCTCGTGAAGGGCGCCGTCCTCGGAGAGAGCCCGGAGGCCCGCGTCGTCCTCCTCCCGCATCACGTCGTCCCGGCCCCGCGCACGGACCGCGCCGCGGCGCGCCGCGCCCTCGGCCTGCCGCTCGATAGACCGGTCGCCGTCACGCTCGGG
>JBDTML010000066.1:0-5637 GCA_039934255.1 Acidobacteriota bacterium | reverse complement strand
GTTGTTTCTGGCGCTGGCGTTCGCGCGCGCGGCGCTCGTCCTCGGCGCGCTTCGCCGCGAGCGCGGCCTCGTGCTTCTTGCGCCATTCGGAGTCGATTTCCTCGCGCTCCGCGCGCTCCTCCTCGGTCAGGAGCCGTGCGACCGTGACGAGAATCTCGCCGCGACCCGCCTGGTCGCGGATGCACGCGACGATCTGTTCCCGCACTCCGGCCTTCTCGCCGGCGACGACGGCGGGAAGCCGGCCCGCGTCCGAGAGGAACATGCGCGTGAAGGCGACACGGCACGTCGCGCCGGTTTCGACATTCGACAGGGAGAGCCAGTAGTGGTCACGCTCGTGCTCGAGGCCGTGCGCGGCGAGGGCGAAGCCCGGCAGCGCTTCGGAAGCGAGGGCGCTCAGGAGATCGATGTGTTTCTCGCCGATTTCCTGCGTCTGCTCCATGGAGACGACGCGGTCGCGGAACATGCGTACGGAGCCCATCGCGGAGAGGATCTCATACGTCGACGCCTCCCGCCGCGAGGACCCGTCGCGCGTGCTCCCGGGGCGTGAAGACCGCGCGGCGATGCGCGGCTCCGGCCGAGAGGCGCGGCCCCAGAGCGTCCCGGATGAAACGGACCATCGCGGCCGCGAGGGCGCCCGCGTCGCCGGGAGGCACGAGGAGACCGCTCTTCCCGTCTTCGACGATTTCGAGGAGCCCGTCCACAGCCGTGCCGATCACGGGCCGCGAGAACGCGAGCGCGTCCGCGGCGATCCCCGAGCCGGTCGCGTGCCGGTACGGACAGACGACCGCGTCGCACGCGGCGAACCACTCGGCGCGCTCTTCCTCCGGCTGGTAACGGAGCTCGAGCCTTACGCCGGCGGGGGCACGGGCCACCAGATCGCGCGCCTCGCCCCAGGGCTCACCCGCGAGCACGAGGAGCGCAGCGGGGAACTCCTTCCGAACCGCTGGGAAGGCGTCGAGAAGGACGTCCCAGCCCTTGTAAGGCCTGAGGAGCCCGCTGAAGAGGAAAACGGGAGCGTCGGCCGGCACTCCCAGCCTCGCCCGGGCGGCCGCGCGGTCGGGAATCACCGCGCGCGGCTCGGAGGGATGCGGCACGATCTCGACGCGCGCGTCCGGGCGGACGCGCAGGATCTCCCCTGCGTTCCGCGCGCTCTGCGCGACGAATCGGTCCGCACGCCGGAGGACCGCTCGCGTCAGCGCATCGGTGACGAGATGCGGCTCGTGGTCGAACACGTTGTGGCAGAGGAGAAGAGTCGTCGGGCGGGAAGAGGTCGAGGAAGAGGAAGAAGAAGAAGAAGAAGAAGAAGAAGAAGAAGAAAGCCCGGAGAGGAGGAGTAGGACGTGCGGCGCGAAATACGCGGTCCACCAGGGAATGACGACGAGAGAAACAGGGGAAGAAGAAGAAGGGGGATTGAGGATTTCCTTAGAAGTGGAAGAGAACGAAAAGGGATTGAAGCCATCGAGGGAGGCGTGGACAGCGAGCGCGGCCGCCTCTTCACCTTCTAAGAAATCCCCGGTTCTTATTTTCTCTCCCGTCCCCTCCCCCTCAAAGAATTCTTCTTCTCTTCTCCCCGGGTAGAGAAACCGCGGGTACATCCGACGGAAGGTGAATACCTGCGGCTCGACCCCCAGCGTGCGCATCGCGCGGGCGAGGCGCTGCGTCTGGTCCGCGATTCCGCTCCGCCAGGGTGGAACCGGTCCGACGAGAGCGACGACAGGAGGCGGCATGGACGCCGCGATTATCGACGGACGGTCGCGATCCCGCCGGAAACGTCGACGAGAAGGAATCCCGCGTCCCTTCCGATCTCGTCGAAAACGCCGATCGACACACGCGCTTCGGGCGAGCCGAGAACGACGGGAACGTCGTAGGTGAAATGGCCGGCTTTCGCTTTCGCGAATTCGGCACGCGCGATTTCGAAGGGGCGCCTTTGCTGCGTCACGTCCGAAAAGCTGCCGTCTGCCGCGGCGGAGGCGACGAACACGGAAAAGGCCCCGCTGAAACCGCCCGCCGAGGGCACGAGAGCGAGCGCTCCGATCGGAACCTGGATCGGGAGAGTAAGCGTCGTGCGGCCTTTCTTCGTCACAGGCGCCGGTTTCACCGAAAGAGCGATCCGGAGACGAGACGCGGTATCGGGGCGAAAGAGGTTCGAAAGGACGCGATCCTTGATTCTGTTCTCGGGCGATTTCTCCACGACCGAACGGCGCGCGCGAACCGTGAGCCGCCGGTCCGTCGTCTTCACGTCCACGGCAAGGTCGCGCCCCGGTTTCCCGGGAGTCGCGGCGACGCCTATCGAGTAGGAGAAATCGAGGTCGTTGAGAATGTGCGGGACGAGGTCGCCGATTTCGCGGAAGCCGACGGCGAAGCGCCCGCCGGTCCGGTCGGCCAGGGTATCGAGCGCGACCCGTTCGTTCATCACGATCATGTCTCCGCGGGCGCCCCCGACGGCAGCGTTGAGAGTGGGATTCGCGGATGGGCGATTCGCGGCCGAGATTTCGCCTTTTGCTGCGTCCGGCCACCCGGCCGGATAGACCGGATAAAGGGTCACGCCGTTCGCGTTCGCCTCGGCCGCAACCGATTCGACGAGCGTCCGTCCGCTGAATTCGTTCGCGCCGCTGGGAAGGTCCGCGTACTGCGCCCGGTTCCCGAGGAGGAACTCGAGCCCCGCCAGATCCGAGAAACGATGACTCGTGAAGACGAGGATCTTCCGTCCCGGAAGGCCCCCGAGCGTCGCGAGGAGGGCCTTCAGGGCGGAGGCTTTCGCTTTCATTTCGGCGTACGCCTCGGCGGCCAGCGTGCGCTCGCTCATCTCGACACCGCCGGAATTACTTCCAGGCGGGAGCGACTTGAACCACGCGGCGTCGTCCGAGAGTTGGTCGAGGGCGATCGCTCCCCGGGACAACCTGCGGCTGAGCGCTTCCTGCTGGTCGAGCACTCGTTCGAGCGCGGCGAGATCGGACGTGAACGGAAGCACGGACCTCATCGACCGGTTCCAGGTCACGATCATCGCGTCGTCACCGGGCCCGAGAGTCTTCCGAAGGAGAGTCCTGAGGGGCCCGAACGTGCCCTGGCTCTTCCACTTTTCGAGCAGCTCCAGCCTGTCCAGAAAAAAGACGAGGTGCCGGGGCGGCCTGTCGGTCGCGACGATCGGAGATGCCTGGGCCGGCAGGATTCTCCCTTCGGATGGCGCGCCGAGAGTGGGAAACGGACCGGACGCCGGCTTCCTTTCGTAAAAATTCGTGACCTCCACGGGCTTCTTGCCGATCCGGACCTCGAAATCGGAGGGCTCGAGGCCGGAGACCGGGTTTCCGTCCTTGTCCGTGACGACGACGTCGATCTCGAGAACGGACGTTTCGACCGACCCGGAAACGCGGGGGGCGTCCGCGGGTGCCTGGGCCAGAACGGCGCGCCCGGAAACGAGAGCGGCCAGCAGAAGACCCGGAAATCCGGATTTCACTCGGGACATCATCGACCCCTCAGCAGGGTGCGTGCCAGTCGAAACGTCACACGGAGAGGAGGAACGCCTTGAGATAGTCGCCCTCTGGGCAGTCGATCGAAACGGGATGGTCGGGGCCGGCCCCGCGGCGTTCGAGAAGGCGCGCCGGGCGGCGCGCGTCGAGCGCGGCCGCGAAAATCACCTTCTGAAAGAGATCGGGAGAGATGCGGCCCGAACAGGAGCACGCGAGGAGGAGCCCTCCCGGGGCGAGGAGCTGAAGGGCCAGGCGGTTGATGTCCTTGTAGCCGCGACACGCCTTGTCCACGTCGGCTTTCCTTTTCGCGAAGGCGGGCGGGTCGGTCACGATGAAGTCCCACCTTTCGCCGGCCAGGACCCGCGCCCTCAGGTCGTCGAAAACGTCGGCCTCGCGGGTCTCGACACGGGACTCGGCGCCGCCCACGGGCTGTCCGTTCCGCCGATGATTCTCGCGCGCCAGCTCGAGCGCGGCGCCGGACACGTCCACGTGGGCCACCCGAGTCGCGCCGCCCGCGAGGGCCGCGACACCGAAAGCGCCCGAGTAGGAAAAAAGGTTGAGCAGACTCCGGCCCGCCGCCAGGGACCGCACGAGGTGGCGATTTTCGCGTTGATCGAGGAAGAAGCCCGTCTTCTGGCCCGCGGTGACCTCGGCCAGGAAGGTGAGCCCGCGCTCGAGGAAAGCGGCCCGTTCGGGCAGCGCGTCGCCCGCGAGAAGCTCGTCGCCCTGCGGCAGCCCTTCTGCCTTTCGCGACGGCAGGTTGTTCTTCTGGACGACGGCTGCTTCCGGAAACGCCTCGAGGAGCGGGGGCAGCCAGAGAGGCCGGGCGCGGTCAGTGCCTTCCGTAGACGCCTGGACGACGAGAACGCCTCCGAACCGGTCCACGACGAGGCCCGGGAGGAAGTCGCCCTCGGCGTTTACGACCCGGTAGCCGTCCGTTTCGGACGGGACGACGAGCTGCCGGAGCGCGAGCGCGCTCCCCACTTTCTCCCGCACGAGACTCGCGTCGAGCGTGCGGTCCTCGAACGTCCAGAAGCGCGCGACGATCGCCGAGGCGGGCGACGCGAACCCGCGCGCGAGAAAGCCGCCCGATGCGTCCCGCGCCTCGACTATTCCATCGGGCGACGAGCCGTCCTCCCGGACGACCGCGCCCGAAAACAGCCACGGGTGGCGCCGTCGCGTCGCCGCGTCGCGCCCCTTCGCGAGATGGAGCGTCCGCATCCTGTCACGATACCTGACGCGCCGGCGCGCGCGCTTGACGAGTTGCCCTTGGACACCTGAGACTCACTTTCGAGAAGAGGACGAAAATGCGCGAACGAACCGTGGTCCCCGCGCAGGTGCTCGCGGAGGCCGCGACGGACGATCCCATGGAATTGATGCGCCTCGGGATCGACGCGGCCCGCGCCGAGCGTTATGCCCGCGGGCTCGTGCTTCTCGGCGAGGCTTACAAGCTGTTCTCCCTGGAAACCGAGGTCCTGAGCGAGGAAGTCAAGGCCGCACGGGGCATCGAACAGCTCGGGGCCCGCAAGAGGACGCCGGCCGTGTGCTTCTCGTATTACGGCCTCTGCCTCGCGCTGACGGCGTCCTCGCAGACGGAAGAAGCGGCGCGGTTCTGCGACGTCGCGATCCAGCTCGAGCCCCACAAGGGCGAGCACTATCTGAACCTTGCGAAGATCTGGCAGGCCGCGCGCGTGCGCTCGCTGATGGTCTCCGCCCTGGAGAGGGGCCTCAAGGAGAGTCCGCGAAGCGCGATCCTTCTCGCGTTTCAGGACGAGATCGGCGTCCGGTCGCCCCCGACGTTCTCGTTTCTCCATCGCGACAACCCGCTCAACAAGGAGCTCGGGAAGATCCTTCACCCGCGCCGCCGGACGCAGAAGGCCGCTCCGAAGCTCGGCGTTCGCAGGCCCGCGGACGATTCGGATCCCGATCCGGACAAGCCGAAGCGCTGAGCCCGAGCGCCAGGTCGAAGCCGCGCCTCAGCGCATCAGCGCCGACAGGACGACCCACACGACGGCCGCCACGGTCGCGGCAGCAGGAATCGTGAGGATCCACGCCGTCACGATGGATCGGGCGACGCCCCAACGGACCGCCGAGAAGCGCCTCACGGACCCGACTCCCATGATCGCGCCCGTGATCGTGTGCGTCGTCGAGACGGGCACGCCGCCGAGCG
>JBDTML010000065.1:0-6141 GCA_039934255.1 Acidobacteriota bacterium | reverse complement strand
GCCTCCTCGAATTCGTCGAGGAACAGGTTGCGCGGCGCGCCGCGGGGGAGAAGGTCGGGATCGACCGGCAGAGAGCCCAGCACCGCGAGGAGGCCCCGCGCGTGATCGGGGTGCGGGTGCGTGAGCACCACGGCGTCGAACGCCACGGCCCCGAGGTCGGCGAGACGCGGCAGGAGCCGGAGGCGCCCGAAGTCGTACGCGCGGTCGGGGCTGCCGCCGCCGTCCACGAGCACGCGGCCCTGGGGCGAAATCAGAAGCCACGCGTCTCCCTGGCCCACATCGAGAGCCTGAAGCCGGATCGTGTCCCGCGCGGAGACGACCGGCGGCGCGACGACGATGGCGAGCGCGATCGCCATCGCGCCGAGGAGCGACGCCCGGCGAATCGCGGGGCGCCGCGCGAGGCCCGCCGCGAGAAGGAGCCCTCCCGCGGCCGCGGCCAGGGCGAAGGCCGGCGTGGGCACGATCCGCACCGCGTGGAGCCGGTCGAGCCCTGCGAGGAGGGCGAGAAGCGTGTCCGACAGAAACCGAAGCGGAAGGATCGCGAGAGAAGCCGCGGCGGGAGAAAGAAGGAGGAGCGGGAGAAGCAGCAAGCCCGCGAACAGAAACAGGCTCGACAGCGGGACGACGAACGGGTTCGACAGGAGGGCGACGACCGGGAGGACGTTGAAGACGAAGAGCTGCACCGGAAGTACAGCCAGCTCGGCTCCGGCGGTCGCGCCCACGGCGTCCGCGACGAGACCCGGCAGGCCTGCACGGCGCAGCGCCCGGGCGGCAGGCACGCCAAACGCCGCGAGACCGAATACCGCCGCAAAGGTCAGGAGGAACCCGACGTCGAAAAGATTCGCAGGGTCGGCCGCCAGAAGCACGAGCGCCGCGAACCCCAGCACGTGAGCGGCCGAAGTCGGCCGTCCGAGGAGCCGCGCCAGGAGGTAGAGGCCGATCATGAGGGCCGCGCGCACGACGGGCGGCCGTCCTCCGGCGAACAAGGCGAAGAGCGCCGTCGCCACGAGCACGAGTGTGTCGCGTGCCCTGAGGGACGCGCCCAGCCGCCGCGCGAAGAAGCCGAGCAGCCCCGCGACGAGGCCGACCTGCAGTCCGGAAATCGCGACGATGTGCGCGACGCCGCCGTCGCGGAACGCGCTCACCGTCGAACCGGGTAGATCCTGGGTCTCCCCCATCACGAGGGCGAGAAGAAGCGCGAGCGCGCCCCGCGCCTCGGGCTCCGCGGCGGCGAGGTTGGAGCGGAGGCGCCGCTTCACGGCCGCGTGCGCGACCGCCACCGGAGCGAGCGGCCCTCCCGGGGAGCCGATGCGCTCGATCTGCGCCGCGCTCTTGAGCGCGAGGCGCGCCTCGACGGGCAGGTCGAAGGGAGAGCGGGACGGCCCTCCCGTCTCGGGCAGGCGCAAAATGCCGCGGATGCGGACACGCTCGCCGAGCTCCGCGACGAGCGAGGGATCCTCGTCGCCCGCGACCGTCAGCGCCAGGCCGGTCTCGAGACGCAGCGGCCGGCCGTCCACGCGCGCGGATTCCACCGCGAGCCGTGTCCGCCGGAGCGAGCCACTCGAAGTCCACGGCGCGTCGAGCCGGCCGGTGGCGTCCAGAACGACACCGTCGGCCGCCGGATCCCCGAGGCGCGCGGCGATGAGGCACTCGCGGACTTCCTCCACCGTCCGGAAAGCGGGCAGCAGAAATCGCTCGCGCGCGTTCCAGAACCCGAGGCTCGCGACGAGGGCAAGGCCCCCGAGCGCGCGGACGGCGCTTCCACGCTTCGCAAGCGCGACGCCCGCCACCGCCGCGAGGATCAGCGCCATCCCGAGGATGCGTCCCGGCGAGACCGCGAAGACGACGGCCGCGAGGATGCCCGCCGCCATCGCCCCCGCCAGGGGAAGCGAGGGCGCACCGGCGTCCCGGGACCAGGAGGCGCGCATGGAGTGCTTCTATCCGACTTTCCGTCGCGCGAGCAAGGCGATCGTCTCGACGTGGTGCGTCTGGGGAAAGAGATCGAGGAGCGTCAGCCGCTCGACCGCGTAGCGGGACTTCAGGGCCGCGAGATCGCGGGCGAGCGTGGGCGGATCGCACGAGACCATCAGGAGGCGACGCGGGGCGAGCCGGAGGATCCCCTTGCGCACCTCGGGCGACAGGCCCGCTCGCGGCGGGTCGGCGAGGAGAAGAGAGAGAGGAAGAGGAGATTTCTGCGAAGAGAGAGAAGAGAGGAAAGACTCGGCGGAGGCACGAACCGCGCGCGCAAGGGGCAGGCCCTCCTCGTGCCAGGCTTGAAGATTCTTAGAAAGTGAATGCGAAGAGGTCTTGTCGATTTCGACGGCCGTCACCTCGACCGCGCACCCGGCCGCGCTCCTGACCTCCGCCGCGAACTCCAGGAGCGGGCGCGTCATGAACCCGACGCCCGCGTAGAGATCGACGGCACGAAGTGGCAGCTGGCTCCCCTCTTCCTTTCTAAGAAAATCTTCTCTTCCGGCGCGCAGCGCCGTCCGAATCTCTTCGAGAAACTCGTCGAGAAGAAAAAGATTTCCTTGAAAGAAGCAGGAAACGCCGACGTCGAAAGAGGCGCCACCCGCGGCGATCGGGAGGGAATCCGGCCCGTCGGAAAAGAGTACGCGCCCATCAGCAGCGACGACACGAAACCCGTCGAACGGTCCCCTCCCTGCTCTCTGCTTCTCTTCCCCCTTCGAAGAAATCTTCAAATCCTGGCCCTCATCGAGCCGCAGCTCGCCGAGGAGGGTCTTCCCCTCTCTATCCTCCAGTGTCCGGAGCTCCCCTTCGGCCGACCCAAGCCCCGAGAGGTGCTCGCGGATTGCGGGGAGCCGCGCGAGAAGCGTCCGCGACACGATCTCGCAGACTTCGAGATTCGCAACGACCCTCGAACGCGGCGCGAAGAAACCGAGCCGGCCCTCGCGATCGAAATGCAGCCGGTTCCGCAGCCGATAGTTCCGGGGGGACCCTCGCCAGCCCGGCTCGGGGAGCTCCTCGGGGCGAATGCCCGCAATTCGGCGGAGCGCGTCGAGAACGAGCGCCGTCTTCAAAGCGCGGTGGGCCTCGAGGCGCACGGCCGGCCAGTCGCATCCGCCGCAGGAGGCGTCCCGGGCACGCGGACAGAGCTCTCCGTCGGGGCGCCGCGCCTCACCGGCGGCGACGACCTCCTCGAGAACGGCTCGGATGAGCCGAGGCGACGATTCCGTCACGCGCACCCGGACGCGGTCGCCCGGCAACGCGCCGGACACGAGCGTGACGACGCCGCCGATCCGCGCGAGCCCTTCGCCGCCGGGCACGACCCGCTCGATGACGGCCTCGACTGAGTCGCCCGGGCGAAGCTCAGCCATGCAGAAGAGTCAGCGGCGGGAAACCGGCGAGCGCCCGCACCTCGCGGCGCGTCAGCGCAGCGCGCATGCGCTCGACGACGTGGGGCGAAAGCCCGGCCACGTCGCCGAGTGCATCGCTCACGCGACTCTCGACCAGGGACAAAGAAGAGGGAGAAGAAGAATTCATTGCTTTGAGACCCGTCCGCACGAGAGACGCCTCGATCGACGAAAGCCGCTTTTCGATTTCTTCGAAGGGAAGATCGGGGCCGATGTCCTCGACACGCGCCGCCGCTTTCTCCAGCCCCTTTCGAAGAACTTCCAGATCGAAAGTCGCGGCTTCGCCAATACTCGGAGCGCACGAGTCCTCTCCCCTCCGAAGCAAATCTTTCCTCTCCTCCTCTCCGACCGCCCGGAGTCCGGCCACGAGCGAAGCGAGACGATCCCGGATTGCGGCCGCGTCCGCGGCCGCTGCGGGCGGGCCGTCCTCTTTGCCGACGAGGCCGCGGCGCTCCATCTCCCACCGCTCCTCGACGGCGCTCACGCAATAAGCGAGGGAGGAGATCTTTCCGGCCTGGCCACGGGCGCGGCGCCTTTCGAACGTCTCGCGCACGGCGCGCACGACCGTGTCCGCCGGGACGCCCGATTCGCGCCAGCCGCGGATCAGCCCCCAGTCCTTCGAGGAGACGAGAAACGGCGTGCCGCGCTCGGCGATGAAGGCGTCCTCGACGCGCGCCGCGTAGCCGGCCTCGTCGAGATCGGCGTCGGCCGGACCGCTCAGAAGAGGACCACGTCGCCGGAGAGGACCGTTTCCTCGCCACGTTCTAGCCCGAGCCGGAGGGCGCCGTCCGCATTCACGCCGCGAAACACGCCGGACACCGTGCGGCCCTCGTTCTGGACGCTCAGTGCGTCGCCCGGCGCATGGGCGGCGACGGACGCGAACGCCTCAGGGAGAGGCTCGGTCTCCGGCTCGGCGAGCGGAACGTCGAGAATGTCGAGAAGCGAAGAGAGCGGGCGGACCCCTTCGAGCATCCCGGCGGGCGCCCCCGCCTCCTCGAGAGACGTGGCGTCACGGAGATCACGAGCGTCCATCTCCTGCCTCGTTCCCTTCACGTTCAACCCCACACCGACGATGGCCCAGCCTTCGCCTTCGTCGTTCGCGCGCGCCTCGACCAGGATGCCGCCGAGCTTCTTTCGGTTCACGAGGAGGTCGTTCGGCCACTTGAGCCGCACATCGAGACCGAACGCCCGCGAAAGGCCGCGCGCGAGCGCGATTCCGGCGCGCAGCGGAAGGTGAACGCGCTCCGGGCCGGCCGGCCACGGCACGATGACCGAGACGGCGAGGCTCCCCGGAAGGGAGACCCAGCTCCGGCCGAGGCGGCCGTGCCCCGCGGACTGCGTGTCCGCGACGATGATCGTGGGGCGGACATCCTCGCTCTCGGCGAGCATCTTCTCCACGATCGCCTTGGCGACGTCGTTCGTGGAGCTCGTCGCGGCGAGGTAGATCACGTTCTCGATGTGCCGGAAGGAGCGGCCCTCGAGAGGAGAATCGAAGCGAGCGCCGGAGCCGTTCATCGGTTCTTCACCTCCACGAGGTTTCCGGTGAGGCGCCGGTGACGCTCGGAGAGATCCTCGAGCTGCTGCTTCGTTTTCGCGACCACAGCCGCCGGAGCGCGCGCGAGGAAGCTCTCATCCGCGAGTCGCGCCCGGATCTTGTCTGCCTCGACGAGCAGCCGCTCGAGTTCGCGCTCCCTCTTCTCCTTGTCTTCAGAAGAGACTTCTTTCTTCGGAAGATCCACGACGATCCCGGCATCGGCGATGACGTCGCGGTGCGCTCCGGGCCAATTCACAATCGAAGAAATCTCCACCGCGCTCAGCCGTGCGAGATGGCTGAGAAGCGGAACGTGACGCTGCATTTCCTTCGAAAGGGGTCCGGCCGGAAGCTCGATGCCCAGACGGAGGGGTTCGGTCTGCGGAAGTCCGTTCTCGGCCCTGAGGTTCCGCACCCGCGTCACGATGGCTCTGAGGAGCCCGATCACGGCGACCGCCGCGTCGTCCGTCCATGCGGGGCGCGGCTCGGGGAACTTCTCCATCGTGAGCCCGAGACCGTCGCCATTCAGCGCCTCGCGAATCTCGCACGAGACGAACGGCATGAACGGGTGGAGGAGCGCAAGGGAGTCGAGCAGCACGCGCTTCAGAACGCCCCGCGTCTTTTCCTTTTCGGCCTCGGCCACGTCCGTGCCGCGCAGGACGGGCTTCACCATCTCGAGGTACCCGTCGCAGAAGTCGGACCAGAAGAACTGGTAGAGCGCGTTTGCCGCCTCGTCGAAACGATAGGACTCGAGAGCCGCGTTCACCTTCGCGGTCGCCTCCGACAGGCGCGCGAGGATCCAGCGGTCCACCGTGACGAGCGACGCGAAATCGAGCTTGTTCGGCGGGACCGCGGCCCCGTCTTCGAGCATCTGGAGGGCGAAGCGCGCCGCGTTCCAGACCTTCGTCGCGAAGGCGCGGTACCCGGCCACGCGCGTCTTGCCGAATGGAAGGTCGCGACCGGTACCCGAAAGCACGGCGAGAGTGAACCGCACCGCGTCGGCGCCGAACTCGTCGCACATCTCGAGCGGGTCTACGACATTCCCCTTCGTCTTCGACATCTTCTGGCCCTTCTCGTCACGCACGAGGCCGTGCAGGACGACGTCGGCGAAGGGCGCCCGGCCGTCGAAACTCGTGCCCGCCATGATCATTCGGGCAACCCAGAAGAACAGGATGTCGAAGCCCGTGACGAGGACGCTCGTCGGGTAGAAGCGCGCGAAGTCGGCCGTCTTCTCGG
>JBDTML010000064.1:0-29223 GCA_039934255.1 Acidobacteriota bacterium | reverse complement strand
TACGCGAACGACAAGCGCCTCCTCTTCAAGGACACGACGGCGCCCACCGTCGTCGACATGCAGCCCGCCGACGGCGCGAAGCAAGTCGATGCGAACGAGATTCCCCTCGTCCTCTTCTCGGAGACGATCCGCCCGTCGTCCCTCTCGGCCGCGGATGGCCTGACGCTCACACGCGTCTCGACCGGCGACAAGGCCGTCGGCACGTTCACGATCGCGGGCAGCGCGGTCGCGTTCGCGCCGGGCGCCGCGATGGTGCGCGGCGAGGCATACAAGTTCCGCGCCGGGACCGGGATCACGGATCTCGCCGGCCACGCTCTCGCCGCCGCGAAGGAAGTCCGCTTCACCGTCGCGGCGGCCTCGACGGTCGCGCCCACGCTGGATCCCCTTCCGCCCGTCGTCTGCGCGCCTCAGCTCGTCGTGGCGGGTACGGCGCCACCGAATGCCGCGGTCCGCGTGCGTGACGGCAGCCTGTCCTTCACGGGCAACGCCGACTCGGCGGGCCGCTTCGCCGTCACGATTCCGCTCTCGGGCAACGGCTGGCACGCGGTGCACGCCGCCGTCATCGACTCGGGGGGCACGCCGGGACCGGAGGCCGCGGCGCTCTTCCGCATGGACTGCAGCGCGCCGGCCGTCGCCGGGGCGACGTTCGACCGGGCCACGGGAAAGATCACCGTCGCCTTCACCGAGGCGATGACGGTCGCTTCGCTGACCCTCGGCGGCGCGGGCAGCGCGATCACCGTGTCGAAGGCCGACGACGCGACGAACGCGCCGCAGGCCGCGACACTCTCGCTCTCGACGGACGGGCTGACGGCCACGCTCGACGTCGGCAGCGGCGCTTCCGCGTGGTGGGCGAACATCTCCGTGCGGCTCTTCGTCGGGCCGCCCGCCGCCGACGCGGTCGGCAACGCGATGACGGCGCCCTTCTCGACCGTCTTCTTCGCGGGCGGCGGGGGAGACCTCTCCGGCGGCTTCCTCTCCGGCGCCGCGCTCGACGAGGAGAGCGGGCGGCCGCTGGCGGGCGCCGACGCACGGCTCTTCGCCTCCGGAGCCGCGCTTCCGGGCGCGGTGCTCGCGGGCCAGGTGACGCCGCCGATTGCCTCCACGGTGACGGACGGCCGGGGGCGCTTCAGCCTCACGGGCGACATCGCGGCCGGACGCTACGCGCTCGTGCTTTCGCGAACGGGTTACACGCGCGTCGTGCGGCGGCTCGCGCTCGAGCCCGCCGTCGGCGCCGTGCCGTTCGGCAGCCGTCTGACGACGCTCGCCGCCCAGGCACCTTCGCTTCTCGCGCCGGCCTCGGGCGGATCGTTCGCGGGGCCCGCGGGCTCGAACGCGACGGTCGATTTCGCGGCGAATGCTCTCGCCGCCGCGACGAGCGTCGGCGTCCGCCTGACGCCGCTCTCGGGCCAGGGCCTGCCAGAACCGCTTCCTCTCGGGTGGACGCCGCTCGCGGCTGCCGAGCTGCGTCTGATTCCGAACGGCGCCGGCGACGACGCGCTGCCCGAGGGCGCGGGCACGCCGTTCACGCCGGGCGGCGTCACGGTGACATTGCCGCTGCCACCGGGAATCGTCACGGCCGATCTCTACGCCGCGCGCTACGACGTCGTCGCGGGCGCATGGCTCGCGCTGCCGCTGCCTGTTTTCGTCGCCGGAAGCGGGTCCATCCCCGACCGCGCGCGCGTCGCGCTGGCCGGACCCGGCTCCGTCGCGCTCATCGCGCCCGATGCGAACGCGGCTACGCGGCCGGCCGTGATGCCGGTCTCCCTCGATGCGCCACTCGTGGGCGTGGATCTTCCCGCCACCCTGCCGGTCCTGACCGCCACGATCGCGCTGGACCCGCCCATCGTCTCGCCCACGGGCCGCGCGACGGCGCGCGTCGTCGCACGGTCGTCCGACGGGACCACACCGTGGCCGAGCGGCCTCGCCGTGCAGGGTTACCTCGACGAGAAGCTCATCCTCTCGGGCGGCGGGGGCGAGCTGTACGAGGCGCCGTTCAGCGCGGACCTCGTCCTCTATCACCCGCCGCTCTCCGCGGGCGATCTCGGCGGCGCCGTTCCGGGGGCGGTCGGCACGCTGACGTTCCGCATCTCGCCCAGCCCGCGCGCCGCGCAGGTTCTCCTCGACACGGGCTACGAGAACGTCCGCCTTTTCCCGTTCACGGACCAGCTCGAACGCGGGCAGGTGCTCGGGCCAGCGGGCGGCTCCGTGTCGACGGCGGACGGCGTCGAGCTCGTCGTTCCGGAGAGCGGTCTCGCACAGAAGACCGTCGTCAACGTGCACAGGCTCTCGGCGGCCGAGCTGTCGGCGCTACCGCCGGTCGCGGGGTACACGACCGTCGCGGGCGTGCGCGTCAGCCTCTCGGGCGCGGCTCTCGCACGCGCCGCGACACTCAGATTGAACGCGCCCACGGGTCTGCCCGTCGATGCGGCCGACGACCCGCGCTACGTTCTCGCCGCGTTCGTCGACTCACCCGACGACGGCCGGGGCGCCTTCGCGAACGCGGTCTCGCGCGTCACGCTCCTGCCCGCGGCCGGCGCCGTGCCCGCGAGGCTCGTCGCGGCGCCCGAGGCCTCGGGCTCGCCGCTGCCGTTTCCGGGCCTCGCGGGGGAGGGCGTGTTCCTCTACCTCCACGCGAACGCCCCCGTCGGCTTCGTGACGGGCCGCGTGACGGCGCCCAACGGCGCGGGCATCGCGGGCTCGCGCGTCACGGCGGCGGGGCTCGGCACGGCGAATCTGTCGGTGCCCGGCGGCGTCTACGCCGTGCCGGCGCCCGCGGGTTCGCCGACGCTGAACGCGCTCCATCCCGTCCTCGGCGTCGCGGGCTCGGGGCAGGTCCCGTCTCTCGCGAAGGGCCAGGTCGCGACGCTCGACCTCGTCCTCTCGCCCGTGCCCCCGCAGATCCGCGCGCTCCAGCCCGCGAATGGCGCGGCGGACCAGCCCGTCGGCTCGACGGTGGCGGTCGCGTTCAGCGCCGCGCTGGATCCGGCCAGCGTCAACGCGGCCACTCTCACGGTCGAGCTCGCGAACTCGGACGGCACGGGCACGGGGCTTCTCTTGAGCGGCTCAGTCTCGCTCTCGCCCGACAAGACGACGATCGTCTTCGGGCCCGGGCGGCCGCTGCCACCTGGGCGCACGATCCGCGCGACTTTCAAGGCGGGCGTCCGCGGTGCCGATGGCACGTCATATGCCGGGGCGCTGCCCGTCGCCTGGAGCTTCAAGACGTCCACACAGTTCGTCGCGGGCGGCGCGATCCATCCCGAAAAAATCAGGCTCCTCCTGCCCCTTAACGGCGTCGCGCAGATAGTGGGCGCCGACGGCGCGCTCCCGCTGGTCACCGGCGGCACGACGCCGTGGTCCGCCTGGGCCGACGCCGACGGCGCGCTCGCGTGTCCGTCCATCACGACCACGCCCGCGAACGCGAACGGTGGTTTCACGCTCAGCGCCGGCTGCCCCCCGACCGCCCGCGTCACGATCGCGAGTAAAGTCTACATCCACATCCTCGACCCGACCGGCACCGAGGCCGCGACCTTCAAGCTTGGGCCCTTCCTTACGGCGGACGGGACCGGCTTCGTCGCCCCGCCGCGCGAGACGACCGTCGTCACGACCTCCGAAGGCATCGAAGTCACGTCTCCCGCCGCCGCGTTCGACGTTCCGACGCTCGTGACGGTGAAGAAGCTCGATCCGTCGACGCTCGGCGTCCCGATCCAGCAGGGGATGGAGATCGGCGCGTACGTCAACGTGGACTTCGACGGGACAGCGAACGAGACGATCCGCCTGAGGATTCCCACCACCGCGAGCGCGCCGGTCGGTTCGCTCGTATTCGCGGGCACGCCCGTCGACATGCCATGGGGCCGAAAGCTTCAGATGCTCGACCTCGGGCGCGTCGTGGCCGGGCCCTCGGGCCAGAAACTGATCTCGAATCTGGAGGAGGACCAGCCCACGGCGCCTGCCGCCATCGCCACGGCTTCGGGCGGCCGGGCGGCGCTCGCCCAGCGGCAGCCGGAGGCGCTGCGGCAATGCCGGTTCACCGACAAGAAAACCGGCGACATCTTCTTCGGCCCATGCCCGCTTCTGAGGAACATCTTCGCGGAGTTCACGGCGCGAGGTTCGGGCGTCTTCATCAGCGGCGCGTCGGCCGAGCTCGCCGCCATCATGGGTCAGGCGCAGATCTTCGAGATCGGCAAGCAGTTCGAGGTTCTTTACAACTTCTACGCCGACACTTTCGTGTATTTGCCGCCGGCCCAGGACTGGGACGGGAATTACATCCTGCCCGTCGTCGTCGGGGCGCCGCTCAGGGTCGTCGTCCGCGACCGGGCGGCGGGCTGGATCCGCGCCGAGCAGGACTTCGCCGCGGTGACCGGGGGAGCGGGCACCATCATCAAGGTTGCCGAGTTTCCGCCGGGCGCCTCCCGGCCTCCTTCGATTCTCGACGGCGCACCGTTCGCCTTCTCGCGCTTCCATGCGCCCCTGACCGACAGCGGCTTGTCCTGCCTCGCTCTTCGCCTGGAAGTACAGGGCTGCTCGACCGGCCTCGGGACGGCGCTTCTCAGGGCGACCGGCGGCAGCTTCCTCCTGGCCGAAGCAGGCCAGGTCGAGCTCTTCAACCTGGATGCCGGCAACCGCTCGGGCGCCGCCACCGTCGACCGTTTCGGTGTCTTCCCGGACCTGACGGTCCCGGCGAAGGGGAGCGACGAGCTGATGGCCGTCCTCACGCCGGGCGACCTCGACCCCGCGGGTCTTTCCGAGCTCAGCTTCAACTTCGACCAGGCGCTCCTGCCGATCGCGGATCTCACGACGGTCGCGAAGCTCTTCGACTGCGGGCTGACGAGCGACCCGGTGTGCGCGAATGCTCCCGTTCCGGTCGAGTCGATCCAGAGCGCGGCGGGCGACCGCCTTTCGATCGTCCCCGCCGGCACGCTCCCGTACGGTCACCGCTTCCGCATCGAGCTCAATCCCGGCGTGATTCAGGTCCGGGGGGCGAGCGGCCCGATCGGGTATCCCGGCTGGGCGCCGGCTGCGTTCGTTTTCGCGACTCGGAACCCGGCGAACGGCCCCATCGGGTCGCTGCCGAATCCAACCGATCCGATCCCCTCGCTGGGCGATACGGACAGCGCGCGCGATCTGCTGAAGTTCGGCAACCTGCTGATGGTCGCCTCCGCGGGAGCGAGGATTCTCGCGATCGACGTCTCCGACCCGGCCCGCCCGAAGCGCTTCGCGATGCTCAACAACGGCGATAAGGATGTCCGGTCCTTCGCGACAGACGGACACAATCGCCTCTTCTACAACTTCGTGGGCGCCTCGACGTGGGGCGTCGGCGCCATCCGCATCGAGGACGTGCGCCACGCCTCTCCCTCCGCGTGTCGCGCGGGCCTGCCGGCCTGGGCGAGCGGGATCTCCTGCTTCGATCGCGTCCTCGGCGGGGTGCGCACGGCGTTCGCGCTCGGATTCGGAGACGGCCTGACCGGCTCCGATTTCCTCTCGCTCGCCGGGAGCCTGCCGACCGGGACTCCGACCTCCATGCAGGTCCTCGTCGAGGACGCGGCGGAGGACGACAAGGAGCTGAAGGACTTCTACGACTCCCACTGGGGGACGGGAGGCTTCGATCTCCTGACGCCGGACGCGGACGGGTTCTACACGTTCAAGGTGACGCTGGACACCAAGGGGCACCTGGCCCAGCGGGGCCAGACCTGCTCGGGCGAAAACCCGTGGGATCACTTCCAGCGCGTGACGATCGACGACGTGACGACCGCGCAGAGCTGGTCGTTCGACGTCGAGAATCCCTGGCCCGGCAATTCGAGCGCCAACGGGACGCTGACTGCCGACGGCATCCGCGCCCGCCGCGGAGACCGGCTGCGCGTGCGGTACAACCTCCGCGCTCTCGGATATCTCGCGATCGTCGGGAGCGGGATCTCCGTCGTGGACCTGAACCGGTTCTACCGGACGCCTCTGTCCTCCGGCGTCGGCACGGGCGGCCAGAACAACCTCGGCGAGTGCGGGCGACGTCTTGGAAAGCTCGAAGGCCAGGACGTCGTGTTCCCGAAGTGCGCAGCGCCGGGGCCGCGCGAGGTCCCGCCGCCGGACAAGGGAATCGCCCTCACGTCGGATCTCGTCGTCCTGCCCGCGCCTGACGTTTCCGGGGGGATCGCGGGAGGCGCGGCGGGAGGAATCGGCATCTTCTCCGCGCTTCGGAACTTCGGAGCCGTGCAGTCGGGCAGCCCGGACGACAACCCTGGAGCGATGGAGATCGGCTCCCTCCAGTGCCTGAGGGGCCTCGGGAGTGTCTGGTTGAGGTCGGTCGCGCTGGCGGAGGGCGTCTCGTACCAGTACGAGAACAACAGCATCGACCTGTCCTCCGGGTCGGTGATCAAGATGCCGGGCAAGGCGTACATGCGCGAGGGCCGCACCCTCGTTTTCTACTCGCTCGGCGACCCGGGCATCCTCGTCACGGACGTCACCGACGGCTGGATGGATCCGATCGGGCTCCTAACGAGGGCGGGTCACTCGGTCTACCGCCTCCAGGCGGACGTCCAGGGCGGCCGCCTCTTCGCTGGAGCCACGCGGTCGAACGGCGGACCGGTCATCGACGTGTGGAACCTGGCGGCCGTCAACGAAGCGCCCCAGTCGTTCGGCTCGGATCCGAGGTTCCTGCTCTCGGTGGCGGCGCCCTGGGACACGAACCACGTCGCGCTCGACGAGACGGGCACAGGCCTTCTCTACACATGGGGGCAGGGAACGGCCGGACGGCAGGGCGGCCTCGCGATCCCGATCGAGAGCCCGAAGTTCGTCTACGCGGGAGTCTTCCTCGACGGCCAGAACGGAGTCGTCTCCGGCACGCCGAAGCCGGTCGTCCGTATCGCCGATCGCCTCTATCCCCTCGGCGTGCCGACGCGCATCGATCCGAAAGACGAGGTCGACCCGACGAAGCGCAACGAATCCCAGCAGAAGGCGACGGCCGCGTTCAAGGTCCGCCTCGCGCTGCCCGGGGGTCTCGGTATTCCGGAGAGCGACCTGGACGAGATCACGGCCAAGGTCCAGACGCTCCGGGTGCTGCCGGACAACCGCCTGCTCGCGCAGGAGAACCTGGGACGCGCCGTGGCGGTCCCCGGCGGAAGCGCCTGGCCGGCGCGCGACGTTTTTGTCCGGCTCAAGCGGGTCGGGAAGGCGGCGAAGTTCGACGGCCCCCAGGACACCGGCGAGAACGGGCGCTTCGCCACGGTGTACAACCTCTACGAGAGCCAGGAAGTCGTCCTGCTCGTCGCCGACCCGCGCGCCCGCAAGGACTACCGGGGCGGAGCGGAGGGGAATCCGGCCAGCGCGATCTCGTCCGAGCGCCTGCAGTGCCGCCGCTGCGACCGCCCCGCCTATCTCGGCGCATTCGCCGACGCCGACATCAAGGAGCTCCTGGCCGGAGGTCCTTATGTGCGGGCCTTCCTCGCCGTCGACCCCGACAGCCCCGCCACGACGCGCGACAAGACTCAGAAGGTACTCGACTTTTTCGCGGATCCGGCGATCAAGGCCAACTACAGCACTCCGATCGGCACCGAGCCGGTCGCCGCGTGGGCCGACTCGGTTCCCTCGGCCGTCCAGGTCTCCCAGGCCGAGCCCGCGCAGAACGCGGCGGCGTTCTCGCCGGGCGAAGCGGGCGTCAACGTCTCCATGGTCTCGGGAGAGGTCGTCCTCAGGGCAACCGATCACACCACGATGGGCAGAGGCATGGCGTTCCTCTTTGACCGAACCTACCGCTCCGGTACGGCCGGATATGGGCCGCTGGGCGCGGCCGGCTGGGGCGCCAACCTCTTTGCCCACCTTCGCGTCCTCCCGCCGATTGAGGAGTTGAGCTATTCGGGCGAGATCGAGTACCACGACGGAAGCGGCAACGTCTTCCGCTTCTATCCGCCGAAGCAGGGTCTACCGCCTCAGGAGCAATGTCCGCCGACGACGGAGCTCGACACGGCGGGATCCTTCTGCGTGACGAAGGGCCTCTACGTCCGGCTCATCCAGCTTGAGGCCGGAAAGGGCTGGCGCCTCCTTGACCGCCAGCATGGGATGCTCTCTTTCGACGCGAACGGCCGCCTCTTCGACGGATCCGACCGGTTCCGCCAGGGACAGGACGACACCGAAAAGCAGGGGAACACGCTGAAGTTCGGTTACGACGGCTTCGGCTTCCTCGTCCACGTCGAGGACGATCTCGGGCGTCCCTACAGATTCATCTACAGAGACGACCCGGTCGCGGACGGCCCGGAGTACGGATTACTGATCAGCATGAAGGACTTCGATGGGCGGGAAGCGAAATACGAGTACGACACGGGTCACGAGCGGCTGCTGACCGGCGTCACCTTCCCCGGCGTCACGAACCCGTTCTATCCGGAGTTCGGCGCCCCAAACGTTCCAACGCCCAAGGTGACGTACACGTATGCCGATCCGGTTCTCTCGCCTAACGCCCCTCTCCACGAGAAGTTCGGGAAACTGCGGCTGAACGACTTCACGCTTCCTGGCGGCGCGCAGCCAAGAGCGGCCTTCGGCTTCGAGCCGGCGTCCGGCCGAGTCAGCGAGGTTCGCTTCCCGACGGGTGGGCCTTCGAAGATCACGTGGGCACTTACGGACTACCAGGGACCACCCGATCAGGCGCTTTCGGGTGCGAGCGTGATTGCGCCGTGGGGTCATCGGACGGATTACGCGTTCGACCACGGGCGGATCGCCACGAAGACGCAAATCCTGCCTCACGTTCGGCCGGTTGACGGAACCGAGGTTATCGCGACGACGGTTACACAGCACACCTACAGCGATGATGGTCGGCCTCTCTCCGTGACGTGGCCAGATTCGAGTATTACGACCTATTGCTACGCCGACGTCGGCCCCGGCACATGTGCCAAGGCCGGAGGCGGGGACCTTCTGTCGCGCCCCAATGTACTGGGAATCAGCCGCGCGAGAGGCTCTGCCCCGAAGGATCCGGCAGTACCTTACGACGCGATCGAAACCACGATGCTGTATGGGGAGGACAACGTCATTGGCGGCGCGACGGACCCGCTCGGGCGCCCGATCACGAAGGCGGTCCCGACGGCCGGCGGCTCGGCCCCTTCGGGCTACCACGGAGAGGGCGTCTACGGCAGCTCCGTGTTCGACAATCGCGGCAGGCTGACGATTTTCCAGGGTGGAACGCTCCCGAACGGGACGCCGCCGATCCCGCTTGGGCCGAACGGCGAGAAGCGCGACACGCCGCTCTCCATGATCTTCACCTACGAGGAGGCGAAGAGCAGCCCGAACTACGGCCGTCTCATCCACATGACGAAAGGTGCGGTCAGCGAGGGCTACATCTACGACAGCGTCGGTAACCTGACTCAGAAGACGACGAGCTACGGCGCCACATCGACGATGTCCTATGACGAATGGGATCGCCAGATTCAGAGTACGGAAGGGATTTCCGCGAATTCAGCCGATCCTAGCGCCTATCCGCCCGTCCCCGGTGTCGTCACGCACCGCGCCTTCGATCCGACAGGCCATCTCGTGCGCGAGCGACGCAACCAGGACCCACTCGGTTGGGTGGAGGTCCAATACATCTACAACGCGCGGGAGCAGCTTCTCAGCGTCTACCAGACCCAACTCGGCAAGAGCACGCTCGACGGGTCTGTCGACGCCAGCCCGATTCTGATCACGCAAAATGAGTATGACCCGGTGTCGGGCCTCATCGTGTCCTCCACGAGCGCCGAAGGCACGGTCACTCACTACGGCTACGACAGCGCCGGCCGCCTCGCGACGACGCAAACGGGGATCGTTCCTGCTCAGCTGACGATGCCGCAATCGACCGGCGGTCTCAAGAGACAGGCTTACGACGTCATGGGCCGCGTTGCGCTGACGACCGACGGCGACAGGGGAGTGTGGCGTGGGAAGTACGACGCGTGGGGACGGCTCTACGAGGAGGTCCTGCCGACGGGTTCCGTCCTCGAGCGTCAGCACGACAAGGCGGGAAACGTCGTCCGCGAAACCTTCTTCGACGGGGATCCCGAGAAGACGCCGGCGCCGGCCAAGTTGACCGAGCGCTGGATGACCGTCAACGCGTTCGGAGCCGCCACGGAGATCCGTGAGCTCCTCAAACCGGGCGTGAGCGGTCAGCCCGGCGTAATCCGCCTCACGAAACGGACCTACGACACGAACGGCCGCGTCGTCGCGGAGCAGAGCGGTCCGGACGGCGGCCTGCTCAGGCGCGAGGCGAGCTTTGAGTACCAGGCCGACACCGGCCGTCTGGTCAAACGCATCGACGGCGCTGGAAACGAAACGGACTTCACGTATGGACAGGCCTCGGAGTGGCCTACCAAGACGAGTGAGAAAGAGACCGTTCCCGGTAAGGGACCGCTCACTGACGCGAACTGGGTGGAGACACAGCGGGACCTCCTGGGTCGTGTCGTCGAAGTGAAAATGCGGGGCGGACAGAAGACAACTACTCGTTACGACCAGGCTGGCAACGTGGTGGAAGCGACGACGGGCGCGGGCTCCACCACCAGCGCGAAATACGACGGGCGCGGGAGCGTCCTGAGAGTCGATCGTCCCAATGGCCGGGGGGTCACGTTCTTCGGCCTCGATAGGGATGGCCGCGTCGTCCAGCGCCGCAGCGTCGCGAGCGGTCAGCGACAAGACGACACGTTCTATCGTTACGACAACCCGACTGGACGCCTGATCAAGATCACGCGACCGGACAGCACCTCCGAAGCATTTACGTACAACCCGGACGACACCCTCGACGTCTGGACGACGCGGAGCGGCGTCGCGGTCAAGCACTTCTATGACGACGCAAATCGCCTCCTCGCGCGAGTCCCCTCCGCTGCGCCGGGGGGGGGCGGCCTGCCCGTCGTCCTGGACTCGTCGGACAGCTACGCGTACGACGCCGCCTCGCGGCTCACCGGTGCCCGGCGCCTCACGCTCGGCGCGGGGAGCGCGGTCGCGCCGTCGAGCGTCGCCTACGAGGACTACGACACCGGCGGGCGCCCGGGCCGTGAGACGCTCGGCGAGGCGCCCGTCAAACGCGACCCTCTGCTCCGGAGCTACGACATCTTCGACAGGTCCGTCGGGATGAGCCTGCCCGCCGGCGTCGGGCGTGCTTCGGCCGGCTCGTTCCTAGGTTATGGGCAGACCTACGACGACCTCGACCGGACGACGAGCCTTTGCGGAGACCCGACTCTCGTCGCGCAGGTCGCTTGCGGCGCGTATCCGGGGGCGATCGGGGCGAAGTTCGCGTGGGGCGGAGCGGCCCGCCTCTACGGGGTGACGACTCGGGGTCCGCTCAAGACCGCGCACCGCTTCGGCTACATCAGCGGACCGGGGGCGCAGCCGCCTCCGACTCCCGACGGTGATGTCGGCAACGAATTCCGGCTCGGGACGCTGACGGTCGGCTCCACGCAGCAGGACGCCGTCACGTTTGCGACGCAACCCATGGATGCCTCATGGGGCGGATTGGGCTTCGGGTATCGCGCCGTCGACGGCGTCAAGCTCGGGCGCAAGGTCCTCGACCTCGCCGCCAGCGGTGTGGGCGGCGATCCGAACACCCTGTCGCTCCTGAGCAACGAAGGCTGGACCTGGGTGCCGGATCTCGGGCTGCGCCTGAAGGAGGCACGGCCGGGCCTCGGCAGGCTGGACAAAGACCTGCCAGTGAAGGGGGCTTTCGACGTTTTCGGCTACGGGTACGGGACGGCGGACGAGATCAAGAGCATCTCGCGAGAAGCAACCGGTACGAACGACCTCTTCGATCTCGACGTGGAGGGGCGCATCGCTGCTCGGGACGGCAGCCCCTTCCACTATGACGCCGAGGGCCGGCGGCAGGAAGACGACCGCTTCTTCTACAAGTGGAGCTGGCGGGGCGAGCTCCTCAGCGTCACCGTCAAACCCACGCGGCCCGACGGATCCGTGAGCCCATACGCCGGCCAGCAGATCCGCTACGACTACGATGCCATCGGGCGGCTTCTCTCACGCACCCACGTCGGAGAGCTCCCTTCCGGCGAGACCGACGAGAGCAAGCGACCCTTCATCGAAAAGAGGCGCTACCTCTGGGACGGCAGCACCCTTCTCTCCGAGACCGCTTACGCCCAGGATCGCCCTGACGGAAGCGAAGGCCCTCTTCGGTGGAGAAAGAGCTACGTCCCGGGAGCCTCGGGCCTCGACGACGCCGTTGAAGTCCGGGTCGAAACCTACGACGGAGCCGGAGCCGACGTCCTTACTGAAAAGCTCTACAGTTACCTGCGCGACGAGCAGGGCACCGTCACTGGCATCGTCGAAGAGAAAGACGGAGCAGACCCGAAAAAGCCGCCCGTTCTCGTGCGCTACCTCTACGACCCCTACGGCCAGGCCCACGCCGAGCTCGGCGAAGAGCTCTACCGCGCCACATACGACAAAACCCTCACCAGCGTCACCACCGCTAGCGGCCCCACGGCCACCCAGACCCCAACCGCCACCGCCGTTTCCGGTGCCCTGACGCTGCTTTTCTCAGAGCCGATCGACCTCACGACGCTCTCGGCGATCACCGTCGAGAGAAGGCTCACCGACGGCACCTGGGGAGCCCTCACCGCGGCAGAGCTCGCCATCGGCCGAGACCCGACACTCAGCGAAAGCCTCGTCATCCTGCCTCTCAACGGCTGGGAAAAGTCCGCCTTTTACCGCATCCGCCTGACGAGCGCCCTCCTCGCAACAGACGGCCGCGGCCTCCCGGGCACCATGACCCTCCAGATCGAGGTCCCGGCAACAGGCGACCTCATCTACGACGTCCCCTTCCCGATCCTCTACGACAATGTCTTTGCGTCGGGCAACGACCTCAAGGGCGCATTCCCCGGAGGATCGAACGCCCTCTTCCAGGGCCTCTGGACCGACCCCGTCACCGGGATCGCCTTCGCTAGAGCCCGCTGGTACGACGCCCGAAACGCCTCCTTCCTGCAGGAAGACCCCGAGGACGACCGCGAAAGCCTCAACCTCTACGCCTTCGTCGGAATGAGGCCGAATGAGCTCACCGACCCGATGGGCCTTCTGGGCCTCGGCGACTGGCTGGGAGTTGCGGGCAATGCGATCTCCGGAACGGTCTCGGACACGTTGGGCCTCGCGGGCAAAATCCTCTCCAACCCGCGTGTCGCCGGAACGCTTCAGGCTCTGGCTGGGGTAGCCGAGGTGACGGCGGGCACGGCGGGGCTCCTGGCCCCCGAGCCCACAGGCGCCACGAAAGTCTTCGGGGCCGTGGCGTTGGTGCACGGCATCGACGACATCGCTGCGGGACTGAAGACGGCCATCAGCGGCAAGCAGACCGACACCCTCACCAAACGGGGAATCCAGAAGGGGCTGGAAGTAGCCGGAGTATCGGCCGACACGGCCGACAAGATCGCGACGGGAGTCGATCTCGGCATCGGCATCTTCGCGCCCATGGGCGCACTCAAGGGGGCCGGAGCTGCCCGAGGAGCCGTGGCAGCCGAAGGGGCCGAGACACGCATGGCCAACAAGCTGGCGACCGCCGAAAGGGAGGGGGCCGAGCTGGCGGCGGGCGAGACGCGGCTGGGAAAGACCGTCAACGCGGCACTCCGCGAGGACAGCGCCGTCGCGCGCGAGGCCAGGGCTGTGTCGGGAGAAGCAGGTGCAGAGAGAAGCCTTCTGCGGGAGGCCGAGGGTGCGCTCGGCTGCCGGTGCTTTGCCGCCGGAACGCTCGTGGCAACCGAACAGGGCGAGAAACGCATCGAGGCCATCGAGCCCGGCGACAGAGTCGTCGCCTACGACCCCGCAACCGCCACCATGGCCTTCGATGAAGTCCAGGCCGGCTTCCTGAGGCTCGCCGACCGCTCGGTCGTCGTCACGGTCGCGGGCGAGCAGATCTTCACCACGGAGGAGCATCCGTTCTTCGTCGTGGGGAAGGACTGGGTGAGGGCGGAAGAGCTGAAGGCGGGCGACCGCCTCCTGACGATCACCGGCAAGTGGCTGCCCGTCGAGCGCATCGATATCCGCGAGACGCCGACGGCCGTCTTCAACCTCATGGTGGCAGAGGCCCACACGTATTACGCCGGCAAGAGCCAGGTGCTGGTGCATAACGCGTGTGGCCTGAAGGGATACCGGTCCAAGATCGAAGGACGCGCACAAAAGACGGGGACTCCAGGGCATCAGTTCCGGACATACCGCGAAGCAATCGCGGAGGCCAGAAACCCGGACGTCGTCAGCGTTCACATGAACCACGGCTACAATAGAGGGCTCCAAGTCGACCCGGCGACGATCGCGTCGAATCGCCGCCCCGATGTTCTGTCGCTCTACAAGGACAACTCAATTACGCGCATTGAGGTACAGTCCAAGACGGATGTTCCGGCTATCTTGGCCAGCAGAAACGCGGCGTTGGATGCGCAGCTCAAGGCGCTCGGGTTCAAGCCTCGGCCGCCTAGGGTTATCAAGCCCAGATAAGAGTGAATCGTGTTGAATGACGTTCCGGGTGGGTCTGCAGCGGCACTTGGAGTCCACGGGTACGGGGAGGGGCATCCAGGCAGCGGGACATTTCTCCGCTTCTACGAGGCCGTGGTCGGGTTTCTGGAGCAACACGGCATAGGCCCCACCTACGTTGCCGCTGAGGGCGAGAGTTACTCAGGGAAATTTGTGAGATTCGGTGAACGCGCGCACGAGAGACTGCTTAGGACGAGGATGGCTCACGTGAACGTACTGTCAGTGGCTGCGAATTCGCCAGATAGCGAAGAACCGTCCTACGACAGCTTTGCCAGCGTCTCTCTTAGCTACATACCAGCGTCCGGCGAATCGGTTCTTTGCTCTGTAATCAACGAGGGCCTCGTTGGCTTGTTCAGTAACGCGTACTACGAACTCTTGACGGCGGTCGTTGGCCTGTGCGACTGGGACTTTGGATACGGTTTCGCCAGTCCTGTGGCAAAGCACCCGGAGCTTCATATCTTAGGCTTGGACGACGGCCAGTTGAGTCCCGAAGAGCAGGCATCTCTCAGCGCCTGGTATGCAGCTACGCGTCAAATGCGGCTGAACCATCTTCGGGATGTGTACCCCTACACGATCGTCAGAGGGAAGTTTCTCGACTCGCGTCTGCGCGATGGGAGTGTCTTGAGGAATCTCATGGAGCGTGAACCGGGAACCTCCCTGACCCAGCTTACGGACAACGGGCTCTACTTGTGGAAGGTGCCGGAGGTGGCGTTGGTCCGTCTCAGGCGAGAGCTACGAGTGCGGGGCGCGTTGATCCCGTTGGATCAGCCGTGATGTAAGGTGTGGGCTGACTGGGGTCAGGTCCGTGTTATGTGTTAGCGGAACATGTAGGGTCGCAATGGGAATTGCGGCACTGATTGGCGCGTGGGGACCACTTCTTTCGTCGTCTTTCGCGCGGCGCGAACGCACACCTCGCCCCACATCAGCGCCCCTCGCCGATGTGTCCTGCCTTCCCTCAGGCCGTGTTTCGAACCAGCACCGGCAGCAAACGCTCCGCGTCGAGGTGCTCGATGTAAACCTGCCCCGACGAATGGTCGCCCAGGTCTTCGTCAGCCTCATCGTCCTCGTCAAGCTTGGCCACATCGCATCGCTCTCCGTGCCCGATCACCGCGAAATTGCCCGCGGGACGCTACGCGGCCTCCTCCGAAGCGCCGACATCGAACTGAGCGAGTTCCTGAGGGCAGCCGGGTGAAGAATCGCGCGACGGCCCCGAACTGGATCGCCGCGCTCGCTGCTCTCTTCCTCGCTCCCCTTGCCGAGGCCTCGCTCACCCGGCCGACCCTCCCGACGTACGAGCCCCCAGCCTTCCCGCCGCCGACCCTCGCGCTCCTCGCGCCGTCTCCGGAACTCTCTTTCGCCCCCTCCCCCTTCCCTCTCTTCTCCGGCAACGAAATCTCCCTTGCCCTGAAGAACCGCCTCACCACAGACGACCGCTTCCTCTACAAGTGGAGCTGGCGGGGCGAGCTTGTGAGCGTCACCGTCAAACCCACGTGGCCCGACGGCGCGTCAAACCCGTACGCCGGCCAGCAGATCCGCTACGACTACGACGCCGTCGGGCGGCTCCTCTCGCGCACCCACGTCGGAGAGCTCCCCTCTAACGAAACCGACGACACCAAGCGGCCCTTCATCGAAAAGAGGCGCTACCTCTGGGACGGCAGCACCCTTCTTTCCGAAACCGCTTACGCCCAGGACCGCACGGACGGAAGTGAAGGCCCGCTTCGGTGGAGAAAGAGCTACGTCCCCGGCGCCTCGGGCCTCGACGACGCCGTTGAGGTCAGAGTCGAAACCTACGACGGAGCCGGAGTTGGCGTCCTTACCGAAAAGCTCTACAGCTACCTCCGCGACGAGCAAGGCACTGTTACCGGCATCGTCGAAGAGAAGGCGGGAGGAGACCCGGCCAAGCCTCCCGTCCTCGTCCGCTACCTCTACGACCCCTACGGCCAGGCCCACGCCGAGCTTGGCGAAGAGCTTTACCGCGCCACCTACGACAAATCCCTCAAAAGCGTCACGCCCCCGAGCGGCGGCACGGCCACCCAGACCCCCACCGCCACAGCCGTCTCGGGCGCCCTCACGCTCCTTTTTTCAGAGCCCATAGACCTCACCACGCTCACGGGGCTCGCCGTCGAAAGAAGGCTCACCGACGGCACATGGGGAGCCCTCACTGCCTCAGACCTCGCCATCGGACGAGACCCCGCACTCAGCGAAGGCCTCGTCATCCTGCCTCTCAATGGCTGGGAAAAGTCCGCCTCTTACCGCATCCGCCTGACGAGCGCCCTCCTCGCAACAGACGGCCGCGGCCTCCCGGGCACCATGACCCTCCAGATCGAGGTCCCCGACAGCGGCGACCTCATCTACGACATCCCCTTCCCGATCCTTTACGACAGCGCCTTTGCCTCCGGCAACGACCTCAAGGGCGCATTCCCGGGAGGCTCGAGCGCCCTTTACCAGGGCCTCTGGACAGACCCCGTCACCGGGATCGCCTTTGCGAGGGCCCGCTGGTACGACGCCAGAAACGCGTCCTTCCTCCAGGAAGACCCCGCCGAAGACCTTGACTCCTCGAGCCTCTACGCCTTCGTCGGCCTGAGGCCGAACGAAGCCACGGACCCGATGGGGCTGTTTGGCTGGAGCGACGTCACCGACTTCGCCAAGGACTTCGTCTCGGAAACCGCGATGAGCTTCGGGGCCGACCAAAGGACGGCCCGCAACATCGGGAACTTCACCGTCAGCGCGGCGGAGTCCTTCGGCAAGACCGTCGCCGTCATCGGTGCGGTCGGTGTCGTGTCCGGACTCTGTCCCCCGTGCGGACTGGCGCTCGGGACCGCGATCCTCACGAAGGGCGTCGTGACGGCAACCGAGAACCGGCTCGGCCAGGGCCAGAACCCTCTGCAGGCTGTCGCGGGTGCGGCGACGGACATGACCGGAGTCTCGGACCTCTACGCCGGCCTCGCGAACAAGGACCTCATCACCCAGCAGGATCTCGGGCTGACCGACTACGAGAGAGCGGGTCGCGCAGGGTCGGGCCTCGGGTCAGCCATGGGCTTCAGGGCCGCGGCGAAGAGCTACAAAGCCGGCAAAGGGCTCGGAGAGCTCGGCAGGGAAGCGGTCACCGACATCGCAAGTGACCTCCGCGCACGATTCGATGCACCCAGGGAAAGCTCGGGCCCCTCGCCCTCGACCAGGCCAGAGGGCGCAGTCCAAAGGGTCATGGACCAGCTCCCTTGCCGCTGCTTCGCGGCAGGCACTCTCGTCGCGACAGAACAGGGCGAGAAGCCGATCGAAGCGATCGAGCCCGGCGACAGAGTCGTCGCCTACGACCCCGCAACCGCCACGACGGCCTTCGATGAAGTCCAGGCAGGCTTCCTGAGGCTCGCCGACCGCTCGGTCGTCGTCACGGTCGCAGGCGAGCAGATTCAAACCACAGAAGAGCACCCGTTCTTCGTCGTGGGGAAGGACTGGGTGAGGGCAGAGCAGCTGCAAGCGGGCGATCGTCTTCTGACGATTACCGGCAAGTGGCTACCCGTCGAGCGCATCGATATCCGCGAGACGCCGATGGCCGTCTTCAACCTCATGGTCGCCGAGGCGCACACGTACTACGCCGGCAAGAGCCAGGTGCTGGTGCATAACGAGTGTCCATTGATGAATCTCGCGCGGCCGAAGGTCGGTGGGGAGGTCAACTGGAACAACGGATGGAGGACGGCAAACGGAAAATTTGCAAGTCCTCGAGGACCCGGCAGGTCGGGCGCCATGGCCGAGCAATCCGTATGGGATGCGATCAAGCAGAAGAGGGGCTGGAACGTCCGCGAGGGGCGCGTCAGTGTACGAGATGCGTCGGGCACTCTTCGCGTCTATGATGGTGCCGCGATCAGTCCGAGGGGCAGAGTCATCGGACTGGAGATCAAATCGGGCACCGCGAGAAGGACTGCTTCGCAACGGATGTTTGATCGGTGGCTCAACTCTAACTCGGGCAATACGGCATCAGGCGTTGGAGTGAACCTTGGGCTCACGATTCAGCGATCCTTGGAGATCCGGGTTCCTTGATTGACGCCCGAGCCCGGTTTCTTGCCTTTTGTGTTCCGCTGCTGGATGAAGCTTTATCGCCGGCTCGCTTCAAGAGGCGTGGCGTCAAGAGTGGCAAATACTTTAGGGTCCTTAATGAAGCAAGGCAGGTCTTAGAAATCGCTATTCACGTGCGTCCTCGCTATGAGCCGGAGGCCCAGTTACACGTCTATCCCATGGTTGAAGCGCAGATGCCGTCTGTAAATCAAATTGCGCTGGAGATGGTGCGAGATAAAGCCCTCCTTGGGAATGCGCTGGAGGTTACGATCCGGCAGCCCCTTGAGATGACTGCTCCGGCGGCAAAGCAGAGGCGCTGGTTTGTAGGTGGAGAAGATACGTATTCGGACGTAAGTGCGTCGATTGTGGAGAGCGTCAAGAATTGGGGAGTGCCTTTTTTCGACGACTACCGGGGACCGGCGGACCTCGTGCGAGGATACGAGCGAAGCGATCCCAGGCTGCTCGTGCAGCAGCACTTCGTGGTCTATGTGGCGGCGGCGTACCTGTTGCTTGGTCGTACACATGATGCGGAGTCAGTCCTCAAGAACCGCCTCGGATCCCAAGGGCTGCAGAAGCGATATGCACGAGCGTTCGAATATGTACACGGGAAAGCAACAAGCTAGAGGAGCTCTTGGGGTCAGGTCTGAGCTTTTGTGAGATCCTGGGGTCAGGTCTGTGTCCTGTGGTTTAGTGTAGGCAGGCAATGGGAGTTGTGGAGCGCACAGGCCAGGATGTGGCGGCGGTTCCGCTTTTCGCGGCCGCATGTAGGCCGGCAATGGGAGTTGTGCCGCGCACAGGCCAGGGTGTGGCGGCGGTTCCGCTTTTCGCGGCCGCACCTCCATCCGCTCGAGGTCTCGCTCGGAGGTCTTCTTGTCCAGCTTCTACGCAGCGTTTCGAACGAGCACCGGCAGCAACCGCTCCGCATCGAGAGACTCGACGCGAAACGGCGACTCCATCGGGCCTTCGCCCGGCCTGCCTCGCGGCGGGGGAATGGCGGACAGATGCGCGGGCGTTCTGCCGAAGTAGATTTCTGCCGGCGTCGCGCCGCCCAGCGCCTCGTGCGGCCGGAAGTGCGCGTAGTGGATGAGGCCCAGCTCCACCTTTCGCCGAAGATCCTCGGCGACCAGCGGACACAACACTCGCAACCCGAGGGTGTCCTTCAGCGTCCGCCACAGCCTCTCGATCAACGCGATCGAACCCTTCTTCCCGATCGCCCCGAACCTCGGCCTCGCCCCGAGGCGCCTGAGCACACGGCGGAACGCGCCGCCTCTGAAGCAGTTCCCTTTGTCCGAGACGAAGTGCGCCGGCCGCCCGAATCGCCTCGCCGTCCTCGACACGAGGGTCGCCATCTCGAACGCCGAAGGCTCCTTCACGAAAACCCGCATCGAAAGCGGTAACCTCGAAAACACATCAAACGCCACGGCCACCTTGAATGTCACGAGCCCGAACAGCCCTCTCACGTCGGTCAGGTCCGCCATCCAGATGTGATTGGGCCGTCGCGCCCTCACAGCCCTGGGGACCGCCAAGGCCGGCTCCGGCGCCCGAGGCGTCGGCCAGCGCTCTCTGCGGATTCTCCCGACCGTCCGCGCTGACACCTTCCATCCGGCCCGCGCCAGCGTCCGAGCGATCAAGGCGCTCCCTCCGACCCCCGCCAGCTGCATCGTCTTGACGACGCCCCTGGCGACATCGGCGAATCGGCGAACAGGCGGCGACGGCTGAATGAGCGCGAACGCGTCTTCCCCTCCGCGCCCGCTCAGCGCCTCCTCTTCCCAACGCCCAACGGTTTCTTTCGACACCCGGAACAGCTCCGCCGTCTCCCGCTGCGACAGGCCGAGCAGCGTCCTCAGCCGCAGGATCCGGAACCTCTGCTCCGCCGTGTAGTGCGGCCGGTGCCGATCGGCTACCTTCTCCCATCGCTCGCCGAGGATCTCGGCCGCCTCTCTCAGCATCCGCACCAGCAGCGCCTGCTCCTCAGCCTTCGCGAAAAGCGCCTGTGCGGTCAGACCAGACTCACTCAGCTTCCCGAGCGCCGAGCCGAGCGCGAGACCGAGAAGGTGCGTGGCACGCAGGACTGCGGCAAGGCCAGGACCGCCGCCTTGCGGCGGGCAGGAAGTGCGCATGGGAGGCTCCTTCGAAAGGCGGTGCGCACTGTATGGCGAGAGGTCGCCTCGGGCCTTGGAAATCGTGTAGGGTTGACAGACGATAACCTGGAAGTTATCTTATGTCAGGGATCGTGAGAAGGATGGCTACCAGCGCCTGGGTCATCGACGTATTCAGGACGGAACAAGGCGAGGCGCTCGTCTGGGGCTTCATCGCGGGCCTGACCGGACGCGATCGACAGGAGGCTGTTGCCCTGGTCAAGCTTCTCGAGGAGCAGGGCAACGCGCTCCGGCGGCCGCAGTCGGGCATCCTGGGCGACGGGCTCTTCGAGCTCCGGGGCAAGCAGATCCGGATCTTCTACATCTTTCTCCCCGGCCGGCGCATCGTGCTGCTCGACGGGGAGATCAAGAAACGAAACGACATCCCCCCGAAGACTCTGAAGCGCATGAGGGGCTACAGGGACGCGGTCTTAAGGCGGAAAGGAAAGAAACCATGAGTGCGAAGAAGACGGCCTTCATGCAGTGGGTCGACGGCCAGCTCAAGGGCGACAAGGACTTTGCCCGCCGGGTGGACGAGCTCGTGAACGAAATGAAGATCGAGCAGGAGCTCGTGGCGCTGCGCGAGAAAAGAGGGATCTCCCAGCGGGCCGCGGCCAAGCTCATCGGGGCGAACCAGCCCTACGTGGCGAAACTCGAGTCGGGCCGCATCAAGAACCTCGGCGTCAAGACGCTCGTCAAGTACGCCACGGCTCTCGGCGGGAAGGTGACGCTGAAGATCGACACGACGAGTTCCACGAAGGGGCATCGCCTGCTGCGTCGGGCCAGCTGACCGACCGAACGCCCTTCCTTTAGGAAGCTGAACTACGACGCCGATCCGAAGAAACTTCACTTCAATCTCTCGATGGCCGCCGCCCGAGCGTAGGTATCCATTTCCTCCCCGTCTGATCAGACTGAAAGGTGCGGCTTGCCGCACGAGCGGCGCTTTCTCTTCAGGTTCCTTCTCATGGGTTGGCCCGACGACCTCCTCGGGGGGTGTGCTTCGGGCGGGACTCCTAACCTGGCCCGGCATCCAGCTTGATGATGGGCTTCGGGCAAGTGGGCCCTGCTTCCAGCCGGGCCTGCGTGAGTCGGCGCGACCGATGCAGGGGAACCGGGTAGGTCTGCGTGCCCAGACCGAACTCGACCACGTAGTCGCCAAGAAGCAAGTCGGTGTTGAGTTCTCCCGACGCCTTCTGGACCGGATGACCACCGTCATCGATGAGCCAGATCTCCGTATCGGGAGCGGAAGCCACGATTACGAGCTTGAAATAGCGGCGCCGGACGCCGGCGCGGAGGCGATGACGCTGCATCGCCCTCTCGAGCGTTCGGTACTCGAGCGTGGGCCGGGAAAGAGCGGTGCGATAGAAACGGAGGTCGGCCTTCAGCGCCGTCAGCGAGCCACCTCCCGGCGCAACAGGCTCAGTGGTGAAGGCCTCGATTCGACCGTTGGGGGCGTAGTACACCTCGTGGATCGAGAACTCGCCGTCTCGTTCGAGGACGCGATAGTTCCAAACGGATTTCATCTTGTGAGCGACGATTCCCTTGCCTCTGTTAGACGATATCAGGGGCGGCTCGTGAGGACGAGCGCGCCGACACCTTGATGTGCGGACTTTCGCGGGACTTTCGACGGGACTTTCGGGTCAGGTCTGTGTTCTGTGATATAGCCTTCTCGAGATGTCACGCCCTCTTCGTCTCGAATACGCGGGTGCCTTCTGGCATGTAACCGCCCGTGGCAATGAGCGTCGGGAGATCTTTCGAAGCGACGACGACAGAACCGACTTTCTAAGAATCCTCGGGCGCACGGTCACGCTCTACCGCTGGCGACTTCATGCCTACGTCCTGATGGGAAACCACTATCACATCCTCGTCGAAACGCCCGAGCCGACGCTTTCGCGCGGCATGCGTCAGCTCAACGGCCTTTATACCCAGGGTTTCAACCGACGATATCGCCGCGTGGGACATCTTTTTCAGGGCCGCTTCAAAGCGATCCTCGTCGAAAAGGACGCGCATCTTCTGGAACTGGCGCGCTACGTCGTCCTCAACCCGGTCCGCGCCGCGCTCGTCAAGAGCGCAGCAGCTTGGACGTGGAGCAGTTACCGGGCGACGGCTGGGATCGAAAAGGCGCCACCGTGGCTCGAGACCCACGCCACTCTCATCTCGTTCGGGGTGGGGCGTTCACGCTCGATCGAGAAATACAGAGCCTTCGTGTCCGAGGGACGACGTGGCGGGTACGAGCCCTGGGAGATGGTGGAGGGTCAAATCTACCTCGGTGGTGATGCATTCCATCGCGAAATTGACGCGAGACTCGCGAGAATGAAGACGAGTGATCAGATTCCCGTCTCCCAGCGCAAGCCGAGACGAAAGAATCGAATCGACGTCAGTGAAGTCCTGAAGCGGGCGCTGGGTACCTCGCTTGGGGAGCTTCGCGCCCAGCCGAGGAAACTCATCCGAGAACGCCGTCTCTTCGCGGACTTCCTCAGACGGGAGCGGCTGATGCCGATGAAGGACATCGGAGCGCTCCTGGGCGTCAAGCCATGGCAGGCATCGGCCCTCGCGCGAGCAGGCGAAGAGAGCCATGATCCGAGGAGCACCAAGTTGATAAACCACATGGCACAGACCTGACCCCTCCCCTGCCTGTGCCGAGGCGCACCAAGTTGATAAAACACATTTCACAGACCTGACCCCTCCCTGCCCGGGCTTCGCGCGTGCTTCGGGTCCCTGCCTAATCCCTGCCTCATAAACCACATGACACAGACCTGACCCCTCCCGCCTTGATTCCCGCGCTCCATGCGCTCAGACTTCTCTTGCCGTGACCGACGAGAAGGAACCCTTCGACGAGACGGTGGCGCCGCGCAGCCGGCGGCGATGCTTTTTTTGCGACGTAGAGAAGTCCGACGAGTGGAGCTTCGTCGCGTCGCTGAACAGGTTCGTCTGCAAGAAGTGCCACGACCGGATCAACGAAAAGGCCCCCTCGAAGGCGGAGGCCAACGGCGGCTCCTAGGGCATCCTGATCAGGGCAGTTGAGCTGTCGTCTGGGATAATGAGTCGCCGGAGGCTTTTCCCGTGCTCGATCCCGCCGCCTATCACGAGCTCCGTCGAAGTCCGCGCGTCGCGCTGCGGATCCCGATCGCGCTGCGCTGGGAAGGCGAGAGGTTCAGCGGATCGACACTGATCGTGAACAGCCAGGGCGCGCTTCTGTACGCGCAGCGGAACGTCATGGTGGGAGACATTTTCGAGCTCGAGAACGTGCGTACGCGCGTGCACTGCCACTGCCGGGTCGTGTGGCAGGCGGGGCTCGATCAGACCGGCTTCTTCAAGTTGGGGGTCGAGATGCTGGAGTCGAATCCGCAGGTGTGGGGTTCGGACTACACGATGGCTCTGGCGCAGGCGCCGGCTCGTCCGCCAGGCTCTTCAGGCTGAGTCCGCCGGCCGCGAGGAACGCGAGGCCGATGAGAGTGATCGGCACGAACGAGAGCGCGTGCGAGACGAGCGCGAACGCGGCCGCCGTATTCTTCGAAACGCCGTAAAACCCGACGAGGGAATACGCGACCGCCGCGTGATAGCCGCCCACGCCGCCCGGTGTCGGGATGGCGAGGCCGAGGACCGCCCAGGTGATGACGAAGAACGTGACGGGGAACGGGAAGTCGAGGTCGAACGCGCGCAGCGTGGCCCAGACCTGAAAGGAGATGAGCATCCAGAGGAAAAGAGAGGCCACCGCGACGACGAGGACGTCACGCACGGTGCCGAGCGCGCCGAGGCCGTCGAGGAACGAATGGAGGATCGATTCGATCTTCGCGCCGATGCGGTCGGGGAGGGGCCGCAGCAATGGCCGCACGAGGCGGTCTACGCGCGCGGGCTTGGCCGCGAGAAAACCGAGGAAGGCGAGGCCGACGATCGTTCCGGCTCCGAGAAGGAAAGCCGACCGGCGCAGAAGCTCGAATCGCCCCGCTTCCTCGCCGCCCATCCCCGTCGGCGACCAGCCGATCGCGTAGGCGACGAAGAGCGCGATGACCGTCACGAGGTCGATGAGGCGCTCGAGAGCGATCGAGGCGAAGCATGGGGCGAGGGGAAGCCGGGCGCTTCTCGCGAGGGCGACGGGGCGCACGATCTCGCCGGCGCGCGCGGGAAGGAGCGTCGAGGCGGCGAAGCCGATGGCCGTCGCCGAGTTGAGTTGGAAAGGCGAGGGGCGCCCCGCCTTTTTCAGGAGTAAGCCCCAGCGCCACGAGCGCGGCGGCGGCGTGCTGATGAGGCCGGCGAGGGTTGCGACGACGAGCCACGGAACGTGCGCGGCGGCGATCGCCCGGCCGACGGCCGCGAAATCGAGGGTCCTGAGGAACAGGACGAGGAGAAGCGCGGCGAGCCCGAGTGAGATCGCGACGCGGAGAGTCCTCTTCCTGTGCGGCACGCGCCGATGGTAGCCCACGGTTGGAGTAGATTCGGAGGGTGCGTGCCGTCCCGGTGTATTTCGACCCCGTCATGCTTCGGCACGACACGGGCCCCTATCACCCGGAGACCGCTCACCGGCTCGAGGTCGTCGTCGACACGCTGCGTCAGGACGGGCGCCACATCGAGGCGCCGGAGGCTCCCGAAAGAACGCTGAAGGCCGTCGAGCGGGTACACGACCCGGGTTACGTGAAGCGTCTGGCGGATGTGTGCGCGAGCGCCCCGAGGGGCGCCCCGGGGCCTTTCTCGCTCTTCGACTGTCCCGACAACCCGATCTCGGCCGCCACGTTCGAGGCGTCGCTGCGCGCGGTGTCGTTGACGCTCGCGGCGACCGACGCGGTCGTGGCGGGGCGCGCGGCCTCGGTCTTCGTGGCGGCCCGGCCGCCGGGCCATCACGCGCTCCGGTCGCAGGCGATGGGCTTCTGCTTTCTGAACACGATCGCGATCGCCGCGAAGGACCTCATCGAGCACCACCATGTCGCCCGCGTTCTGGTGGCGGACTTCGACGTCCACCACGGAAACGGAACGCAGGAGCTGTTCTGGGACGACGGGCGCGTGGCCTACCTGTCCGTGCACCGGTATCCCTTCTACCCGGGCACCGGCGCCGCCGACGAGGTGGGAACCGGCCGCGGCCGGGGCTGGACGAAAAACGTGCCGCTCCCGAAAGGTGCGGGAGACACGGCCTACGCCGGCGGCTTCGCGGCGGCCCTCGAGGCGCTCTCCGAACGCTTCCGGCCCGAAGTCGTGCTCGTGAGCGCGGGGTTCGACGCCCACGGCTTCGACCCGATCGGCGGCATGCGCGTCTCGAAGGAGGGTTTCTCGTGGATGACGCGCGCCCTCGAAGAGGTCGCAGAGACGTTCGCCGGAGGGCGTGTCGTTTCGCTGCTCGAGGGGGGCTACGACCCCGAGGCCACGGCCGCGGCCGCAGTGGAGCACGTGCGTGTTCTCGCGCGCACGGACGGGCTGATCTGAAGCACCGCGGGCTCGCTCTCAGCCGTAACCCCCTATTTGACAGAGCCTTTCGGGCAGGATAAACTCCATCTGCGTCAATCTCTCCATTCGTCGGTCCATACCTCGGCGTATCTCTGGAATTCTCTGGAATCTCTCGATGCACGGAGGCTCGTGATGAAGCGGAAGGCCCTCATCCTCCCAGTGATCGCCGCGGGTGCGGCCCTGCTCGCGGCACCGTGCGCGCTCGCGATGCGCGCGGAGCGGCATTCGCTGGCCTGCCCGTCGCAAACACTGGGATCCATTGACGTTCCCGTCGACGGCGCCACGGTTTCCGGCTACGTGCAGGTGGTCGGCTTCGCTCTCGACGGCAACCTGCTGTCCAACATCGATGTCTTCGTGGACGGCACCGACGAGGCGAATCGCGTGGGAGCGGCCGGCGGCGCCAACATCAACCTTCCGCGCCCCGATGTGATCCAGTTCTTCCCGCAGTACGGCGGCACGATCGGCAAGAACCCTGGCTTTCAGGCCTCCTTCAAGGCGTCCCTCTTTTCGAACGGCTCGCACACCCTGTACATTCGCGCGACCGACGTCAGCGGCTGCTCGTACTTCCTGACGCCCCGGGCGATCAGGGTCGACAACACGCGGAACCAGCCCCCGTTCGGCGGCGTGGACTTCCCGCTGCCCGACAGCGGCGTCAGCGCGAACGGGATCCTCATGGTAGCGGGGTGGGCCCTCGACGACCGGAAGATCGACCACGTGGACGTCTTCGTGGACGGGCTCATCGAGCGCCAGGCGGTGACCGGGATCTACCGCGCGGACGTCGCCGCGAACTATCCCGACAACACGCAGTCGATCGTCTCGGGATTCGTCCTGAATGTCGACTCCACGCGCTACGCGAACGGCGTCCACACCGTCACCGTCAAGGCGGTCGACGACCAGGGCCAGCAGGGTCTGCTCGGCTCGCGCCGCGTGCAGGTCTTCAACAACTCCCCGAATCTCGCGCCCTTCGGCGAGGTGGAGTTCCCCCTCCTGAACGCCTCGTGGTTCGGCAACTGTTTCCAGATTCCCCGTGGCAATCCGTCCGGCATCGGCACGATCATCGACCCGCGCTTCCTCATGTTCGTGACCGGCTGGGCGATGGACACGTCGGTCGCGCAGGAGCGCGGAGGCGTCGCGCACGTCGTCCTCGAGATGGACGGCGTCACGATCAAGGACAGCCGCATCGACTGCCACCGGGAGTTCCTGCTCGCGAACGCGCTCATCGACTGCTACGGCTACTACCGGCCCGACATCGAGGTCCTCTACCCCGGCTTCCAGCAGGCCCCGAACGTGGGCTTCCAGTTCTTCATCGACGTGGGCTACCTCATCACGCAGCGGGGCTTCAAGGAAGGCGCCCACATGCTCCAGATCAAGGCGCTCGACAAGGAGGACTCCGCGTCCCTCCTGAAGGAAGTGCCGATCGTCATGGAGTGCGCCACGGGCAACCTCGATCCGCCGCCGATCGGCTCGATCGACGATCCGACGAACTACAAGTTCATCGGGGGCGTTTTCCCGGTCGTCGGATGGGCTCTGGACCTCGACCTCGTGGCGAAGGTGCGCATTCTCATCGACGGTGTCGCTCAGATCGACGCCGTGCGCGGCGTGGACTACGCCGACTACGGCTACGCCAGCCCGGACATCGCGACGCAGTACCCCAACTATCCGCAGCGGAACACGGCCCGCTTCCGCTTCTTCCTCGACACGACGCAGATCTCCAACAGCGAGCATGACCTCCTCATCGAAGTCACGGACACGCGGGGGAACGTGCGGTCCGCCGGGACGCGGCGCTTCATCGTGGACAACAACACGCTGGTTCGCTGAGGAGAAAAGAAAGAAAATTCTGCTTCGGAGAAGACGAAGAGAAGACTTTCTTAGAAGGTAAGAGAGATAGAGAACAGAACAATGGCCCGGCGGTTGCCGGGCCTTTTCCTTTGAGGGAAGGCCCCGCCTGAGCGGTTCCCCGGTTCCACTCCTCCGTCCCCTTCCGAAGCAAAATCTCTTATCCTTCTTCCTCTTCATGCAGCCTGCCCAGAAGAAGTTCCTGATCCGCTTCGTAGTCGCGCTGGGCGTGTTCTACCTGCTCGTCGCGATCCAGCCTGTGAACGACCGGGTCGTTGTGCCCTTCACGGGGTTACTCGTGCGCGTCTCGGCCGTGCTCCTCGCGGCGATCGGCGAGAGCACGCAGTCCGTGGGCACGGTCATCCAGTCGCCCGCGTTCGCCGTGGACGTGAAGAACGGCTGCAACGGCATCGAGGCGGCGCTCCTCCTGGTGTCGGCGATGCTCGCGTTTCCCGCGACTTGGAAGCAGCGCGCGCTCGGCATCGCGGGCGGGCTCGCGGTGATCCAGGCCGTCAACCTGTTCCGCATCGTGTCGCTCTTCTGGCTCGGCGTGCACCACCGGAACGTCTTCGAGCTGTTTCACGCCGCGATCTGGCAGACGGCCCTCATCCTGCTGGCCGTCGGAATCTTCCTCGCGTGGAGCCGGTTCGCGGGCGCCGGAGGCCCGGTTGAAGCTCGCGCTTAGGGTCCTTCTCGGATTCGCCGCTGGCCTCGCGCTCTGGTGGGCGGCGACGCCGGCCTACAACCGCCTCCTCGCGGGCGTGGCGGAAGGGGCGATTCGGGTTTTCGAGCGGCCGGCCGCGACGCGGCTCTACGCCGAGGACCGCCGCATCGTGATCGACCGGGCGGACTTCCCATCCACGTCGGACCGGCCGTCCCTGCCCGCCGACGACCTGACGTTCGACGTGATCCTGTTCCTCGCGCTCGCGGCCACGACTGGGGGACTGCTGCGCGACCGCGCGGTCAAGGGCGTCGCCGTGAGCCTTCTCGCTCTCTTCGTGCTTCACGTCCTCGCGGTTATCGCGAACGTGGAGGCCCTCTACGCGACCCGCCTCGGCGCGTGGAGCGCGGCGCACTACGGCGTGCTCAGCCGGAACCTCTGGGTAACCGCCATGCACTTCTGGCGAGTCGTGGGCTGCTATGCGGCAGCCTTCCTCCTGTGGTGGTTCCTCGTGCGAGAGGCGGGCCCGGACGCTCCTACGGCTTCACGGGCCTCTTCAGGTCGGAGTTCTTCGCGAGTTGCATCTGCTCGTGCGCCATCGCGAGCTTCTCGGCCTCGGGGAAAAGGGTGAGCGCCTTCTTGAGCTGGACGTCG
>JBDTML010000063.1:0-3619 GCA_039934255.1 Acidobacteriota bacterium | reverse complement strand
TCGTCCTCGCACACTCGCCCGATTCCGACGACGCCTTCATGTTCTACGGACTGCGCGAGAACGCGGTCGACACCGAAGGCGTGTCGTATCGACACGAGCTCGCCGACATCGAGACCCTGAACAAGCGAGCGCTGTCGGGTGAGCTCGCGATCACGGCCGTGTCCTTTCACGCGTACGCGTTTCTCGCGGACCGGTACGTGCTGCTGCCGCACGGCGCTTCCTTCGGCGACGGCTACGGGCCGTGCGTTGTCGCGCGCGAGGAAGCGGGGGCGCCGCGGACGCTCGCCGACCTCGCGGGCCGCCGCGTCGCGATTCCGGGAAAGCTCACGACCGCCGCCCTCGCGCTCGCGATCTACGCCCCCGCTTCGATCCCCGTCGTGACGCCGTTCGACAAGGTGGGTGAGGCCGTCACGCGCGGCGACGTGGACGCCGGGGTCGTCATCCACGAGGGGCAGCTGACCTGGAAGGACGACGGGTTCCGCCTCGTGGCCGACCTCGGTGTCGTCTGGAAGGAGGAGACGTCTCTGCCGCTCCCCCTCGGAGGCAACGCCGTGCGGAAGGACCTCGGGCCGGAGCTCATCGCGCGCGTGTCGCGCGCGCTCGGCCGTTCCATCACGTACGCGCTCCAGCACCGCGAGGACGCCCTCACGGATGCGATGCGCTTCGCGCGCGGCCTCCCGCGCGAGAAGGCCGATCGCTTCGTCGCCATGTACGTGAACGACTGGACGCGCTCCTACGGCGAGCGCGGGCGCGAGGCGGTGCGGCGGCTCCTCGCCCGCGGACACGCCTGCGGCGTTCTCCCCGCCCTTGTGGCGCCCGAGTGGGTGGCCGAGGACTGATGGCGGGCCTGATGACGGGCACGAGGACGGTTCCGGGCCGGACTTTTCTCGCCGGCGCGTGGCTCTTCGGGGCCGCCCTCTGGTGTGGAATGCTCGCCTTCTTCGGGGCGTTCGGCGCGCGCACGGTTCTTCTGACCGCCCCGAGCCGCCACGCGGCCGGTGCCGTGAACCGGGCTCTTCTCGACGGCCTCGACGCGGTCTCGCTCGGAGCCGTCGTCCTTCTCGTGACCGGCTTCCTCTTCTGGAACCGCGCGGGCGCGTGGTCTCCCCGCGCCCGCGGCCTGGCCTTGCGCCTCCTCGCCGTCGCGGCCGTCGCGGCGATCGCGTCGCTCTACGTCATCACGCCCGAGATGATGGCGCTGAGGGAGAAGATGGGCGCGATCGATCTCGTCGAGAAGTCGAATCCGCTGAGGCAGGAGTGGGGGCGACTCCACGGGCTGTCGTCCCTGACGCTTCTCGTGCGGCTGCTGGCCGGGATCGGCGTCTTTGCCGCGGGCTTCTCGCAGGTCTCCGGCAAAGACTGAAGCTCAAGTCAGGCGGGGGCCGAAGAACTCCGTCCAGCGCCTCTCGTATTCCGTCCGCTCCCGCGCCTGCGGCTCGTCGGCGTGGTGGCAGTGGCCGCAGCGCGGCACGCGCCAGAAGGTCTTCTCTCCGGCCAGAGCCTCGTAAACGCGCGGCGCGAAGCGAATCGGCACGAGGCCATCGTCCTCGCCGTGCACGATGACGGTCGGGCACGTCACGCGCCGGGCCGCGCGCACCGGGTCCACGAGCGAGAGATCGAGACCCTCGGTGCGCGCGATGCGCCGCACGAGGAAGCGCACGGGGAGCGCGAAGAGAAGGGCGGGCAGGCCGGTGGCGCGATGCAGATAGTGCGCGGCCATCTCCTTCATGTCGCCGAACGGCGCCTGCAGCCACAACGCGGCGGGCGGGACGGCGACGGCGAGGTGTAGCGCGAGGAGAGCGCCCATCGAGCAGCCGTCGATGCCGAGGCGCGCGCGGTTCACGCCGAACCGGGAAGCGGCGAGGTCGAGGAGAAGCGCGAGGTCGACCGTCTCGAAGATGCCGTACGTGATGCGCGCGCCCGTCGAGGGGGGATGCCCGCGCAGCTCAGGCACGAGGACGTTGAAGCCGAGGCCGAGCGCGCGTACCGTGTCGGGAGTCCACTCCGCGCCGCAGCCGCCCTTGCCGTGGAGGAAGAGGACCGTGCCACGCGTCTCCGGCCGGCCGGGGGTCGCGAAGAGGGCGGAGAGGCGCGCCGGCTCCCGCGGATCCCCGTCGTGCGTGACGATCTCCACGAATCCCTCGGGCCCCGCGGCCGCGCGCGCGGCGGACCGGAACGCGTCGACGGAAGCGGTCGCGGGGGCGAGGCCCACGGGAGAAAGGAGGATGCCCGCGGGCGACCACCGGCGCGCCATGCCGCCTCCTCTTCTCAGGAGGCCTTGGCGGCTTTTTTCTTCGGCGCCTCGGGAGCGGCCACGCGGTACTCGGGGTTCGCGGGGTCGAGATCCGCCGCCTTCTTGAGGGCCGTCGACGCGCCCAGCCGGTCCCCGGTTGCGCGGAGGGCCGCCGCGAGAGCCGCCTGTGCGCTGGCGTCCTCCCCACTCGACAGCTCGACGGCCTGACGCGCGTGTTGGAGGGCGGCGGCCGAGTCCTTCAGGGCAAGCGCGGCGCGCGCCGCCCGCGCCGCGAGCTGCGTGTCGAGCGGTCCGATCGCGATTCCGGCAGCGTAAGCGTTCTTCGCCTCCACGAGCTTCCCGCTCGCGGCGAGCGCCTCGGCGACGTCGAACTGCCGCTCCACGCGGGCCGCCGGGGAGGCGCCGTTCTTCTCGGCCAGCGCGGCGGCGCGCTGGAACGCCGCGAGCGCCTCCGGACCGTTGCCGGCCTTGCGCTCGGCACCGCCCAGCGCCGCGAGAAGGTCCGAAGAGTACGGCGAGGATTCGCCCACCGCCTGAAGCGTCTCCGCCGTCACGACGCGTGCCGTCGCGACGTCGCCGCGCTTTCCGAGGCCGGTCACGAGAGCCGCGGCGAAGAAGCCGCGTCGCGGGTCGTTCCCGAGCCGGGGGAGAAAGGTCGCGATGAGATCGCCGGTCTCGGCGGACGGGTCGTTGTCGAGCGTCTCGATGGCGACGAGCTGCGCGAAGAGCTGGAAGATTTCGGGCCGGCTCAGATCTCCTTCCTCGGCGACGAGTCGGAGGGCGATCGGCCGCAACCGCGCGAGGTCGCGCCGCGGAGCGAGCGCGTTCGCCACCTGGAGAGCGTCTTCCGCGTTCCAGGCCGCCTTCAGCCGCGCGAGGGCCACGAGGAGCTGGGTCCGCCCCGCCAGAAGGGCCTCGCCGCCGCGCTGAAAATCGGCGGCTCCGTAGCCGCCCACGAGACGGTCGATCTCGTTCCCGTTTCCGTCGAGGAAGAGTACGGTCGGAAAGGAAAATGCCTGGTAGCGCGCCGAGATGCGCCGTCCTTCGCCCTTCTCCGCGTCGACGCGGGCCGAGATGACGTTCTTTTTCGTCCACCCGATGACAGCGGGGTCGGCGAACGTCGTCTTGTCCATGAACTTGCAGGGCCCGCACCACTCGGCCACGACGTCGAGCATGACGGGCTTGTTCTCTGCCTTCGCGCGGCGCAGGACCTCGGCGAACGTCTTGCCTTCGATGAAGGGAACGTGGGGAGCGGAGGGAGCCGGGGACTTTTTTGCCTCGGAAGGGAGAGCACCAGGAGCGCCCGCATGCGCGGGCGCCGGGGGCTGCTTAGAAGGGGAAGAGGGCGGGGCCTGAGCGCGGGCG
>JBDTML010000062.1:0-9882 GCA_039934255.1 Acidobacteriota bacterium | reverse complement strand
GCGCGCGCCTCGCGCGCGTCGACCATGTCGAACGTGTCCGATTCCGCGTGGTAGTCGGGCAGGTACGGCCCGAAGTCCTGGTTCGCGACGAAGTTCGGGACGCCCGAGAGGAGGAAGTCGAAGTTGTCCGTCCCGTCGATGCCCTCGAGCGAGTGTGGCGCGTTCGAAAGGCCCGCGACCGCCGCGAGCGCCGCGTCGGCGGGCTTGCGCAGGTCTTCGCGCCCGTTCAGGAAGAAGCCGTTCGTCCGGCCCGAGCCGACGTCGAAGATGACGACCCCCGCGAAGCTTCCGAGCTCCTTCGCGTGCGCCCTCACGTACTCGGCCGAGCCCCACATGCCGAGCTCCTCTGCGTTGAAGGCCACGAAGCGGATCGTTCGCTTCGGTTTGAGGCCGATCTCCTTGATCCCGCGAAGGACGTCGATGACGAGCGCGACGTTCACGCCGTTGTCGTTCGCCCCCGTGCCGAGGTCCCAAGAATCCAGGTGCGCGCCGAGGAGGACGATCTCGTTCGGCTTCTCGCTCCCCCGGATCTCGGCGACGACGTTTTGCGCCTCATAAGCGGGACCCGTCCTGTTCACGATCGACAAGCGCACGGTCACGTCGCCCGACTCGGCGAGGCGCAGGAGACGCGCGGCGTGCTCGCGCGAGACCATCGCGGCCGGCAGCGGCGCGAGGTCGCGGCCGAGGCCGACCGGGTGCCGATAGAGGAGGCCCCGCGGCCGGGTGGACTGCAGGAGGACCGCGACCGACCCCGCGTTCTTCGCGGCCGTGAAGATCGTGCCGTTTCGCATGTACTCCGCGAAGAGGTCCGCGTCGGTCTTCATCTCCTTCGAGCGGACGACGGCGATCGCGCCCTTCGCCCTCGCCCCGAGGCGCGCGAAGTCGTCCGCCGTCCCCTCGCCCGCGTCCACGGCCTTCGCCGTCAGGGCTCCGGCCGTCGCGGGCGCCACCGGGCACGCGACGACGCGCAGGGGAATGCTTTCCGGCGAGATGATCGACAGCTCCGCCGTGCCGGGGAGCCAGAGGAAAGGCACGGGAAAGTTTTCTGCCGCGACGGAGTCGGCGCCAGCGGCCTTGAATTTCGCGGCGACCCAGGTCACCGCGCGCGCGTTCGCCGTCGAGCCGACCGGCCGGCCGCCTACCGTGTCACAGAGCTCGCGGGTATCGGCGAGGAGAGGGGTGTCGCCCACGGCGCGGCCGGCGAGACGAACCGCGGCATCTGGAGACGCGGCGCGCGCGGGTACGGTGGCGAGCAGGCAGCCGAGGGCGGCGAACGCCGCGCAAGAGATGTTTCGCATTTGCGCATTCTCCACCAAGCGCTTGCGGCGCGAAAAGCGCGCTCGCGCGCTCAGTCGCCCAGCAGCTCGCGGAGCCGCGCGAAGAGGAAATCGAGGGCCACGGTGTTCTCGCCGCCCTCGGGAATGATGAGGTCGGCGTAGCGCTTCGATGGCTCCACGAATTCCATGTGCATCGGGCGCACGGTGGATTCGTACTGCGTGACGACGCTCTCCACGGACCGGCCGCGCTCGGCGATGTCGCGTTTCAGGCGGCGGATGAGGCGGACGTCGGCATCCGTGTCGACGTAGATCCTCACGTCGAAGAGCTTCCGGAGCTCCGGCTCGGCGAAGATGAGGATGCCGTCCACGAGGATGACCTTTCGCGGCTCGACGCGGCGGGACTCCTCCGCGCGGCGATGGACCTTGAAGTCGTAGATCGGCGCCTCGACGACCATTCCCTGCTTGAGCGCCTTGAGATGCCGGACGAGCAGCTCGCTTTCGAGGGAATCCGGATGGTCGAAATTCTGCCGGTCGAGGACGTCCTTCGGCAGGTCCACGAAGTCGCGGTAGTAGGAGTCGTGGGAGAGGATCGCGATGCGCTCTTCTCCCACCCGCTTGACGATTGCGTTCGCGACCGTCGTCTTGCCAGAACCCGTCCCACCCGCGAGGCCGATGAGGAAGGGCGTCACTTGAATGCTTCGAGCATCTCTTTCGCGGTGCCGGCATCCGCGCCATTCGGCTCGAGCTTGAGGTACTCGGAGAGGTGCTTCTTCATGTCGGGGATCTTGTTCAGGTTCACGTCGCACATCCCGAGGAGGTATTGCGCCTTCGCGTGGTCGGGCTTGGCGTCCACGACCTTCACGAGAAGAGGCTCGGCCTCCTTGAACTTGCCCTTGTTGTAGAACTCGACGGCCTGGTTGTAGATCACGTCGGGCTGGTCGGGGTTCGCCGCGATGTACTTCTTCTCGTACTCGGCGGCCTTCGCCTTGTCGCCCTTCGTGCGGTAGGCCTCCATGAGCATGCCGACGAGCGGCGTGTTGTCGGGCTCGAGGGCGAGAGACTTCTCGCCGAGCGCGATCGTGTTGTCCCAGTCCTTCTGCTTGATCGCGATCGTGGCTCCGAGGCTGTACGCGTTCGCCTTGTCGGGGCCCAGCTTGATGGCCTCCTGGGCTTTTGCGAACGCGGCGGTCATGTCGCCGGCCTGATAAGCCTCGACCGCCGCGTTGTAGTTCGACGTAAAGGGGTCTTCGACCTGCTTGACCACGCCCTTTTCGATCGCCTGCGTCTGCGTGAAGAGCTGGGCGTCGAGGACCTCCGAGCTCCCGATCGGGACTTTCTTCTCCGTGTCGACGGAGATGTAGTCTTTCTTCTCGAAGTGGTACTGGTAGACGATCGTCGAGTCGTTCAGGATCGTCCCCCACTTCCCGTCCTTGTCGGTCTTGAGCTCCTGTCTGAAGTTCGTGATGGCCTTCGTCGTGACGACGACCTTCACGTCGGCGAGCGGGACGCCTTTGCCGTCCGTGACCTTGCCCGTGATGCGCCCCTGTTGGGCGCCGAAGAGACCCGCGGGAAGAAGGAGAAACGCGAGAAACGCGCCGACGAGAGCGCGTGAGATGCGAGGAGCGTGCATCGAAACCTCCAATACCGTTGCCGATCACTTCCGTGCAGGAAGGGTGCCGATTCTACCGCCCGCCCCGGGGCCCTCGACACGGATCTGAATGCATCATTCCGGGCCCCTCCCTCACGAAATGGAGTGTTCGTTTAGGCTGGGGCCGTGCGCCGGCGCCTTCTCCTGGGTCTCTTCGCGGCTTCGATAGCCGTTTTGGCCGTCTTCGGCACCGGGTACCTCCTCGGGCGATGGCGGACCAGGCGCGACGCGGTGTCCTCGGCCCCGGTCGTCCAGGCCGTGCGACGCATCGCGCGACTTTCGACGGTGGAAATGGAAATCGCCGATGTCGTGCGTTACGAGGAGGTGAGGACGATCCTCGTCTTCGACATTCCGAAGAACGCGACCCTGCGGCTGCGCGGAAAGGTGACGGGGGGGTTCGACCTCGGGCACGGGTTCGACGTGGAGGCCGACACGGCGGGGCATCGCATCGTCGTGCGGCTCCCCGCGCCGCAGATCCTTTCCGTGGACGATCGTCTCGAGTGGTTCGACGAGCGGTCGGGATGGCTCAACCCGATCACGCCCGCCGACCGCACGCGGTGGACCCAATGGGCACGCGCCGCTCTCTCGCGCGCCGCAAAGGACGCCGGCCTCTTCGAGAAGTCGGCGGCGCACGCCCGGGAGCTCTTCACGGACGCGGCCGCGGCCTTCGGCTGGTCCGCGGAGGTGACGGTGAGCGGGAAGCCGGTCTCGGCGCCCTCACCCGGACCGAAGCCGTAGCGGCCCCGGGTGGGAGTCGTTTCGAACGCGGCGTGATGCGGCTGCATCGGCCGCCGAGTCGGAGCCACGCGCAAGATGTGAGGACGTTGGTCCGGTCTCCGGACCGACACTCCCATGAGTCCGTGGCTCCCCGAGGCTTAAAGGAACGGCATGAATCTCGTACGCATTTCGTCTGCAATCGCCCTCTTGCTTCTCGTGAGCTCCTCGCTCGACGCGCGGGTGATCTCGTACGGCGCCCTTACGTCGCGAGAGACCGGGACCGCGACTCAGCGCCGGACGAACCGGCACGTCCTGATCCTCGAAAAGGTCCGCGACTGCCCCGATATCGCCTCGCGCGCGTTTCTCTACGACTCGCAGGGAATCGAGGAGCCGCGGGACGTCTCGCCCGGCGGAGCCCCGGCCGCCATGTCGGACGCCGCCCTCTGGGAAGGACCCGACGGTTCCCTCCGAATCCTGATCTCGACGAATTTCGAGCTCTCACCGGGCGAGAATCCCGGAAAGACGTTCCGGCTGGTCTACAGCGCCGATGGTGGCGTTCACTGGACGGCCCTTTCTCTTCCAGGTGTTCGTGATGCCCGTTTCTACGTGATGATCTCTCGCGATGTGGGTGGCCCGATCGCTCGGAATCGTTCGTCAAGCGTACGAATCGGGTCCGCCGCGACCCCGTTCTTCTACATCACCCCCGAGAGGAGCGACGCAAGCCTCTGGGCGATTCGCGCGAACGGTTCGACCGAGCGGCTCGCATCGCTTTACGCCGACGTCTGGCCGCATTTCATGGGGACCGACATCGACGGGACCCGCGTTCTCGTCGCCGCCGATTCCGTGATTCCGTCTTCCGGCGTACCCGATCCCGCCCTCGCGACGCCGGGGATCTCGGTGATCGATTCGTCGGGCCGCGCGACGAAGCTCCTCGACGTCTCTCCGAGCTTCGTGGGCGAGGGATTCCTCACCCCGGCGGGCGGCGCCTACTTCGAGGGTCGCACCGACAACCCGCAATCTCCGTTCTCGGACCGGACCGCGATCGCATTCCTTCGAAACGGGGTCCTGACGGAACTCGCGGCGTCTTCGAGCACCGTGGCAGCCGATCTCTTCGCCGTTCCGAATGCGGACTTCTCCGGGGCGTGGCTCATCCGCAGGGACAGCGACGCGACAGTCCTTTCGTTTCACTCCCCCGCGGCGGGACTCGTCGCGGCTTGGCGGGACGCCTCGAAACCTCAGATCGAAGCCGTGCACGTCGGGGCCTCGGGGAAGCTCCTCCTCCAGGCCTACCGGTCGCGCCCGTCGATCAACCCGATCGCGTTCCCGCATTTCGCGGATCCCGCCCTTGCGATCTGGAAGGTCGGTCAGCCGGCCCCGGCCAGTTACGACGAGCTCTTCCTGAACGAGCAAGACGACAAGGGATTCGTCCACCTCGACGTCGATTCGATCGAAGCCGGGGCCCCCTTCTTCTTCGACGCCGGCTCGGAGAATTACAACTTCTGCTCGCCTGCGGGAGGCGGTCCGTCGGGCGGAAGCGGAGGAGGCGGCGATGTCCTCCAGGAGTGGGGCGTCGTCCGTGGCTCTTTGCACCAGAACCTCGTGATCCCCGCGACCGCGCGCGCGGCGGGGGCGTACGGCGCGGCCTGGCGCTCGGAACTCGTCCTCCGCAACCCGGATCCCGATCCCCTGCGCGTCAACGTTCACCTGCTATCGAATCCGGACATGGCGCCCCCGGTGCCGGATGCCGAAGTCCTCCTGCCCGGGTCGTCGGTCGTCCGCATCCCGGATGTGTTGTCGTCGCTGTTCGGGCTGAGTTCGGGCGCGGGCGGGCTTCTCCTATCGCCGGAGGGAACGCGATCGATCGAAGCCACGAGCCGCACGTACACGGAATCCGCCTCCGGCTCTTACGGAATGTCGGTTCCGGCCGTCGACGCATGGACGGCCCTGGGCGCGAACGTTCCGGCCAGCTTTTCGGCCGGGCTCCTCGGTGCGGGCTTCCGAACGAACTTCGTCGCGACCGACGTCAGCGGCCGCGGCTCGACCGCGACGATCAGATTCTCGCCTCGAGCTGGCGCTTCCGGAGCTTCGAGCATCGTTTCCGCTCCCGCCCTAGGCCAACGGCAGCTCTCAGATCTCGCGTCCTCCTTCGGCGGGTCGGGCGCGGATACCGGCGCCATCTCGTTCTCGCCGACGGACGGAGCCAGCGTGGCCGGCCTGATCGCCATCGACAACGCGACGAACGACCCCACGTGGTTTCCTCCCGACGGTTCCACGAGCGTCGCGCGGACGATCCCGGCGCTCGTTCACGCGAGCGGGCTCAACGGGGCCCAGTTCCGGACCGATCTCTTCCTCTTCAATCCAGCGTCCACGACACAGGGCGTGAGGTTCGCCGCGAAGGCGTGGGAGACTGAAGGGCCCGAGCAGACCCTGACGTTGAGCCTCGGGCCGCGGGAGTCCCGGATCCTCACCGACGCACTCGCGACGCTGTTCGGGCGATCCGGCGTCGCACGCCTCCGGATCCAGTCGACCGCCACGACCTGGGCGCCCGAGGGAGGTGTTCGCATCACGTCGCGGACGTACACAGTGACACCTTCCGGCGCCACGTACGGCATGCTGATCCCGGCCTTGAACGCGTTTCAGTCGGTTGGCGCGGGAGAGGCACTGGAGATCCTCCTTCCCGCGGGCGGCCACCGTTTCCGGACGAATCTCGCACTCGTGGAGCTGAGCGCGGCGCCGGGCAGCGGCGGGAGCGTGAGCGTGGCGGTCGAGGTCTACGGCGCCGCCGGGGCACTTCTCGATCGCTTCGAGGCCACCGTTCCCGTGGCGGGTGGCGTCCAGATCGACGATCTCTTTCGCGCGCGCGGCCTCGGCGACGGGCCCGTGACCGGATGGCTCCGCATCTCGCCGGCAGGCGGGCTCCTTGCGGCATATGCGTCCGTCATCGACAACGGGACCAACGACGCCCTGTACGCTGCCGCGGCGCTCGCCGCGAAGTGACCTCGATCCTCTAGACCGCCTTGAAGGGCAGGCGCCCCTGCGCGTCCTTGAGAGAGTTCGTCGCGATGAGGATCACGTCGATGAGCCACCAGATACCGCAGCCGCCGAACGTGAAGAGCTTCAGAAGCCCGAGGCCGACGTAGCCGAGATAGAAGCGATCGACTCCGAACGTGCCGAGGAAGATCGAGAGGAGAAGCGCGACGAGCCACTCCTTCGCGTCGGCGGGGCGCACCGGCGGCGCCCCGAGAGGCGGAGCGACCACGGCCCCGCCCGCCGCGGGCGGCGACGCAAGCAGGTCGCGAAACTCCTCGCGGGTGTCAAGAGGAACCCAGCCCGATTCGCCCGTCTTGAACGAGAGGCTCGGCGCCGCGACGCGGCCCTCGGCGACCCAAGCGCGGATCGTCGCCTCGTCGACCGGCCCGTACTGACTGCCGTTGGCTCCAATGACGTAATACATCGCCCACCCCTCGCTCATCAGGAACGCATTCCGGCGCCGAAAGGTTCTCCTTCCGGCGCCGGACGCATCCTAACTCGCTAACGCGACCGCGTTTCGGGGGGCTTATGCGGCGCCGGCTGCGGTTGCTGGGGAGCGGGCCGCGACTGCTGGGGGGCGTGTTGCGCGGGGCGCGCCTGCTCCACACGCGGTTGCGCCGGCCGTGCCTGCTGCGACCAGCTCTGCGAGCGCGCCTCGCCACGTTGCCTCGCCTGAACCTCACGGTTCAGCTCCTGACGCGGAGCCTGATCGCGCGGCGCTTGCCGGGCCATCGGCCGCGGGTTCGGCGCCGCGGGCCGAGCTGCCGGGCCCCGCTCCACGGGCTTCTCCTTGCCGCCGGAACCTCTCCAGGAATCCTTGTCGCGCTGCTGCCATCCGTCTTTCGTCCGGCGGTAGACCTCTCCGTTCCTCCCCGCGTAGACGTTGTTCGAGCGATCGACCGGGCGGCTCGCACCAGGGGAGGGCGGCCTCGGCACGTCACGAACACGCCCGGGAAGACGTCCGTAAATGTTGTTCGGAATCACGGGGCGAACGTCTCTCACGGGCGGACGAAAGCCGATCACCCTGCCGCCAGGCCCGCTTCCAGCACCGTTGCGGGTCCACCCGGGCGGACGAATGCCGCCGGGGCGATTCCTCGAGTAACTGTTCACGATGACGAGCGGCGGGCGGTATCCCCCTGGCCCGAACCACCCGCGCCGGCCTCCCCAGCTCCCGCCCATGCGGCCGGGTCGGCCCCACCCGACGGGATGAAACCAGCTGCCCCAGCCGAAGCTCGTGTTGAAGAAGGGGTAGCTCCAGGAGCTGCCGAACCCCCAGCCGGACCAGGGTGAATAGCGGGCGTGGTAACCCCACGTGTAGGGGCGCGGCCACCAGAAGCCCGATCCGATCCAGGGCCGGTAATACCAGCCCGTGCCCCAGACCACGGTCCCGCCCCACGAATAGCAGCCTTCGTAGCCGGGCGTGTAGCCGAAATAGACCTCGTCGGGCGACGAATCGTAGACGCGAACGTACTTCACGTTGTAGACGGGCACGCTCGGCGGAATCTGGTCGATGTCGTCGCTCGGGACGGAGTCCGCGAGCATCCAGGGCCCCATCGGCGAGTCCGCGACGTACCACACGGCGTTTGCGCAAGCGTAGTAGCGGCCGGCGATTCTCAGAACCGAGGCCGGCGTATTCACCGCGTATTCCGTCCTCGTGCCCTCGATCGAGACGAACTTCGGCTCTCCGTCGTACAGGACGTCCAGCCTCGCCTCGGAGCGCTTGACGGCGGTCGTCTGCGGAATCTGCGCGTCGAGGAGGGCGTCCTCCGCCTCGTCCGTGCCGGGCACGCTCGCGCGCATGTCACCGGCATCGGAATCGGGCGGAATGCTCGAGAAGGCCGCCGGGAGCTCGTCCGAGGGCACATAGGTGTATGCGCCGCCCGAAAGCGACTTGCTCCGAAACCAGCGTCCCGAAAGAAGCACGTAGTAGTTCTGGGAGGGCACGTCGAGGAGGACGTCGCTCTCGGTGTTGTCCATCGAAAGAAGCTCGGTGCTGACTCCGGCCACGGGCTTGAAGGACGGCTTGCCCTCGGACACCACGAGTTCGGTGGGCTCGGTGGCCACGACGATCTTCGGCGGCGTCGCCGCTTGCGTGCCGTCGTCGTCGGGCGTGTCCTTGTCACCCTTCTTCTGCGCCTCGGCCGCCTGGGATGCGAGTGCGGCGATGTCAGCCGGAGGGCCTCCGATCGCGCGCCACGGCCCCTTCGCGTCGGCGGACTCGTACCACCATTTCTTTCCCCCCGCGAGGTAGTAGCGACTGTTGCGCGTGTCGAGAACCATGAAAAACGCCGTGTTCACGACGAGCTTCAGGCCGGGCGCTGTCTCGCTGTCGCGCAGCTGCGGTTCGCCGTCGAGGAGCACGAGGACCGTGGGCTCCTGGGCGAAGAGCACCTTCGGAGGGTCGCTCTTCAGGCCCTGGGCGCTCTTCTTCTCACGATCCGCGACCTTCACGGCCTCGAGAACCCGGTCGTAGGAGATGACGAGGTTCCACCTGGGGACCTCGGCCTCGACGATTCCCGCGAATGTCTTCTCCTTTTCGGGTGTGATCCCTGGAAAGCGGACGCGGCTCACCTTGAGCCGGCGGATCTCCACCGATCGGTCGTCACGATCGACGGAAACACCCGCCGAGAAGAAAATGACGCCGAATTTAGGACTCTTTTCGCCCTTCTTCGTGACCGAGACGGCCGCGCGGCCCGTGAGCGTGTCCCCTCTGAAGGTCTCGATCTGCGGCTGGTACATGACCGCCGTGTTGCCTTTCGGTGTCGTGAACTCGCGCGGCCACGGGTCGGGCGTGATCTCGGCTCCACGGACGCCGGCGGCACCGGCGAGAAAGAGGAGCCCTATGGCCACCCTCGTGAGATTCGTTCTCATGTGCGTCCTCCCCACCAATACAATACGTGTCCCGGCGGTTGCACTCGCAAGCTCCGTGCCGCGGGAGGAGGAGAAACATGATCTACGACGACATTCTCGGAACGATCGGCAACACACCCGTCGTCCGCGTCAACAAGCTCGCGCCCGCGGGCACGACGATCTTCGTCAAATGCGAAGCCTTCAACCCTCTCGGCTCCGTCAAGGACAGGCTCGCGATCGCCCTCATCGAAGACGCCGAACGTCGCGGGGTCCTCAAGCCCGGCCAGACCGTCGTCGAGCCGACCTCGGGCAACACGGGGATCGGCCTCGCGATGGTCTGCGCCGTGAAGGGCTACCCGT
>JBDTML010000061.1:0-1956 GCA_039934255.1 Acidobacteriota bacterium | reverse complement strand
AGCTTGACGCCGAGCGCGTCCTTCGCGAGCCGGGGGCCGATCGACTCGGCGACGGCACGGCCGGTGGTGCCCGAAGGCACCTCGCGAACCGAACCGTCGGGCAGCGTCAACTTGATGACGCCTGAACTCACCGCCGCGGACATACCCTTCCCTCTTCCCTTCTAAGCAAATCTTCTCTTCTTCTCTTCTCTCGAAGAAAAACAAGAACGACGAAATTGGGTCGAGGGAGGGGAATGGTAGGCGCTAGCGGACTCGAACCGCTGACCCCTTCCGTGTGAAGGAAGTGCTCTACCGACTGAGCTAAGCGCCTTCGAGCGGCTTTTGACGGCGGCACGGGAAAAAAGAAGGGCGCGATGGTAGGCGCTAGCAGGATCGAACTGCTGACCCCTACCGTGTCAAGGTAGTGCTCTACCACTGAGCTAAGCGCCTGAACGTGTCGCGTTTCTTTTTTCCGAGGGCTGTCGCCGGGGGCCGTTCGTTTCGAACGTCTTTTGATCCCCGACCTCGACCCGGATCGTATTCTCTAAAGAGCATTTCCGGCCGTTCAGCCGGAGCCGCGGAGAATAACACAGCCCCCGGCCCGTTCGGCGCCCGTTGAGATACCATCTCGACAACACGTGACACGCTGCCCTCACTGCGACGCCGAGGTGCCGGGTTCGGCGCGCTTCTGTCCGGCGTGCGGCCAGCCGACATCCGGCTCGCTCTCGCACCTCCCCACCGAGATGGGCTCGGCGCCCAAGCCCGTGTCCCCAAAGCCTCCCTCGTCGGTGAGGCGCCTCGTCTCGTCGGGATCCCTCGACCTCGGCGCGTTTCCGCCCGGCGCGATGCTGGGCGAGCGCTACCGCATCGTCGGGCTGCTGGGGAAGGGCGGCATGGGCGAGGTTTACCGCGCGGACGACCTGAAGCTCGGCCAGACCGTCGCCTTGAAGTTCCTGCCCAAGGCGGTCTCGACGGACGAGAGCCTGCTCGCGCGCTTCCACGCCGAGGTGCGCCTCGCGCGGCAGGTCTCGCACCCCAACGTCTGCCGCATTTACGACATTGGCGAGATCGAAGGGCGCCATTTCCTTTCAATGGAGTACGTCGACGGCGAGGACCTCGCGTCGCTCCTCAAGCGGATCGGTCGCCTCCCCGTCGACAAGACGGTCGAGATCGCCCGCCAGCTCTGCGCGGGCCTGCATGCGGCGCACGAGAAGGGCGTCCTGCACCGCGACCTCAAGCCCGCGAACATCATGCTCGACGGGCGCGGCCGCGTGAGGATCACGGACTTCGGCCTCGCGGTGGCCGCCGAGGAAGCGGCGTCGCTAGGCGAGATCTCGGGCACGCCCGCGTACATGGCGCCGGAGCAGCTCGCCGGCAAGCCGTCGTCCGTCCGGAGCGATCTTTACGCGCTCGGCCTCGTTCTCTACGAGGTCGCGACCGGCAAGAGGGCGTTCGACGCGCCCACGCTGGCCGAGATGCGCCGCAAGCACGAGCAGGAGACGCCGACGGCCCCCTCGAACGTCCTCGCGGGCTTCGACCCCGCCGTCGAGCGCATCATCCTGCGCTGCCTCGAGAAGGACCCGCGCGCCCGACCCTCGTCGGCCGTCCAGGTCGCCGGAGCGCTCCCGGGCGGAGACCCGCTCGCCGCCGCCCTCGCCGCCGGCGAGACGCCATCTCCCGAAATGGTCGCGGCCGCGGGGGAAGAGGGGACGCTCCCGGCCGGAAAGGCGTGGGCGCTCCTGGGCGGCGTCGTCGTCCTCCTCGCCGCAGTCCTCTTCATCTCCGCTCTCTCGCGGGACATTGCGCTCGCGCCCCCGGAGAAATCCCACGACTCGCTGGCGGACCGGGCGCGCGAGGTGACCGTGCGCCTCGGCTGGACGGACACACCTGCCGACTCCTCCAGCGTCTTTGTCCGCGACTATCCGTTTCTCCTGTGGATGGCCAAGAACGGCCCGCCCCGCTGGGCGCGCGAACTTT
>JBDTML010000060.1:0-2360 GCA_039934255.1 Acidobacteriota bacterium | reverse complement strand
CCCAGCGGGCCGCGGTAGACCGTGCGCGCAATCTCTGCCAGCTCGCGGCCGGCACGACGTTCGGGCGCTCGCCCATCGAGCAGGCGGATCGCGAAGACGCCCTCGCCGACTGGCTCTCACGTCACGGCGCCGACGTCACCGCCGCCGAGGCGCTCGCGGAATCCGCGGTCACTCTCGGTTCCCTCGACGAGCTCGCGCGGGCGCTCGACGCCCAGGCTCTCCGCGCGACGCTCCCGTGGCTCGTGGCCGGCTGCTCGACGTACCGGCTGGCGGCGGAGATCGAAGCATCCGCGACGAAGATCCACAACCTCGTCGGGGCGGTGAAGGGCTTCACCTACATGGATCAGGCGACGATGCCCAAGCCGGTGGACGTCCGTCAGGGGCTGTCCGACACGCTCGCGGTGCTCAACGCGAAGGCCCGCGGGAAGTCCCTGAGCGTGAACCTCGACGTCCCGGCGGATCTTCCGCGCGTCCCGGGATTCGGGGGCGAGCTCAACCAGGTCTGGACGAACCTCGTCGACAACGCGCTGGACGCGGCCAAAGGCCGCGTCGACGTTTCCGCGGCACGTCAGGGCCGGTCCCTCGTCGTGCGCGTCGTCGACGACGGACCGGGATTGCCGCCGGAGATCAAGGAGCGCATCTTCGATCCCTTCTTCACGACGAAGCCGGTCGGCCAGGGCACCGGCCTCGGCCTCGACATTGCGCGCCGCATCGTCCGCAAGCACCAGGGAGACATCGAGGTCGACTCCCGCCCGGGGCACACCTCGTTTCGCGTGACCCTGCCGCTCGAGGAAGGAACGGGCTGACCGTGGTCAAACCGGTGATCCTGGCCGTCGACGATGACGCCGAGGTGCTCGGCGCCGTGGAACGCGATCTCAAGCAGCACTACCGGAGCGACTACCGCATCCTGAAGGCAGGGTCCGGGAGCGAGGCGCTCGACGCGGCCAGGCAGCTCAAGGAGCGCGGCACTCCTGTCGCCCTCTTCCTCGTCGACGAGCGGATGCCCGGAATGTCGGGGACCGAGCTGCTCCGCGAGGCGATCAAGCTTCACCCTGAATCGCGCCGCGTCCTGCTCACGGCGTACGCCGACACGCAGGCGGCGATCTCGGGCATCAACGACGTCGGGCTGGATCACTACCTGCTGAAGCCCTGGGACCCGCCCGCCGAGCGCCTCTACCCGGTCCTCGACGATCTCCTGTCGGACTGGATGGCGCACGTGCGCCTTCCCTACGAGGGCATCCGCGTCGCCGGAGCGCGGTCATCGCCCCGCAGCTTCGCGGTGAAGGAGTTCCTGTCGAGCAATCACGTGCCCTACGAGTGGATCGACGTCGACCTCGACGGGCCGACGCGGGAGCTGATCCGCTCGGCCGGCGACGCGACACGGCTGCCCGTCGTCTTCTTTCCGGACGGCACCCGCTTCGTGGCCCCGACGAACCAGCAGCTGGCCGAGAAAGTCGGGATGCAGACGCGCGCGCTCCTGCCGTTCTACGATCTCGCGATCGTCGGCGGAGGGCCGGCAGGGCTCGCCGCGGCCGTCTACGCCTCCTCGGAGGGGCTGCGCACGGTGCTGGTCGAGCAGAGCGCGCCCGGCGGCCAGGCGGGCACCAGCTCCAGGATCGAGAACTATCTCGGGTTCCCGTCGGGGGTCTCCGGTGCCGATCTCGCGCGCCGCGCCGCCACCCAGGCGCGCCGCTTCGGTGCCGAGGTGATCGCTCAGGAAGCCGTAAGCCTGCGCCGCGAGGATCCGTATCGCGTGGTCCGGCTGGCAGACGGGGCCGATCTCAGCTGCAAGGCGGTCGTTCTCGCCACGGGCGTGTCCGTGCGGATGCTGGAGGTGCCCGGCGTCGAGCCTCTCCTCGGCATCGGCGTTTATTACGGCGCGGCCATGACGGAGGCGGCGACCTATCGCGCCCAGGACGTCTGCATCGTCGGTGCAGGAAACTCGGCGGGTCAGGGCGCTCTCTTTTTCTCGCGATACGCGCGCCGCGTCACGATGCTCGTCCGCGGGACGTCCCTCGCCGAGTCGATGTCGCGGTACCTGATCGAAAGGATCACGGCGACCCCGAACATAGAGGTCGTGACGGGCGCCGAGGTCGCCGCCGTTTGCGGCACCGGGCGTCTCGAGAAGATCGTCGTCCGGCAGGCGTCCGGCGGCCCTGACCGCGAGCTCGAGGCGGCGGCGATGTTCATTTTCATCGGCGCGAGGCCTCGCACCGAGATGCTCGCCAGCCTCATCGAGCTCGACGAAAAGGGCTACGTGCAGACCGGCCGCGACCTCTCCGCCCCGGGCGGCCGGCCGCGCGGCTGGACGCTCGATCGCGATCCCTTCCCGTTCGAGACCAGCGTCCCGGGGATCTTCG
>JBDTML010000059.1:0-11243 GCA_039934255.1 Acidobacteriota bacterium | reverse complement strand
CCGGAGAACCTCATCCACGGGATCATGGAGCTCCAGAAGATGAGCCAGTCCGGCGCGCTGGCCCGCCACCGCGCGTCGAAGACGTTCGTCCCGATCCGCGTCGGCACGGACCCCGACCTTTCGATCCCCGCTTACTCCGACGGCGTCATGGCGCATCTGGCCGGGAAGAAAGAGCTGCCGCAGATCGGTGAGACGGCCGAGTCCGAGCTCGGCGCGAAGGCGAAGACCGATGCGGGAGAGGGACACAGATGAGCGCGACCCTGACCCGGCCCTCCGTCTCCTTCGCGCCCGTGCTCGAGCAGAAGCTCAAGGGCCGCGTCACGATCGAAGAGCGCCCTGCGCACGACATCGCGACGCTCGTCACGGACGCCGCGACGCTGAAAGAGGCGGCCCTCTTCCTGCGCGACGACCCGGCCGCCGCCTACGACCTGTTCCTCGACCTCGCGTCCGTCGACCGGTCGAAGCTGCCGGGCCACGTCGCGGGGCGGGACGACCGCTTCCAGGCGAACTACATCCTCTATTCCACGAAGCGCAACGAGCACCTCAGGCTCCGCGTCAACCTGCCCGCGAAGGACCCGGCTGTCCCGACGCTGACCGGCGTCTGGCCGGCGGCGAACTGGTTCGAGCGCGAGGCGTGGGACCTCATGGGGATCCGCTTCGACGGCCACCCGAACCTTCAGCGGCTCCTGACGCACAACGGCTTCGTCGGCCACGCGCTGCGCAAGGACTACGACAAGGGCCAGCGCTGGCTGTGCACCGAGGAAGACCTGCTCCAGACCGAGCTCGCCGCGAAGACGGACGACCCCGCGGACATGTTCGAGACGATGACGCTGAACTTCGGCCCCTCCCACCCCACGACGCACGGCACGCTGCGCGTCGTCATGCGCGTGGACGGGGAGAAGATCGTCGCGGCCGAGTCCGAGTGCGGGTATCTCCACCGATGCTTCGAGAAGATGTCCGAGACGCACACGTGGGTGCAGGTCATCCCCTACACCGACCGTCTGAACTACTGCTCGCCCATGATCAACGGCAACGGCTACGCCCTGGCCGTCGAGAAGATGCTCGGCATCGACGTGCCGCCGCGCGCGAAGGCCGCGCGCACCGTCCTGAACGAGTTCAGCCGCATCATGGATCACCTCGTCTGCATCGGAGCGAACCTCGTCGACCTCGGCGCGCTCACGAATTTCTGGTACGCGTTCCAGCCCCGCGAGGAGATCTACGGCCTCCTCGAAGCCTGCTGCGGCGCGCGCCTGACGTCGTCGTACGCGCGGATCGGCGGCCTCGCGAAGGACGTTCCGGACAACTTCGTCGAGTGGTCCCGTTCGCTGCTGCCGACGATCCGCGACCGGATCGCGGACATCGACGGCCTCATCACGAAGAACAAGATTGCCTGGAACCGCCTGCGCGGCACCGGGGTCGTCACGAAGGAGCAGGCCATCGCCTGGGGCTTCACGGGCCCCAGCCTCCGCGCCTCCGGCGTCGCGTACGACGTCCGCAAAGACAAGCCCTACGAGATGTACGGCGACGTCGACTTCGACGTGCCGATCGCGACGGAAGGCGACAACTTCGCGCGGTACATCGTGCGCATGGAAGAGATGCGCCAGTCGATGCGGATCATCGAGCAGATCCTCGCGCGGTTCCCTAAGGGGCCGGTCAACTCGGACGACTACCGCGTCATCCTGCCGCCGAAGGAAATGGTTTACAACGAGATGGAAGGGCTCATCTACCACTTCAAGCTCGTCTTCGAAGGCGTGAAGGTGCCGGCGGGGGAGATCTACTCGTTCACGGAAGGCGCGAACGGCGAGCTCGGCTACTCGCTCGTTTCGGACGGCAGCGGCTTCCCCTATCGCGTCAAGGTGCGGCCCCCGTGCTTCCCCCTTTTCGCCGCGTTCGAGAACATCATCAAGGGCGGCATGGTGTCCGACGCCGTCGCCACGCTCGGCCTCTTGAACGTCATCGCCGGCGAGCTGGACCGGTAGGCAGGAACACGAAAATGGCAGCACGCGTCGTCACGCTCACCCGCTCGGAACCCACGATTCTCGAGCGCCTCTACCTGCCCGAGGTCTTCAAGGGCCTCGCGCGGACGCTCGGCCACCTGATGAAGAACCTCGGGAACATGAAGGGTCTTCCGACGATCCAGTTCCCGGAGATGCGCCGGAAGTACTCGGAGCGGTATCGCGGGCGGCACATCCTCAAGACTCGCGAGGACGGCTCGCTCCGCTGCGTCGCGTGTTACATGTGCGAGACCGCCTGCCCGGCGGAATGCATCAAGATCGTGGCGGGGGAGCACCCGGTTCTCGCCTACGAGAAGTACCCGACCGTTTTCGAGATCGACTTGCTGCGTTGCGTGATGTGCGGCTACTGCGTAGACGCGTGCCCGAAGGACGCGATCTGGATGACGAAGGACTACGAGATGTCGTTCTTCGACCGGAAGAGCGCGATCCTCGGCATTCCCGAGCTCACCGAGAAGGCTACCGACACGGACGCCTCGGGCCCCGGCTACGGTTACCGCCCGTACGAGGGCGAGAGCCCCATGAGGAAAGCCGGGCAGTTCGAACCCTCAGGCATCCCGCTCCTGCCGGCGCTGAAGGAGCGCGGCCTCGCGATCAACCGCATGCCGCCTCCGCCTCCGCCGAAGCCGGCCGCGCCGCCTCCGGCGGCCAAGGCCGGCTGAGGGTTGGGACTTGCGGCGCGGGCGACGACGCGCATCGTTCGAGGAGAGGAGAGAGATGAGATCACGTTGGATCTTCTTGACCGCCTTCGCGCTCGTGCTCTACGGCAATGGCGCAGGCTTCATTGAAAGCTTTGTGAACTATCCGAGCTGGCGCCTCATCGGAAGCGGTGAGTTTGTTACCTACCATCGGTTCATCAGCCCCCGAGTTCTGATCTTTCTCGTCGCGCCTGTTCTCCTCGGAACCGTGTTCACGGTACTGATGCTGTGGTTTCGGCCCGCGGTGATCCCCTTGTGGGCCGTCTGGGCAGCGATCGTCGCGCAGGCGATCATTTGGGTATCCACCGCCACGCTACAGGTGCCGATCCAGCTGCAACTGAGCTCGCATGGACTTTCGCTCGAACTGATCGCGCGCCTGATCGAGACCAACTTCTGGCTTCGCAGGATCCCTTATCTGATTTGTGCAGGCTTGTTCCTATGGATGGCGGCGAAAACCATCGGCGCCGCGGGCAAGGAACGCTGAGCGGTTCGGCGCACGATGACGAAGATCGCGCCTCCCTCCAAGCGTCAGACTCCTCCTTCAAAGCCGTTCCTTCGCTTCTATCACTCCGACGCGCTCCGCAAGAAGACCCTCTCGGTGCTCGGCACTCTCGAGAAGGCGGAGGACGCGGCTGCGCACCGCGACGCCCTCGCGGACGTCGTCGTGCAGCTGATGAACAGCGGCCTCGACTACTACTTCATGCAGCCGCTCAAGCTCGCCAGGGCGGGGTTCATCGTGCAGCAGTCGGCGAACCTCGGCCTCGCGGGGGCGCAGCAGGTCATGGGGTCCGTCGTGCGCAACATCATCGGGCGCATGGACGGGCCCCAGCTGCTCTCCGTGTGCGGTTCCATCCGGCAGCTCATGCTTTGAACCGGCGCCGGAGGCGAGAGGACCGTGATCGTTTCGAAGCGGTTCAGCGTTTCGCGGGTTCGTCGCCGGCCACGACGTGGGGCTGCACGTAGCTCGACAGATGCGAAATCTCGTCCGTCAGCGCGGCGGAGATGATCTGCGGACCCGGGCGCACCTTGATCGTCGACGCGTACGTGAAGACCTTGCCCGTGAGCGAAGAGAGATCGGATTCCGGGATGTCGATGGGCGCGCGTTCCGTCGAAACGGGGGAGATGCGCCCGTCCGGTGTCCGTGCCGCCGCGGTGAAGAGGAGCGCGCCCTTCAAGCGACCGCCCTGCGGAATGAGCGTGAGCTTCTCGAAGGGAACCTTGAATTCCAGCGGCAGCAGCCAATTCTTGCCGGACAACCGCGCCTTCCCGATGTGCAGCGAGGCCCGGAGCGGATTGATCGTCTTGGGGAAGTGGACGCCCGAGAGAACGGTGTCTGCGACCTTCTGTTCGGTCGTCCGCTCGACGACGTTCCGGCGCGTGAGGACCCGGACGCCCGGCCTCTTCACGCTGACGCGAATGGACCGGGGGACGCCGGGCTTCGCCGTGCCGCTCTCGAAGCCGAGCGAGTAATAAGCCGTCCACGCGGGCTCGAGACTCTCGAGCGCGAGCGCGAGGTTGTTACGGCCGATGATAGCGGCGCCGCCCGTCTCGTCAGCCAGAAGATGCAGCGCCGACTCCGCGTCGAGTGTGGCGATCCCTTCGTTGACGCTGTCGCCCGTTCCCGCGAATTCGGACGAGAGCCTCGTGTCGCCCGCCTGGAGGCCCGCGGCATCGACCATGAACAGCGAGACACCCGCGCCGTTGGCCACCTCGGCAAAGCGCTGGAAAGACTCGGTTCGGTCGAAGTCCTTCCACGTGAGACCGGTCACGCTCGTGGGGCTGGAGGTGACGCGCTGGCCGCCCGAGGACCGCGAAAGACGGTCGACCCCCTCCATGAGGTAGTCCCAGATCTCGCGGCCGGGGGAGGGAGTCAATTTCTCGGTCGCGAAGATCAGGATCTTTCGGCCTTCCAGGCCCGAGACCGTCCCCGTGAGGGCGCGCGCGGCATCGAGCGTCGCGTCGATGTCGCTGGCCTGCGCGTCGCACCAGCCGCGCAGCGTGGAAATAGCCTGGTCGATGAGCACCTCGCGAAACCTGGGATCGGCGGCGAAAGCGGTGTCGATCTGGCTGAACAGGCGGCTCCTCTCGCGGGCGGGCGCCTCGCCGAGGGCGGTCTCGTCCTTCAAGGCGGATAAAACGGCGGTGAGCACGTTCGCGTCGTTCGTGAACGGGCCGCGGGTGCGGAGCGCGCGGTCCCACGTGACGATCTGCACCTCCACACGGGGCCCGATGGTTTTCGGAAGGAACTCGGCAAGGCTCGCGAGGGTGCGGTTCCGGTTCCCCGTGGTCATGTGGAGGAGGTCGAGAAGCACGACGATGCGCGCGCCGGCGGGCGCGGGCGCTGCCGTGGCGGGCGCGGCCGCGGCGCTGGACGGTGCTTCGCCGGCGGCCAGCGGCGCCGCCGGAGCGGCCAGGTTCCTCACGAACGAGAAGTTCGAGATGGTCTGCGTCTTGCCCTCCTGCTTCACGACGAAGTCGAAAGGCGTCAGGTCGGTCACGGGACGCCCCTTCGCGTCCGTCACGACGACGTCCACGTTCGTGATCGAGATCTCGACGGACCGGACGAGCGGAGGCGCCGTCTCGGCGGCGCGCGCGTCGTGACCTGCGAGTACGGCCGCAAGGAGGACAGCAAGAGTAATTCTCATCTGGCCGGGAACCTTACCAGACGAGCCGGGCTCCGAGACGGAGCTGATAGGGCCGCCCGGACCCGTCTAGAGGAAGGTAGCTGCCGGCGGCGCGCGGGCGCGTGTCGACAGAGCTCACGGTGCCGTCGGGCGGGATCGCCTTGAGAAAGAACTCGTTGACCTCGATCGCGGCCTTCAGGTGGACCTGGCCGCCGGGGGTGGGATCGCCGAGAGTAAACAGCGAGTCGGGGTCTCCCTGCTGGTGAAACAGCCGTTTCTCCTCGGGCAGGCCCGAGAGATCGAGCACCGGTGTGGGAAGAGGCTCCAGGGAAAACAGGCTGAATCTCTGCAGGAGCAGCGCGCGGGGTGCCGGAGCGGGCACGGAAGTATCGATTTGCGAAGCGGGAGTGTCACCCGTCGACGGCTCGACTCCGCCGGCCACGATCGCCGGGAGCAGCGTCAGGGCGAGGACCCACGCGCGCTTCTCCATGTCGGATCTGAAAGTATCCGCTTCTTTGGGCCGGGCGGCGGGAAATCTTCAGTGGAGGTAGGACCCGCCGTTCAGAGGGATGGCGATGCCCGTGGCATAGGAGCCGAGGGGACTGACCAGATAGAGCACCGCGTTCGCGACGTCGGCGGTCGAGGCGACGCGGCCCAGGGGGATCTGCGCGCGCACCTCGGCGCCGGCCGCGCCCGACAGGGCGTCGCGGACGGTCTCGGTTTGCACCCATCCCGGGCACACCGCGTTCGCGGTGATGCCGCGGGCGCCCTCGTTGCGCGCGAGGCAGCGGGCGAGATTCACCATCCCGGCCTTCGACACGGCGTAGTCCGGGTGATCCGTCTCCGCCCGGAACGCCGAGCGCGACGCGATCATGACGATGCGCCCCCAGCCTTCGGCGCGCATCGCCGGCAGGCATAGGAAGCTGAGGTGGGCCGCGGATTCGAGGTTCACGGCCATCGTCTCCCGCCAGCGCTCGAGGAAGGCCGCGTCGTCGGGTTCCTCGAACGCGTTCTTGCGGTAGAAGCCCGCGTTGTTCACGAGGATCGACGGAGCGCCGAGGCCTTCCGTGACCTCGCGGTGGAGGCGGCGCCGATCGGCCTCGCGCCCGACGTCCGCCGAGACGAGGAGCGGCGCCGCGTGCCCGGCCGCGACGATCGACGCTGCGACCGCGCGCGCGGCCTCATGGGACTTTCCGTAGTGCAGCGCGACGCGCGCGTTCGCGGCGGCCAGGGTGCGCGCGATCTCGGCCCCGATGCCGCGCGAGGAGCCGGTGACGAGAGCGATGCGGCCCTCGAGGTCGATGGTGAGCCCCTTCGTCACGGGACGAGCGCCTCGCGCTTGCGGGCCCGCATGAGGGTGCCGATCGCGCCCACGAACTCTCCGTGCGGAAGGAAACGCGCCCGCGCGCCCCCCACCGACGTCGCGAACGCGAGGATGTCCTTCAGGGCCACGTTCCTGAGAAGCGTCGAGCCCGCGTAAACGACGTCGAGAGGGCCGGGGGCGGCCTCCTGCTTGGACAGGGCCGCGGCGAGGAGAGCAACGTTCTCGCCGACGAGGCCCGTGATGGCGTGCGCGATGTCCCGCGAGTCGCGCGAGGAGACGCGTCCGAGGTTGGACGCGGTGAGATTGCCCTGGAGCGGGATCTCGCCCGACTGATAGAGATCCTTGACGAGAAGGTCGATGCGCCGCCGGTCGCCCTGTCCGGCGAGGGCCGTGAGCGCGTCGTGGTCGATCTGGCCGAGAAGAAGCTGGCTGAAGCCTCGCAGCGTGCCGCCGCCGAGGCCCGTGCCTCCCGCGCGGGCGATGCGGCCTTCCTGCCCGACGCGCAGGATCGACGTGCCCGTGCCGAGGCTCACGAGAAGGTGCGGCGTCGTCGGGACGAAGTCGGCCCGCGTGAGCAGCACGCGCTCGCCTTCTCCCCAGGCTTCGAATTCGTCCGTGAGGGCGATCGGCCCATGGCTCTTGAGTGCGCTCGCCAGGCGGCCGGCGCCCGCGCCGGTGGCGGCGAGCGAGGCGGCGGGATGGGCAGCCAGAAAAGCGGCCAGAAGCGACAGGTCGCTGCTGGGCCCCACGTACGTCTGGAGTTTTTCCGGAGAGTCGAGGCTTCCGCCTTTCGGCACGACAACGGCCTTCGCCAGAGTCGCGCCGATATCGAGCCCGGCTTCCTCGCGGAGGTCCGCCATCACGATTTTCGAGCCGTCGCCGCCGGCAGGTTCAGGGTCGAGAGGACGCGTCCCGCGATTTCGCCATAGCCATTCGCGCCGGGGTGAAACCGGTCGGGCGACAGCCGGTCCGGACGCTCGTCGAAGAGGTCGGCCGTCGGGACGACCGTCGTCCCGGGAACGCCGTAGCTCGCCTCTTCGAGCGCGACGTTCCACTTCAGAAGCGTCTCTCTCGCCATCTTCCGGTCGAAGGTCTCGGGGAAAGGGTTGTAGAGGCCGAGGATTCGGATGGGGGCCGAGGGATTTTGCTTTCGGAGAAGAGGAAGAATTCTTTGAAGGTTGAGGGAGGCCGAGGCGAGGGCGGGGGCCGTCGGATCCGCGGCCGCCTCGCCGGGGAACGCCGCGCCGCGGATCGAGTGGCTGAGGTCGTTGCCTCCGATCGACAGCAGGATCAGCTGCGCTCCCGCGATTCGGCTCTGGACATCCGGATCGTCCATCCTTCTAAGAAAATCCCCGGTTTCCGCTCCGTCCACCGCGACGTTGTCCACGAAGACCGTGCGTCCCTCTCTCCGGAGCGCGACAGCGACGCGCTCCGGGTATCCGCCGCCGCCCGCCGCGTCGCCCGCGCCGCGCGTGAGCGAATCGCCGAGCGCGACGATACGGAAGGCGCCGTTCGAGGCCATCGCGGCCGTCGCGGGCGCAGGTGTGGAGACGGGCGGGGCCGCGGGATCCACAGGCTCGCCGAGGCGGCCTTGCAGCGCTGCGGCGAAGCCGGCGGCGAAGACGCCGGCGGTCGCGAGTCCGAGCGTGGCGGGGAGAAACCAGAGCAGGAGGCGGCGAGAGGTGCGTGTCACGGGGCTGTATTGTGCCGGAAGAGAAGCGGGTGAAGGTCTAAGATCATTTCGTGAATCTCGAGCAGAGCACGGATTCGGTTCTTCGCGAGTCGGAGGCTTTTTTCGGCGGCGCGGGCGCCGTGCATCGAACACTCCGCTCCCTTGCGAAGCGCCTCGACGAGGAGGGCATCCCGTACGCCATTCTTGGGGGGATGGCCCTGAACATCCACGGGTTCGTCCGCGAGACCGTGGACGTCGACGTCCTCCTGACGCGCGAGTCCCTCGACCGGTTCCGCGAGCGCCTCGTCGGGCGGAGATACGTTCCGGCTTTCGCCGGCGCGCTGAAGAGCTTCAAGGACGCCGAGACGGGCGTACGGATCGACGTGATCGCCGCCGGCGACTTTCCGGGCGACGGCAAGCCGAAGGCCATCGCGTTTCCCGCGCCGGCAGGCGTCGCGGTCGATCGGGGAGGTATCCGGGTCGTTCCTCTGGAGACCCTGCTCGAGCTGAAGATCGCGTCCGGGCTCTCGGCGGAGCATCGGCGACTCGTCGATCTCGCCGACGTCCAGCGGACGATCGAGGCGTTGAAGCTTCCGAAGGAGCTCGGCGACAAGCTCCACCCGAGCGTCCGGGCCGAGTACGCCAGTCTCTGGGCTCTCGCGCAGCGGGCGGGAGAAGGACCTGTCGAGCGCTGAGCGACCGGTTCGGAAAGCGACCCGAAAACCGTCTCTTGACTGATGGCGTAAAACGTCTGCCGTGAGCGCCTCTCCCGTCGTCCTATCCGCCGAGGGGCTCGCGAAGAGCTATGGCGACCGGGCGGTCGTGTCGGACGTGTCCTTCGCCCTCCACCGCGGCGAGGTGTTCGGGTTTCTCGGGCCGAACGGCGCGGGCAAGACGACGACCATCCGGATGCTCGTCGGCCTCGTGAAGCCCTCGCGCGGCCGCGTCGTGATCGACGGGCACGACCTCGCGACCGCGTTCGAGGCCGCGATGCGCCGGGTCGGCTGCATCGTCGAGACCCCCGACCTCTACAAGTTCCTCACGGGCCGCGAAAACCTCGAGCACTTCGCGCGGATGATCGGGAATGGCGCCGCGGCCCGCATCGACGGGCTCGCGCGCCTCGTCCACATGGACGAACGCCTCGACGGCCTCGTGAGGACGTATTCGCTCGGCATGCGCCAGCGCGTCGGAATCGCGCAGGCGCTGCTTTCCGACCCCTCGGTCCTCATCCTCGACGAACCCACGAACGGCCTCGATCCCGCGGGCATCCGCGAGATGCGCGAGCTCGTGCGGCGGCTCGCGGGTGAGCACGGCCTTGCCGTCTTCGTCTCGAGCCACCTCCTCTCCGAGGTCGAGAAGATGGTCGACCGCATCGCGATCGTCCACCGGGGGCGCACGCTGGCGGCGGGCGCGCTCTCTGACGTGACGGATAACGGAAAGAAATCGCTGGAAGATCTGTTTCTGGAACTGACGGGCGGAGAGACGGTCTGACGATGCGGGTGATGCTGGGGCTCGTCGAGAACGAGTGTCTGAAGATTCTCAGAAGGAAGAGATTCCGCGTCGTGCTGATCGTCCTGGCCGCTCTCTTGTGTCTCGTCGTGTTCGCCCAGAACCGACAGCAGCAGAACCAGCGCAAGGATCATCCCGACCGCGACTGGCGCGCGCAGGTGGAGAAGAGAGCGAGTGATCTGGAGCGCCAGGCCGGCCAGCGCCGGGTGCCGGAAAACTTCAAGCGGTGGATGCGCTACGAGTCGGGCAGACTCCGCTTTCACCTTTCTAAGAATCTTAATCCGAACGAATTGACTGGCCCGATCTTCACTCGGGCCTTTGCCGGTGTCGGCAGCGTTCTCCTGATCCCGCTCCTCATCGCGGTGTTCGGCGCGGACCTCGTGTCGTCGGAGTTCGCGGAGGGCACGATCACGCTCCTTCTGACGCGGCCGGTCGCGCGATGGAAGGTCCTGCTGTCGAAGATCCTCGCGATGGTCCTCTTCACGACGCTCACGCTTCTTGCGGCGTTCTTCCTCGCCTGGGGCATCTCGGGCGTCGCGTTCGGCTGGTCGGGGTGGGAAGCGCCCATCCTGACGGGCTTCCGCCTCGGCGGCGCGTCCCAGGCCGCGGGGTTCGACCTGTCGGGCGTGCGCGCGGTGCCCCTCTGGCTCGACACGTTCGCCGCTTGGGGTCTCGCGTGGTTCTCCGCGCTGGCCGTCGGCTGCATCACGCTTCTCCTCTCGGTCGTCTTCCGCTCGGCGGCGGCCGCGATGGGCACGATGATGGCGACGCTCGTGGGTGGCACGATCCTGTCGCGCGTCGCCTCCGACTGGGACGGCGCCAAGTGGTTCTTCGTGACGAACCTGCCGCTTCCGGACTATTACGCCGGCCTGCCGACTCCCTTCGAGGGCATGACGCTGACGTTCTCGGCGCTGGTGCTTCTGGGCTGGGCGTTGTCGGCCCTGACGGCCGCTTTCATCCTCTTCACCCGGCGCGACGTGACCGCGTAGCCCGGCCTAGAATGGGAACGTGATGACCGACTCCTCTACATCGTCCGTCGTGAACGCCCTCCTCGAGGAATTCGGGGACAACGCTCCTTTCGCTCTCGAGCTGTACGCGCGCTATCGACTGGATCCGGCCTCGGTGGAGGAGAACTGGAAACGTGCGTTCCAGGAGCTCGAAGAGCGTGTCCCGCACGCCATGGCCGGAACCGAGGCCTTTCGTTCCGCGTCGGTCCCGCTTCTCGCGTCGGCTCCGGCCTCCGCCGCCGTCGCCGCCGCTCCGGTTCCGGCACCCGTTCCCGCGCGGCCGGCGGCTCCCGCCGCCCGCCCCGGCGAGACCGCCGTCGCGATCGCGGGCGGCGCCGCGACGATCGCCCGGAACATGGAGGCGTCGCTCGGCGTACCGACCGCCACCACGAACCGC
>JBDTML010000058.1:0-11711 GCA_039934255.1 Acidobacteriota bacterium | reverse complement strand
TCGAGACGCCGATCCTCATCTTCTTCCTCGCGCGCATGGGCGTCGTGACGGAGAAGTGGCTCCTCGCGAAGTTCCGCTACGCCGTCCTCATCATCTTCATCATCTCGGCGCTCATCACGCCCACCCCCGACATCCCCACGCAGTGCGCCTTCGCGCTGCCCATGTGCGCGCTCTACCTCCTGGGAGTCGCCATGGCCTGGGTGTTCAGGAAGCGGGAGCCGAAGAAGGCGTAGAAGGGCCGGCCCGCAGGCGGTCGCCGAGGCGCTTCGCTTTCGCGGCGAGAGGCTTCGTCGTCCGGATGAAGTCGGTCAGCACGCTGGCGAACCGCTCGGGGTCGTCGCGATAGGGGAAGTGGCCTGCATCCGGAAAGATCTCGAGCCGGCTGCCCGCGATCCGCTCATGCGCCGCGCGCGCATGCTGCACGGGAATCAACGGGTCGTTCTCGCCCCACACGATGAGCGTCGGAAGACCCTCGGTGAGATAGAGGCGCTCGTTCGCGCTCACGCGCTGGCCGGAGAGGTCCATGACGCCGCGGACGGTCTGGATGAACGCGCGGCGGGCGGCGGGCTCCTCGAGCGAGACGAAGCTGCGCCAGGTTTCGTCGAGATCCGGGCCCGCGCGGATCCCGAATTGCGTCATGGCGTAGATGAGGGCGCCGACGCCGCGGCTGGTCGCCGTGCTGAGCCAGGGGAGGACGAGCTCGGCTCCCGGCAGCGCGGCCGCGCGGAGCAACGGGTGCACCGCGCGGCCGAGCCCCCCGCTGTCGACGAGGACGAGGCGCTCGCAACGCTCCAGGAACTGATAGGCAAACTGCATCGCGATGCCGCCCCCGAGCGAGTGTCCGACGAGGGTCGCCCGGTTTTCCCCGAGCGCTTCGAGGAGGTCACGCACCGCGTTCGCGTAGGCCCCGAGGGAGTAGTCGCCGTGCGGTTTCGCGGATTCGCCGTGGCCGAGGAGATCCGGGGCCAGGACGTCGTAGTTTTCGGCGAGGCGCGGGATGACCTCGTCCCACGTGGAGGACGTGCCCGCGATCCCGTGGAGCAGGACGACGAGCGGGCCGCGCCCCGCCCTCTGGTAGCCATGGCGCTCCCCGTGCAGGAGGACCGAAGAGGATCGGGGCGTCTTCAGAGGCCCATCAAGGCGAGTTCGTTCACGAGAGCCGTGACCCGAGGATGCGTAGTCAGCTCTTCCCAGAGCCAGCCGTGCTTCTCTTTCACGTCGTCGAGTTGCGCGCGCAGGCGGGCGGCGTCCTTGTCGAGCGTCGCCGCGCGCAGGTTCTCGACGGAGGCGCGCGTCTCGGGCGTGGCCCTGTCGCCCAGCTTCGCGCCGAGGTCGTCGAAGGCGGCTCTCACGCGCTCCTCGTGCTCGGCATGGGAGGCTTCGCCCGGGTTCGGGCGGGAAAGAGGTTTGGTGCGTTCGTCGTCCATGGAGACCTCCGAGGGGCCGGATTCGCGTCCAATGTAGCACCCGGCCATCGCCGGGCGGTTCGTGCGAGACTGCCGGCCGTGCGCGAGCGGCTGACGCGGGTCTTCAAGGCGTTCACGTACCCGGATTTCCGCTTGCTGTGGGCCGGCGCATTCACGTCGAGCGTCGGCACGTGGATGCAGACGGTCGCCCAGAACTGGCTGGTCCTTACGATGACGGGCTCGGCGTCGTGGTTGGGGTTCGCGGCCTTCCTCCAGGAAACGCCCTTTCTCCTGTTTTCCCTCTTCGGCGGAGTTCTGGCGGACCGGAGGGACCGCCGGCGGATCCTGCTTCTCTCGCAGGTCGTCCAGCTGTCGTCGGCGTTCCTCCTCGCCGGCCTCATTTTCACGAATCGCATCCAGGTCTGGGTGATCCTCGTGATGGCGGTCGTCGTGGGGTTTGCGCAGTCGTTCGGCGGACCCGCGTACCAGGCTCTCGTGCCGACGCTCGTCGACAAGGAGGACCTTCCGAACGCCGTCGCCTTGAATTCGATCCAGTTCAACCTCGCGCGCGTCATCGGGCCCGTTCTCGCAGGTATCGCGTTCTACAAGCTGGGCGCGGCGGCCTGCTTCGGCCTCAACGGCCTGTCGTTCCTGGCGGTCATCGTGGCCCTCCTGCTCCTGAAGGGCGGCGCGCCGACCGGAGCCGCGAGCGGGAGCGTCATGGAAAACCTCAAGGCGGGCCTCGTCGCCGTGCGTGACGCGCGTGGGCTTCGCGGGCTCATCGGCCTCTCGTTCGTGGGGAGCTTCTGCGCGTTCCCTCTCGTCACGTTCCTCCCGGTGTTCGCGAAGGACGTCTTCGGACAGGATGCGAAGGGATACAGCGCGCTTCTCGCCGCGTTCGGAATCGGCGCCGTGTGCGGGGCCCTCGGCACGGCCGGCTTCGGCCACGTGAAGCGCCGCGGGGCGCTGGCCGTGACGATGCAGATGACGTTCGGAGCGCTCGCGGTGGGGTTTGCCCTCTCGAGAGTCCCGTGGGTCTCGTACGCGCTCCTCTTTTTCGCGGGCGCGGCGATCGTCATCGTCTTCGCCATGTTCATGACGCTCGTTCAGCAAAACGTGGACGACGCGCTCCGGGGCCGGGTGGTGAGCGTCTATTCGCTCGCCTTCCGGGGCGCGATGCCGCTCGGCAACCTCACGGCGGGCTTCCTCGCCACGCTCATGCCGGCGCCGTGGGTCCTCGTCGGTAACGGCACGTTGCTCGTACTCGTGGGGCTGACGGTGCTTCTCCGGAACAACCCGGAGGGCGTGGCGTCGCTCTAGTCGCTCACCTTACGAGCCCGTCCACGACCTCCACTCCGACGTTTCCATCTCGAGCGTGACCGCGCGTTTGCCGCGGTTCATGTTCAGGAAGATCTTCTTCGGCACCCAGACGGATGGAACGTCGGGCCGCACGCGGGGAAGAGGCTCGAACGTGGCCCTCAGGAACGCGATGTCGACGATGGTCGGGTCGACGGTCGTCTTGACCTCGATCTCGCTCGCGATTTTCGTCAGCGGGTCGAGGTAGAGGACGGCGTCGTCCTGAATCCTCCCGAGGCCGCGGCCATGGAGGCGGATCTTGCCCGCGCGGTCGGGGTCCGGCGGCATCAGCTCGGCCCTTTCCGCCCATGCCGCGACGCGCTCCGGGGAGAGGCGGGCGTAGAACTGCATGAGGGACTGAGCCTGTTCGAAAAGGTTGTCCTCTTCGGCGTTCGACGTGGGCGCGGCGAGGCGGGCGCGCGGGTCGTTCTCGGGGAAGGGGGTCGGCGCCATCGACTTGTCGAACTTGACGATCTTCTTCACGAGCTCGCCGTTCGGGCCGAGATGGACGTTTTCGGTGCGCGAGACGCGCAGGACGCCGTCCACCTTCATCTCCGTCTTGAGCCGCCACTGGTAAGCGGCGAGGCGTTCCCGCTCGGTCTTGAGTCCCTTTCCGACGTCCGGCTTGGACGGCGCGGGGGCTTGCGCCCCGAGAGGAAAAGCGGTCAGAGTGGCGGCGGCGAAGAAGAGAGACCGAAGCTTCACGGAGGGAATCGTGCCACAGACCGACGCTCCGCACGACGGAATGAAGTTCGAGACGCTGGCGGTGCACGCGGGGAGGCGGCCGGAGACGCTCACGGGATCGGTGGCGCCGCCCATCTACCTGTCGACGACGTTCGAGCGCGACGCCCACATGCTGCCGCTCGGCGGCCACACCTACATCCGCGAGTCGAACCCGATGCAGTCCCTCCTCGAGGACGCGCTCGCCCCGCTCGAGGGAGGCGCCGGCGCGCTCGTCTTCGGGTCGGGAATGGCGGCTGGCGTGTCGCTGCTTCAGACACTGCCCGCTGGCGCCCACGTCGTGTTTCCGGACGACGCCTATTACGGCTGGCGCGTCGCCGCGGAGGAGTTCCTGCCGCGGTGGGGGCTCACGGCGAGCTTCTGCGCGATGGACGACCTCGCCGCCGTCCGGCGGGCGGTCACTCCGGCCACGAAGCTCGTCTTCGTGGAGACGCCCTCGAATCCGCTCCTCCGCGTGTCGGACATCGCGGCGATTACGGAGATCGCGCGTGCGGCAGGCGCGCAAACGGCCGTCGACAACACGTTCGCGACACCCGCGCTGCAGCGTCCACTCGACCTCGGCGCCGACGTGGCGATTCACTCGGTCACGAAGTACTTCGGCGGCCACAGCGACGTGCACGGGGGCGCGCTGGTCTTCAAGCGGCGGGACGAAACTTTCGAGAAGGCGATGCACGTCCGCCACATCCTCGGGGCCGTTCTCGCGCCGTTCAACGCCTGGCTCGTGCTTCGGGGGCTTCGCTCTCTGGCCGTGCGCGTGGCCGCCCACAGCGCGCATGCGCTCGCCGTCGCGCGCGCCCTGGAGAAGCATCCGGCCGTCTCCCGAGTGAACTACCCCGGCCTGCCGTCGCATCCGGGGCACGCCGTCGCCGCCCGGCAGATGTCGGGGTTCGGCGGCATGCTTTCATTCCACGTGAAGGCTGGCCGCGAGGCGGCGATCGCGGCGGTCGGACAGACGAGGCTCTTCGTGCGCGCCACGTCGCTCGGCGCCGTCGAGAGCCTGATCGAGCACCGCGCCACGAGCGAAGGCGCGAGCTCGACGACGCCTCAGGACCTCATTCGGCTCTCGATCGGGCTCGAGCACCCGGACGACCTGATCAAGGACTTGACGCAGGCGCTGGGGTAAGAGAGCCGGAGTACCAGCCGTTTGCGGCGCTCGCAGTCCGGCCCGAAGCAATCACTGATGTGAGTCTGTGCTTTAGGATTTCGCTCTTGACGCGCGGGGCCGCTGAGCCTGCTTGAAGGAGCGCCGCACCCTCTCGGCCTCTTCGCGGCTCGTGCCTGCGGGAAGCGCGGCGAGAAAAAGGTCGAGAGCGAACGGGTCCACGCGTAAGGCGTCCGCGAGACGGCTTTCAGGAGTGCCGCGGAAGAACTTTGCGGTCTCGGCGGCCAGATCGCGGGTGAACGTCTTGCTCGGCACGATTTCAATCTTACGACGGCACTTGCCCGAATCGGCTTCAGGCCGCACCATGGTCGCCCCCGTGCCCGCCTTCCGCGAAAACGACAAGCTCTTCCACAAATTCAATCCCGATCTGGGGCCGGGGCGCGTCGAGAAGGTGGATGGGCGCCGCATCGTCGTCTTCTTTCCTCTGACCGAAACCCACCTGACGCTCGCGGCCGACGACAAAGCCCTGCGCCCCCTGCCCCTCGGAGCCGGACAGAAAGCTCGGCTCGAAGGGGAGGAAGGCGAGGTCGTCGTGGACGCCATTTCTCCTTCCGGAGCGCTCCTCACCGACGGGCGCACGGTGGATCCGGTCCTCCTGTGGCCGCTGGCGCCGCCCGACGATCCCGTCGAGCGGCTCGCCGCGCTCCAGGTCGACCGGGCGGCCGCGTTCCGGAACCGGCTCGACGGGCTCCGGCTTTCCGAAATCCGGCAGGCGGCGGGTCTCGGCTCTTTCCTCGGCGGACGTATCACGCTTTTCCCGCACCAGCTCGACGTCGCCGAGAGAGCCAACGCGGCCGATCCGGTCCGCTGGCTGCTCGCCGACGAGGTGGGCCTCGGCAAGACGATCGAGGCCTGCCTCATCCTCTCGCGCCTCCTGCGCACCGACCGGGCCGACCGCGCGCTCGTCATCGCCCCCGCGACGCTCACCGTTCAATGGCTCGGCGAGCTGTATCGGAAGTTCCACCAGACGTTCGTGCTCCTCGACCGAAAGAGGCGGGAGGACGTCGTGAAGGACCACGGCGTGGGTTTCAATCCCTTCGAGGCTCACCGGCACGCGATCGTGGCGCTCGAGGACTTCGTCGAGAACGCCGAGCTCTCGAAACAGGCTGTGGCTGCGGGGTTCGAGCTTCTCGTCGTTGACGAGGCGCACCGCCTGGAACGCGCGAAGGGCGATGCGGGAAGTGACGCGTATCGCGCCATCGCTCCCTTGACGCGAATCGCGCGGCACGTGCTGCTTCTCTCCGCGACGCCTCTCGAGGCGGACGCCCACGGCTTTTTTCGCCTCCTGGAGCTGCTCCGGCCCGACGCGTATACGTCCGAGGAGGCGTTTCAGGAAGCGCTCGAGCGGGGAGATCCCCTGCCGCCCTGCACGAGCGCGACGCGGCGCGTTGACATCGGCGGGCTCCAGCCGCGCGTGCCCGCGCCGGTGGATCTCGTGGAGGCGCCGGGTGCCGCCGGTCTCACCGGCGAGGAAAAGGAAGACGCCGCGGATCCGCGCGTCGCGTGGATCGCGGCGCAGGACGAGATCTGGCGCTCTCTCGGCACGGCCAAGACGCTCGTCTTCGTCCACGAGCGCGCGACCCTGTCGGCCCTGAAGGAGCGGCTCGAGTCCGCGACCCGCAAACGCGTCGCGATCTTCCACGAGGAGCTCACGCCCGAGCGGGGCGACGTCGAGGTCGCCGAATTCCGGAGGCCCGACGGGCCTTCGATCCTGATCTCGACGGAAGCGGGCGGCGAGGGACGGAACTTCGAGTTCTGCCGGAGGCTCGTCCTGTTCGACCTGCCGCGTGACCCCGCGGCGGTGGAGCAGCGCATCGGCCGGCTCGACCGCATCAACCGGTCGACGCCCGTCGAGATCGTGTACTTCCGGCCGCCCGGAGGCTTCGAGCGCGAGGTCGTCGACCTCTACGAGCGCATCGGCCTCTTCACGTCGCCGCTCGGCGGGCTCGAGCGCTCGCTGTCGGACGTGGAAGCGGCGATCCGCAGGGCGGAGAGGTTCGCGAAGGCGGGGAAGGCCCTGCCGATCGAGGCCCTCGCGGAGGAGATGCGGCGCGCGGCCGACGCGCGGCAGAAGGCCGTCTACCACCACCTTCACCAGGACGGCTACGCGCCGGAGAAAGCGGATCAGATTTTCGCCCGAGTGCCCGCCGACCTCGACGCGCGCATGGAGCGCTTCGTCCTCGATGCCTCGGACATCCACGGATTCGAGACCGCGGAGCGGGCGGGGAAGAGCACGTGGTACGTGGAATTCGGCGCGGACGCGCTCGTCGAGCACCTGCCTGGAGTGGCGGGCGGTACGCGGTGGCTGGGCACGTTCGACCGCGACGAGGCGGTGCGCAACGAAGACCTCGACTTCTTCGCATCGGGCCACGCGCTCGTGGAAGGGCTGTTCCGCGAGCTCGAGGACGGCGCCCGCGGGCGGACCGGACTCCTCCTGATCGAAAAGGCGGGCGTTTCGGGAGCGGGCCTCCTCTACGTGTTCCGCCGCGGCACGGGGGTCGAGGTGGCGGCGACGGGATTCGACGGCTCGCCGCGCCCCGAGTTCGCGGAGCTGATCCTCGGCCGCGGAGCCTCCATCCGCGGCATTCGTCCCGAGAACTGGCTGGAAATCCTCCGAAAGGCTGCCGGAGGACGCACGCCCGACTGGGCCTCGCTCGTGCGCCGCCTCTCGCGCCGTATGCTGGCGGAGCGAAAGGGCCGGAAGCTCGAGGCCGTCGCCGCGTTCCGTTTGATGCGCTGACCGGGAACCTTCGGCCCTTTTCGGGGTCATAGACTCGCGGGAGACGCCATGACACAAGCACGCCGGGTTGCCCTTTTCGCCGCCGCCGCCCTTCTAGCCGCAGGGACCGCCCGCGTGGCCCTCACCTTCGCCGGGGCCCGCGTGGCGGGCGAGGAACCATGGAAGGAGGTCGAGCGGCTCGTCTCCGAGCAGAAGTTCGAGGAGGCGGCGGGGAGGGTCGGGAAGATCCGCGAGGCCGCGCGCTCCGCGGGCGACGAGACGAACGAGGCAAAGGCCCTCGTCCGCGAGGTCCAGCTTCGGACGGCGCTCCACGGGTACGAGACGTCCGTCCGTTTCCTGAAGGACCAGCCCTGGCCGAAAAGCCTGCTCCCGCGCACCACGCTGCGCCTCTTCTACGCGCAGTCGCTCGTGACGTACGCGCAGGTATACGGGTGGGAGATCGGAAAGCGGGAGAGGGTCTCCTCGACGGGCGCGGTCGACCTCAAGGCGTGGACGCGTGACGAGATCCAGGCCGAGGCGGTGCGAGCGTACGTCGAGGTGTGGAAGGACCGCGAGGCCCTCGGGCGCGTCGCGGTCAACGCCGTCGCCGAGTTCGTCGAGCCGAACAACTATCCGAAGGAGATCCGGGGCACGCTGCGAGACGCGGCGTCGTATCTCTTCGCCGCGCTTCTCGCTGACACGGCCGGCTGGCGCCCCGAGCAGTCGAACGGCGTCTTCTCGCTGGACGCGAGGGCTCTCGTCGCGGGCGATCCCGCGGTCTCGAGACTCGTCAAGCTCGACGATCCGGCGGTGCACCCGCTCCTCAAGGTCGGCGCCGTCTTCGACGACCTCGAGGCGTGGCACACCTCCGCAGGCGAGAAGGAGGCCGCTCTCGAGGGGCGCCTCGAGCGCCTCCGCCGTCTCGACGCGGCGCTCACCGACGCGGGCGACAAGGCGACGATCCGCAAGGACCTCGCGGCGAAGCTCCCGGCGTACGCCGGCCTTCCATGGTTCTCGATGGGCAAGGCGCAACTCGCGGACTTCACACGTGCCGAAGACAAGCCCGGCAACCTCGTGCGGGCGCGGACGCTCGCGCTCGAGGCCATTCAGGCGTTCCCGAAATCCCTCGGAGCCGACCGCGCGCGCTCGATCGTCGGGCAGATCGAGGCCCCCGACTGGTCGATGGCCGCGATGGCCGCCGACGGCCCGGGAAGGCGCTCGATCGAGGTCACGCACCGGAACTTCCCGGTTCTCTATTTCCGCGCGTACGCGATCGACCTCGAGGCCCGCTTCCGCCGGGCGAAGGACTACAACCTGCTGCCGCAGGGGAAGGAACTCGACGACCTCGTGGCGAAGGAGTTGCCGGCTGCGTCCTTCGAGGCTGCGCTCCCGGGGACGCCGGACTACAAGTCGCACCGCACGTTCGTGACGCCGCCGGCTCTCGGCCGCGGCCTCCACGTCATCGTCGCGTCCGCCGACAAGGGCTTCGACCCGGGCAAGGGCCCGCTCCGCGCGGCCGGGATGATCGAGACGGACCTCGTGCTCACGGTCCGCCAGACGGACACGAATGCCCTCGAGGCACGGGTCCTGACGGGATCGACGGGCCGCCCCGCTGCCGGGGCGACCGTATCGCTGTATCTCTACGACTGGCAGAAGGGCCACCGCCGCCTCGCGGACGCCACGGCCGGACGGGAGGGTCTCGCCGTGTTCGAGCCGACTCCCCAACGGAGCGGCAAGCCGCTCTTCCTCTTCGCGCGGCGAGGTGACGACGTCGCGCTGGACGCGGCGTCCGTCTCGATGTGGGTGCGCGGGCAACCCGGCGACGCGTCCTCGGCTCTCGTCTACACCGACCGCAGCATCTACCGGCCGCTCCAGAAAGTGCTCTGGAAAGCCATCCTTTTCCGCGGCCGCGCGGACCAGGCGAAGTTCCAGGTCGCGCCCGCGACGACCGTCTCGGTCACTCTCGTCGACGCGAACGGCCAGGCCGTGGAGTCCAGGACGGTCACGACGAACGCGTACGGCTCGGCGGCGGGTGAGTTCGCGCTTCCCGCGGGCCGCGCGCTCGGCGCATGGGCCGTGAGGTGCGACTGGGGCGGCGCCGCGTCGATTCGCGTCGAGGAGTACAAACGGCCCACGTTCGAGACGACGCTTCTCGAGTCGAAGGACGCTCTCCGCCTCAACCGGCCCGCGACGTTCCACGGCGAAGCGCGTTACTACTTCGGCCTCCCCGTCGCGAACGGAAGCGTCGCGTGGCGCGTCACGCGCGAAACCGAGTACCCGTGGTGGTGGTGGTGGGGCTGGCTCGGCGGCGGGCGCCCGGCGGGAGCCGAGACCGTCGCCACCGGCAACGCCGCGCTCGCCGCGGACGGGAAGTTCGCGGTCACGTTTTCGCCGAAGGCGGACGAGCGCGCGAACAAAGAGCTCACGTACCGCTACCGGCTTTCCGCGGACGTCACGGACGAGGGCGGCGAGACGCGCTCGGCGGACCGCAGCTTCCGCCTCGGATTCGTGAACGTGACGGCAAGGATAGAGAAAGAGAAGAATTTCTTCTTAGAAGGAAAGAAAGAAGGAGAGAAGGGAGACGCCGCCGCGAAGATCGTGAGGACTGATCTGGACGGCGCGCCGCGCGCGGGCAGCGGAACGTGGAGGCTGCTGCGCCTCACCTCGCCCGAGAAGACCCTGCTCCCCGCCGAATTACCTTCTAAGCAATCCGAAAACGGCGGTTCCCTGAACGAGACGGGTGCCGCGCAGGCAGGGAGCATAAAAACCCCCGGCGATCTCCTCCGCCCCCGCTGGTCGACTTCCTACTCGATCGAGGAATGGCTGCGCACGTGGAAGGACGGCGCGGAGACGGCTTCGGGCGCGCTGACGCACGACGCGAAAGGCGAGGCGAAGCTCGAGTTGCCCGCGCTGCCCGCGGGGGCGTATCGCCTGCGGTACTCCACCGTCGACGACTACGGCGCGAAGTACGAGATGTCCCGGGACTTCCTGGTCGCGGGCGGAAAGACCGCTCCGGCGCTGCCGCTCGTCCTCCTCGCGGAGGCCAACTCCGTGAGGGTCGGCGGCGTCGCGCGCCTCCTCGTCGCATCCGGCCTGCGCGAGCAGACGATGTATCTCGACGTCGCGCGCGCGGGCCGCCTCGTCGAGAGGCGCGTCCTGAAGGCGGGAGCCGACCCCGTCGTGATCGAGCGGACGATCTCCGAGGAGGACCGCGGCGGCCTCGGCTTCACGCTGACCGCGCTCAAGGACCACCAGTTCCTCCAGCAGACGCAGACCATCTTCGTCCCGTGGGACGACCGGGAGTTGAAAGTGGCGTTCGCGACGTTCCGCGACCGCCTCCGCCCGGGCCAGACCGAGACGTGGCGCGTGACCGTGAAAGGCGCAACGCCCGAGCACCCCCTCAAGGAGACCGCCGAGCTCCTCGCGTACATGTACGACCGGAGCCTCGACTCCTTCACGCCTCACCGGCCGCCCAACCCGCTCTTCCTCCTGCCGAACCGCGCGACGCCCCTCGTGACGCGTGCGACGCTCGGCCAGGCGCCGCAGCTCTGGCTCACGAGCAGCGGCTTCCCCACGCCTCCGTCGCCGCCTTATCTCGTGGGGGACCGCCTCAAGTTCGAGAGCGGTTACGGAATCGGCGGCCCGGGCGTGAGGAACCGCGGGATGGGCGGCGCCTACAACCAGGCGTATCCCGCCTCGGCACCGATGGCGATGAAGTCCGCCTTGGCGCGGCAGGAAGTGGCTGACGGCCCGTCATCCGTCGCGGAGGGCAAGCTCGCTGCCGCGAAAGACGGGCGTTCGGACGAGATCGATTCACTTTCTAAGAAGAAAGACGGCGATAAGGGAAGGATAGGCGTCACCGGCGACGACTCCGCCGCCCCCCTCCGAAGCAATTTCTCCGAAACAGCTTTCTGGCAACCGCAACTCCTGACCGGAGCCGACGGCTCGGCCTCCATCGAGTTCACCGTCCCGGACTCCGTCACGTCCTGGAGGGTGTTCGTCCACGCGGTGACGAAGGACCTGCGCGGTGGCTCCGTGGACGCCGAGACGAAGACCGTCAAGGACCTCATGGTGCGTCCGTACGTCCCGCGCTTCCTCCGCGAAGGCGACAAGGCCGAGATCAAGGTGGTCGTGAACAACGCTTCTGTGAAGCCGCTGAGCGGGACTCTCGCGTTCGAGATCACCGACCCGTCGACGGGCAAGAGCCTTCTCGCGGCATTCGGCCTCGAGGGCGGGGCGTCGAAGGCCTTCACGGCACCGGCTGGCGGCGGCACGAACCTGACGTTCCCGGTCACGGCGCCGAAGGGGCTGACGACCGTCGCCTTCA
>JBDTML010000057.1:0-2697 GCA_039934255.1 Acidobacteriota bacterium | reverse complement strand
TCATCGAGTAGATCTGGTGGAGCTTGTCCTCGCGAATGAGGTTGCGGATCGCGGGTGTCGGCACGAGGATCTCCATCGCCATGCAGCGGCCTTTTCCCGCGGCGCGGGGGAGAAGGCTCTGGCAGAGGATTCCCTCCAGCACGAACGACAGCTGGGCGCGCACCTGAGGCTGCTGGTTCGCCGGGAACGCGTCGATGATGCGGTTCATCGTCTGCACGGCGCTGTTCGTGTGGAGCGTCGCGAGCGTCAAGTGGCCCGTCTCCGCGATACGCAGGGCGCACTCCATCGTCTCGAGGTCGCGCATTTCGCCCACGAGGACGATGTCGGGATCCTCGCGGAGGACGGCCTTCAGGGCGTTCGGGAAGGAATGCGTGTCGGCGTGGAGCTCGCGCTGGTTCACGATGCAGCGTTTGTGCGTATGGAGGAACTCGATCGGATCCTCGATCGTCACGATGTGCTTCGGCTGCTCGCGGTTGATCTTGTCGAGCATGGTCGCGAGCGTCGTGGACTTGCCCGAACCCGTCGGCCCGGTGACGAGGATGAGGCCCCTTGGCTTGGTGCAGAGCCCCTCGACCACGTTGGGGACGCCCAGCTCGCGGAAGCCCAGAATTTCGTACGGGATCTGCCGGAAAACGGCCGACACGGCCCCGCGCTGCAGGAAGCAGTTGCCGCGGAAACGCGCGAGGCCCTTCACGCCGAAAGAGAGGTCCAGCTCGAGCTGTTCCTCGAAGCGGTGCTTCTGGACGTCCGTCAGGATCGAGTACGCGAGCTGTTTCGTCTCGGGAACCGTGAGCGGCGGGTAATCCAACGGGATGAGATCACCGTCCACCCGAATCATGGGCGGCGAATTCGTCGTGATGTGAAGGTCCGATCCCCCGCGCTCGACGAGCGTCTTGAGGAGCTGATGGAGCGTGACCCCCATTGCGATGTCCCTCCCGAGTACGCACGAATGATACGCGATTATGCAAGGAGGCCGTAAGCGGGAAGCGTCAGGAAGTCGGCGAAGCCCTGATCGAGGACGAGGGAGTCGAGGAGATTCGCTGCTTCCCCGAGCCGCCCCGATTCGCTTCCGCCGAGCCTCGCGAGCTCTTCCGCACGGACGGCGCGGTAGAGCTCCGCCGTGGCGGGCCGCCCGTCGGCCAGCGCCGCGCCGCGGTGGAGCCACTGCCAGAGCTGGGCGCGCGAGATCTCGGCCGTCGCCGCGTCTTCCATGAGGTTGAAGATCGCGGCCGCTCCGTTCCCGAGGAGCCACGAGTTCAGGTACTGGAGCGTGACGTTGATGTTCAGGCGAAAGCCGGCCTCGGTGACGGTGCCGTTCGGCACGCGGAGGTCGACGAGCCTCGCGGGGTCGGGCACGACGTCCTCGCGGAGGCGCTCCTTCTGATACGGCTTCTCTCCGAGCGCCTTCTCGAAGACCTCCCACGCCACCGGCACGAGGTCGGGGTGGGCCACCCACGTGCCGTCGAAGCCGTCGGCGACCTCGCGGTCCTTGTCGGCCCTGACCTTCGCGAGCGCCGCCGCGTTGACCTCCGGATCCTTGCGCGTGGGGATGAAGGGCGCCATGCCGCCCATCGCGTGGGCGCCCCGCCGATGGCACGTTTTCACGAGGAGCTCCGAGTAGGCGCGCATGAAGGGGACCGTCATGGTGATCTGGGCCCGGTCCGGCAGGACGAGATCGGCGCGCGCGTGGAATTTCTTGATGAGGCTGAAGAGATAGTCCCAGCGCCCCGCGTTCAGACCGCTCGCGTGCTCGCGCAGCTCGTACAGGATCTCTTCCATCTCGAACGCGGCGGGCAGCGTCTCGATGAGGACGGTCGCTCGGATCGTCCCCGGTGGAATCCCAAGCGCGTCCTGTGCGGCCCGAAAGACGTCGTTCCAGAGCCGGGCCTCGAGGTGGCTCTCGATCTTGGGCAGGTAGAAATAGGGGCCGGTTCCGCGCTCCCGGAGCGCACCGGTGTTGTGGAAGAGGTACAGCCCGAGATCGAACAGGCTCGCGGAGATCGGGGCTCCGTCCACGAGAACGTGTTTCTCGTGCAGGTGCCAGCCGCGCGGTCGCACGAGGAGCGTGGCGATCGACTCGTTCAGCCGGTACGCCTTCCCCTCGGGGCTCGTAAAGGCGATCGTGCGCCGAACGGCGTCCATCAGGTTCGTCTGCCCCTGCACGACGTTCTCCCAGGTCGGCGACAGGGAATCCTCGAAGTCGGCCATGAAGACGCTCGCGCCCGAGTTCAGCGCGTTGATCATCATCTTCCGCTCGACGGGGCCCGTGATCTCGACCCAGCGCTTCCGAAGATCCGCCGGCGCGGGCGCGACGGTCCAGTCGCCTGCGCGCACGGCGGCTGTCTCGGAAAGGAAGCCGGGAAGCTCACCCGCGTCGAAGAGCTTCTGGCGCTCGGCCCGGCGGGCGAGGAGCTCGATCCGGCGGCCGTTGAATTCGCGGTGGAGGCCCGCGACGAAGAGGAGCGCCTCGTCCGAAAGGATGATCTCCGAGCCCGCGACCGGCACGCCCTGGATGCGCGTTCCTGTGTTCATTTCGACACCCCGAATGGGGGATCGTAATACGAGGCTAGAGCACCGTCTCCCGCACGACTTCCTCGATCGACGTCAGGCCGTCCTTGATCTTCGCGAGGCCCGAGCGGCGCAGGGAGACCATGCCCTCCTCGAGGCCCTTCCTCTTGATCTCGATCGAGGAGGCGC
>JBDTML010000056.1:0-16772 GCA_039934255.1 Acidobacteriota bacterium | reverse complement strand
CGGTGAAGGCGGCCGCGCAGCGGGGCTGACTCACGGGCTGCGGCGGGCGAGAGGCCTCGACCGCGTGGGAGTACGCGAGCGCGTGGCCGATCGTCGTGTCGCCCGCCACGGTCTCCATGTACGGCAACGTCCGCTTCGTCGGCCCTCCGACGAGCACGCGCTCGACGCCGCGATGCTGATAACCGAGCGCGATCTCGAGGTGGAAGACCTGCTCCCCGTGACACTGGAAGCGGAAATGCCCGGGCTCGATCACCCCGGCATGGACGGGTCCCACCGCGACCTCGTGCACCTCGTCCCCCTCGACCCGGAAGAAGTCCATCACTCCCGGCGGAATCGCGGCCTCCGAAGGCCGGCCCCAGGCGTCGCGGCCGGGGCAATACGAGTGGTGGTAACGCACCGGCTTCAGCCAGGGATGCCCCTCGAACGTCACGCCGAACTGCTCGGCGATCTCGCGCTCGAAGAGATGCGCCTGCGCGGTCTCGGGGACGAGGGACGCGAAGGAAGCGCCGTCGCAGGCCGCGCGCGCGACGGAAAGTCGCCCGTTCGCGTCGTCCGCGAGTACGGCGACGAGGGAGATTCCGTCGGCCGCCGGCCCGCTGTCGGCACATCCGGGCACGCCGAAATAGGACACGATGCGTCTTGCCTTGTCGCGCACGCCGTTGACGATCCACCCGCGAAACTGGGACGGCTCGAGAATTGGGACGTCCTTGAGAGCGAGGGCACGGCCGTTCCGGGTCGCGAGGCCCGCGGTCACGAGGCGCCCTCCAGCATCTTCGCGGCGGCGAGGACCAGGTCATAGACCGCGCCCGGGATCCAGATACCCATGACGAGGACCATCGACAACGCCGCCAGCATCGGGGCGACTCTCCAGAAGGTGTCGCGAAAGTCGGTCGTCGCGCCCGCCGGGGAAACCGGCCCCTGGACCACCGCGAGGACCGTGGCGCCCATGCCGATGAAGATGACGACGAGGAAGACCAGGAAGAGGGCCGCCACGACGAAGTGCCGTCCCGACATCGCTCCCGAGAGAATCGTGAACTCGCTGATGAACGGGCCGAACGGCGGCGATCCCGTGATCGCGAGGAAGCCCGCGAGGAAGAGCGCGCCGGACACGGGGACGCGGCGAAGCGCGCCGCTCACCTTGTCGATCGATTTGCTTCCGTACGCGCGGTGGATATTGCCTGCCGAGAGGAAGAGGACGACCTTCGTCAGGGCGTTGTTGACGACGTGCAGGAGCGCGCCGACGAGCGCGATGCCGCCGACGCCGACGCCAATCACGAGAATTCCCATGTGCTCGACGCTCGAGTACGCGAGCATCCGCTTGAAGTCGCGCTGCCCGGCCATGAACGCCGCCGCGACGGCCATCGAGAGCAATCCGAAGCCGAGGAAAAGCTCACGCGCGAACGCCCCTTCTCCGGCCGCCTGCATCACGCGATAGACCCGGAGGAGCGCGAGAAACGCGCAGTTCGTCATCCCGCCGGCGAGAAGGGCCCCGATGATCCCCGGAGCCTCGCCGTAGGCATCCGGCTTCCAGGTGTGCATCGGAGCGAGCCCCATCTTCGTGCCGTAGCCGACGACGAGAAGGACGAAACCGGCCCTGAGCCAGGGCCGGGACAAGCCGCCCCCGTGCTCGAGCAGGGCCGCGAAGAGGAGACTTTCGTCCCCCGAGGCGCCGTGAAGCGCGGCGTATGCCACGAAGAGCGAGCCGAGAAGCGCGAGTGCGATCCCGACCGACCCGATCATGAGGTACTTCCACGCCGCCTCGAGCGACCGGGCGTTTTGATTGAAGTAAATGAGGACGGCCGTCGAAAGCGTCGCGCCCTCGACGGCGACCCACACGACCGCTAGGTGCTGCGCCAGCGTGATCGCCGTCGTCATCGACAGGAACGTCAGGAGGCAGACGCAGAACACGAGGTTCGGCCGCTCCTTCCGGACGCGCAAGTATCCGACGCCGTAGAGCGCGCAGAGAGTGAAGAGCACAGAGACGACGAGGAGGATGAGGTGCCCGAGCGGGTCAGCCGCGAACCAGCCTCCGAAGACCGCGTCACCCGATCGCACGGCGAGCGCGCCCGCGAGATGAAGCAGCCCGGTTCCGGCGACGATCAGAGGCCGCACCCGCGCCGAGGGCGTCAGGGCAGCCACGAGGGCCGCGAAGAGAGGCACGAGGATCAGCCCGAGCAGCAGCATCGAATTAGTCCCTGAGCTCCGAGAGACGCTCCGTGTCGAGGGAGCCGAACTCCCGCTGGATGTGGTTCATGACGATTCCCATGACGAAGATACCGACGACGAGATCGAGGAGAACGCCCACCTCCACGAGAGTCGGCATCGCCTCGTGGAGAAGCTGCGCGAAGACGAAGATCCCGTTCTCGAGAATGAGGTATCCCGTGACCTGCGAGATGGCCTTGCGCCGAGTCGTCAGCAGGAGGAATCCCGCGAAGAGCGTCGCGAGCGCCACCGGGACCACGAGGAGATCGCGGTGCGCCGGCATGAGCGGAAGACGGTCCGCGAAAAGGGCCGCGCCGCCCGTCCCGACGGCGAGGAGGAGCACGGACGGGACGAGGCCCAGGTAGGGTTCCATCTCGTTTCGGATGTGCACCTCACGGAGGGCCCGCATGAGCATTCCCGGGATCACGAAGGTCTTCACGACGCCGGCCACGATCACGAGCCCGAGAAGGCGGGCCGTCGGCTCCGGCTGGAAGAACAGCGGAAAAACGCTGACGAAGAACCCCTGCAGGGCCGCCGCCCGGATGCACGCCTTCAGGTTCGAGGAACCGAGCGCGAGGAAGTTCATCGTGACGGCGAGGATGAGGATGGACGAAGCGGCTTCTCTCATCTTCTACCTCAGGACCAGAACGACGGCGAACCCCGCGAGAAGCGTCGCCGTGACGAGAAGTTGCGGGACGCGGACGAGCCGGAGGCGCGCCATGCTCGACTCGACGAGCCCGACGACGACGCCGACCCCGACGAGGCCGCCCACGAAGGTCGCGAGGGCGAGCGCGCCCGAGTCCGGGCGGGAAGGGATCAGGAGCATGACGAGGAGCGCCGCGAAAACGGTGAGCTTGAGGGCGGCGCCGTACACGATGAAGCCGAACGCGGGCCCCGCATGGTCGAGGACCATTACCTCGTGGATCATCGTCAGCTCGAGGTGCGTCGTCGGGTCGTCGAAGGGCACGCGCGCGTTCTCGGCGAGAAGAAGGATGAACCAGCTCGCGAGAATGAGAATGACGGAGGCGCTCGCCTTCTGCCACGCCGCCGATGCACCGAGGTCGAACATGCCCGTCAGCGTCAGCGAGCCCGACATCCGTGTGAGCGCGAGCATGCCGAAGAGGAGGGCAGGCTCCGCGAGAGCCGAGAACGTCACCTCGCGCGCCGCGCCCATCCCTTCGAATGGCGATCCCGTGTCCATGGCCGCGGACGCGACGAAGAAACGCGCCAGCGCGAAAACGCCAACGAACAGAAGCATGTCGCCCGTGAACGAGAGGAGCGCGGGCCGGCCTCCGAGAGGCAGCAGGAGCGCCGCGACGACCGGCGCCACGACGGACAGGACCGGGCTGGCGAGGAACACCCACGTCGTCGTGCTGCTCACGACGAAGCCCTTTCGGAGGAGCTTCGCGAGATCGAAATAGACCTGGAGAAGAGGCGGCCCCGTGCGCCCAGCCACGAGAGCCTTCGTCCTGTTGATCACGCCGAGGAGGAACGGGGCGAGGACGAGCAGGACGGCGAGGTTGGCGATCGAACTCACGATGACGCGCTCCACGCGAGGAGAACCACGAGCGTGACGACGATGTAGAGCAGATAGGTCTGGATGCGGCCTGCCTGAATGACCCGCGCGAGGCCGAGGAACGAGCGACCTCGCGTCAGACCCGGAAGCAGGAGACGGTCGAGGACGGGATCGGGGGCATGGCTCTCGAAACGCTCGCCCGCCGGGGGGAAGAGGCCGGTCAAGCTCGGGCGGTGCTCGTCCGGCAACACCGCCCAGCGAAACAGTCCCACGAGAATCTGGGCGAACGACGAGGCCGTGTACTGGACCCGCGGGCCGGGCGCCGCGTAGCCGCAGTCCCACGTCGTCGTCCGCGTCGATGGCCGGGTCCACGCCACGGCAGCGATGCCCGTGCCCGCGAGTATGCCGAGCAGAAGGAGCGGAATTCCGCCGAGCGCGCCCAGGTCCGCGTCGGTCTTCATCCCCGCCCGGCCGAGGAGAAGCGCGCTTGCCGCGTCGCGGCTGAGCCGCGCGGCGCCCGCGGGCCAGAGCCCGATGACGGCGCACACGAAGGCGAGCCCCGCCATCGAGAAGAGCATCGATCGGCTCGGGTCTCCGGCCTCGATCGCCCCGGCCGGCCTCCGTGAAGATCCCAGGAAGACGGCAGAAAATGCCTTCACGAAACAGGCCACGGCGAGGGCGCCGATGAGCGCGAGCGCGGGGGCGCCCGCCGCCGCGCCGAGCATTCCGACGCCCGCGCTGTCGTCGGTGAGCGCGCGGAAGCTCCCGAGCGCAATGAGCCACTCGCTGACGAACCCGTTCAGCGGCGGCAGGCCGCAGATCGCCACGGCGCCGACGAGGAACGCGGCTCCCGTGAAACGCATGCGCCCGAGAAGCCCGCCCATCGTGTCGATCTCCCGCGTGCCGGTCGCGCGGATCACCGCTCCGGCCGAGTAGAAAAGGAGCGATTTGAACGCCGCGTGGTTCCAGACGTGAAGGAGGGCGCCCGCGAACCCCAGAACGGCCCAGTCGAGCCGGTCCTGCGCCATCCCGAGAGCGCCGACGCCGAGTCCGATCAGGATGATGCCGATGTTCTCGATCGAGTGGTACGCGAGGAGGCGCTTGAGGTCGTGCTGCGCGAGCGCGAGGACGACGCCGAGAACGCCGGACGAGATCCCGAGGCCCACGAGCGCGAGCCCGAGCCACGTCGGGTACGCGGGGAGCATCGAGAGCACCCGGACGAGACCGTAGATCCCCATTTTCAAGACGACACCCGACAGCAGAGCCGAGACGTGACTCGGGGCCACCGCGTGCGCGTCCGGCAGCCAGATGTGAAGCGGGATCACGCCCGCCTTGAGGCCGAAACCGGCGAGCGCAAGCACGAGAATGGGGCGGAGCAGCGCGGAGGAGCCTAGCGCCAGGGAGGGAACGAGGAGCCACCCGCCCGTCGCGTCGCGAAGCAGCGTGAACATCGCGAAGAGAATCAACGTGCCGACGTGGGCCGACACGAGATAGATCCATCCCGCGCGAAGCGCCCGGGCGTCGTTCTGGTCGGTCGTGACGAGAAAGAAGGCCGCGAGGGACACGACCTCCCAGCCGGCGAGAAAGGCCCACGCGTCGCCGGCCGCCATCACGAGAACGAGACTGGCCGTCGTGACGCCGTAGAAGAAGCGGAGCTTGCGGCCGTTCTCGGGGTGACGCGACTCTGTCCAGTAGCCCTCACCGTAGATCGAGCCGAGGCCGGCAACGACGAACACCGGCACGAGGAAGAACGCCGAGAGACGGTCGAGCGAAAACGTCACGGATCCGCCGGGCAACGGCCAGACAAACCGCGCCGCCACCGTGCCGCCGGCGAGCGCCCACGCCGCGGCGCCGGCGCCGGCGGCGCACCCGGCGACGTGCAGCACGGTCGCGATTCGCTGCCCCGCAGTCCGTCCCGAAGGAAACAGCAGACCCGGAAGGCCGCTGAGTCCGACCAGCACGGAGGCGAACAGAAGAAGGTTGAGACTCGTCATCGGACGTACGGCCGGATGACCGACCAGGCGAGCATCACGAGCATCGTGAAAAACACGTAAACGAGGTAGAGCGTGAGCTGGCCGCTCTGCATTCTGCGAAGGTGTGCCATGCGGGCGGCCCACCGCGCAGCGAACGGCTCAAACAGCTTCGCCCCGAACGGGTCCGGCGCCTCCGTCCGGAACGACGCCGACGCGGGAAATGCTCCATGCGGCGGCTCGGCGAGGGAAGACGGAGCGAGGAATCCGGGCAGCACCGCGGTGATCGCGGCGCCGAACGACCCCGACGTGTATTGCATCCTCGCGGTCGGTGTCGCATAGCCGCAATCCCAGGTCGGGGCGACGCGGGGGGAGCGCGGGCGGAGCGCGAGAAGGCACGCGGTGACGGACGCGAGCGCGACCCCGAGGAGGATGATGGTCCAAACGGGCGGCGCCAGCGTCGCTCTGAGAAACAGCGTGTCCACCGGAGCGCCCAGCCACGCGCTTTCGGCCGCGTTCAGCATCGGGAGGACGGCGGACGGCCAGAGGCCAAGGCCGACACATGCGGCGGCGAGGATCGCCATCGGGACCGTCATGAATGGCGACGGCTCGTGCGCCTCGGCAGCCTCGATGCTCCGCGGCGCGCCGAGGAACGTCACTCCGACGATCCGGACGAAGGACGCGAGCGCGAGCGCGCCGGCGAGCGCGAGCGCGGGCGCTCCGAACGCGAGAGGCCACCCGACCGAGGAGTTCGACCGAAGCGTGTCGAAGAGTCCCAGCGCGATGAGCCACTCGCCAACGAACCCGTTGAAGAGCGGCAGTCCGGCGGCCGCGAGCGCGCCCACGAGGAAGAGGCTCGCGGTGACCGGCATCCGCCTCACGAGCCCGCCGAGGCGCTCCATGTTCCGCGTGCGCGCCGCGTGCATGACCCCGCCGGATCCGAAGAAAAGAAGCGACTTGAAACAGGCGTGGCTGAAGACGTGGAAGAGCGCGCCGCAGAATCCGAGCGCGACCCACGAGGGTTGGCCGAGCGCGCGGCCCGCGAGCGCGAGGCCGATGCCGAGCCACACGATCCCCATGTTCTCAATGCTGGAATAGGCGAGCGCCCGCTTGATGTCGGTCTGGCCCGCCGCCATGGCGATGCCCGAGACCGCGCTGACCGCGCCGAGTCCTGCCAGGAGAAGTCCCCACCAGAGCGGCGGCACGTCGACGAGAGAGGAGAAACGGAGGATGCCGTAAATGCCGGCTTTGAGCATGACTCCGGACATGAGCGCGGAGACGTGGCTCGGCGCATTCGCATGGGCCGCGGGGAGCCAGAAGTGCAACGGAACGATGCCGGCCTTCATGCCGAACCCCACGACCCCGAGCAGAAAGACGACGGATACCGAGGGAGAGAGCGCGACCTTCTGGATCTCGAACGAGCCGGTTCTCGCATTGAGGAGCGCGAAGGCGGCGAAGAGGCAGGCCGTACCCGCGTGCGTCGCGACGAGATACACCCATGCCGCGCGCCGCACCTCCGCCTGAACGTCGTCCGTCGCGACGAGAAAGAAGGCGGAGACGGCCATCAGCTCCCACGCCAGAAGGAAGAGCACGGCGTGCGCCGCCATGATCACGAGCGCGAGACCGACGGTCATAAGCGCATAGAAGAATCTCAGGCGCGCGGCGGACCGCGGCTGCTCCCGGGACGACCAGTAACCAAGTCCGTACACGGAGCCGAGGCCCGACACGAGGAAGATCACGAGGAGAAATGCCGCCGCAAGGGCGTCGAGACGAAGCAGGATCGCACCGCCTGGCACGTGCCACGGCGCCACGAGGAGCGCGGGCACCGGCGCGAGGAAAGCGCCGGCGGCCCCGGCCAGCCCCGCGATCGAGCCGATCGCCGCCAGGGCCGCCGCCGCGCGCTCGGCGATGCGTCCTTCGTTGACGAGCGCCAGAACACCTCCCGCGAGGTGGAGAGCGAGCGCGGCAATGACCGTTTCAACGGGCGACACATGCCCCCCGCGACCGGGACACGAGCGGCTTCACGCCGCCTCCCTCTCGACGACCCGGGCGATCTCGATCGCGCGCGCCGCCGGGGTGCGGGTGCGGATCGCCTCGCGAAACGCCGGATCGCGCAGGAGATACGCGATCTTCGCCAGCATCTGCAGGTGCACGCGGGTGGTCGGGCTGACGAGAAAGAAGAGCGCGAAGACGGGCTGGCCGTCCGTCGCCGCGAAATCGACCGGCTGCCGGAGGAAACAGAGCGTGAGGGAAGGCTCGTCCGTCGAGAGGGCGATCGGATTCCTCACGTGGGGGATCGCGATCCCGTCGCCGACCGGCACGACTGCCGCGGCGTCGCGGGCGAGGAGCAGCTGAAGGAGAGTCTCGCGGTCTCCCTCGTCCTCGAGCTTCAGCAGCGCAATGATCGACCGGAGGACCTCCTCGCGGGTCGTGCCCCCGACGTCGCCGAAGACGCCGCCACGCTCCAGGCTCTCGGATACTGACGGGATGCGTTCGTCCTCTTCGGCTTCGTGGAAAAGGGCGGGGGCCACGGGAAGATTCCGTTCGGTCGCCCACTCGAGGAGCTCACTCCGGTTGATCCGGTACTGGTCGTTGATCCGGTACGCCGGCAGGTCGCCGGAGTCGATCCACGCGTACACCTTCGCCTCGGGGGCGTTCAGGAGAGCCGCGGCCTCCCTGACCGTCACGCGCATGTCGTGCCCCGCCTCATCGGGACGCCGACGCCATGAGTCGATCTTCCGCGTCGCGGATCGAGGCGATCACCTCACCGGCACTGCCGCTCCGGGTGATCCGCCCGATCAGGGCAGGGTTCCCGAAGAGTTTGACCGCGCGAGAGATCGTGAGGAGGTATCCCTGGATCGTCCGCGCGAGAATGACCACGATGACGCGGGGCCGATGGCCGTGAGGATCGTTGAAGGCCACCGGCTCGCGCGCGACAGCGAGCAGAATCCGCTTCCTGACGAACCCGAAATCCGACGGCTCGTTGGGATGAGGGAACGCCGCGTCCTTGACGAGCGCGGTCGAGCAGAGCTCCTCCCGGGTCCGAATCGACTCGAAGAGCGCCTCCCGGTCGACCCCGGCCTCCAAGGCCGCATGCATGACGATCCACGAGAGAAGTTCGTCGCGCGGCAATTGCGGAACGTCGAGCCACACGTTTTTCGCCAGCAACAGCGGGTGGATGTCGATCTCTGACGGTGCGAGCTCTTCGAGAACCGCTTTCTGCCCTTCGATCTCCACCTTCTTGACCCGCTCGTCCAGCCAGGCGTCGATGTCCCTCTTCCGGAACCGCCACTGCGCCCCAACCCGCACCGCGGGCAGGAGGCTCCTGTCGAGCATCCTGTAGATCGTCTTCTCCGAGACCATGAGGTATTCGGAGAGCTGTCTGATCGTAAGGATGTCGCCGGTCGGGTGGAACGGACCCGCACCCCTCTTTTCACCATGGGTGGACAACACTGGACAGAAGGGTACAGCGATGCCCCGCTTGGGGCAAGTCGCGAATGAGGCGACTCTCGCCACCGAACTTTGCGCCCCCGCCTCCGTATATCCGGACGAGAGGTTTCGCATGTCGAAGAAGCTCAAATGGATCCTCACGTCCGCCGGGGTGGTCCTGCTCGCGGGGGGAGGCGTCCTCTTTGCCTCCCGGGGCAAGGAAAAGGGCAAAGAGCCCCAGCCCCCTCCGTTCCGGGTCGGGAAAGTGCAGGCGGAAGACCTCCAGGTGAGCGTCCGCGAGGTCGGCGTCGTCGACCCTGAGACCAAGGTGGACGTGAAGTCCGTCGTCTCGGGCCGTGTCGTGTCCCTCAAGGTCCGAGACGGAGCCGTCGTGAAAGCGGGAGACGTCCTGGCCGAGGTGGAGCCCGACGTCACGCAGGCCCAGTCCCTCTCCGACGTCAGGGCCGGCGTCACACAAGCCGAAGTCGCCCTGAAGGACGCCGAGCGGCAGCTCGGCTCACAGGAACGGCTCCACAGGGAAGGCCTCATCGGGAGCGAGACGCTCAAGGACTACGTCACGAAGCGCGATCTCGCGTCCGAGAACGTCAAGGCCGCGCGGCAGCGCTACGAGATCGTGGAAGGGCACGGCATCCCCATCTCGGGCGACGCCCTGACCCAGCGTGCGCGCGTCACGGCCCCGATGTCGGGCGTCGTGATCACGAAGGGCGTCGAGCTCGGCGAGACCGTGACGTCGGGCGTGTCGTCGTTCAATGCGGGCACCGTCCTCTTCACGGTCGCCGACCTCAAGACGCTCCTGATCAAGGTCAATCTCAACGAAGTCGACATCGCGAAGGTGAGGGTCGGGCAGAAGGTCCGGATCACCCTCGATGCCTACCCCCAGAAGAACTTCACCGGGAAGGTCCGCTTCGTCGCACCGGCGGCCAAGCTACTCGACAAGATCAAGGTCTTTCCCGTCGAGATCGCGCTCGACGAGCTGGGTGACTCCTACCGCACCGGAATGAGCGCGAACGTCGAAATTCTCGGCGAGAAGAAGGAGAAGGCCGTCTCGATCCCGCTCGAGGCGCTCCAGCGCCGCGACGGCAAGACCGTCGTCTATCGCCTGAAGGACAACCTCACCCCGAAGCTGATCGCTTCCGCGAAGGACGGCCTCGGGGGCCGCGGCAAGTACATCTGGCTCTCGGACCACTGGAAGGACTACTACGACGTCGTCCCGGTCGACGCCGGCATCGCGACCCTCGAGCGCGTCGAGATCCGCTCCGGACTCAAGGGCACCGAGCAGGTCGCCCTCGAGGACCCCACTAAGAAGAAGGTCGAGAAAGACGATGACAACTGATCGGCCGATCATCGAGACGGCCGGCCTCACGAAGGTCTTCGGCGCGAACGGGACGGCCGTCCACGCGCTGCGCGGAATCGACCTGACGGTCGCGCGCGGCGAGTTCGTCGCCCTCGTCGGCCCTTCGGGCTCCGGCAAGTCGACCCTCATGGCAATCATCGGCTGCCTCGACTCTCCCACGGCGGGCACGTACGCGATCGACGGCGTCATGGTGCAGGGCCTCTCGGGTTCCGCGCTCGCGCGGATCCGGAACGAGAAGATCGGATTCGTCTTCCAGAGCTACAACCTGCTTCCGAAAGCGTCCATCGTTCGAAACGTCGAGCTTCCGCTCCTCTACGCCGGCGTCTCGCGCAAGGAGCGGCGCCGCCGCGCCCTCGAGCTCCTCGAGAAGGTCGGGATCCCCGAGAAGGCGAACGTCCTCCCCGCCGTGCTCTCGGGCGGCCAGCGCCAGCGCGTCGCGATCGCGCGCGCCCTTGCGAACACGCCCGCGCTCCTGCTCGCGGACGAGCCGACGGGCGCCCTCGACTCGAAGACGGGCGAGGAGGTCCTCGGACTCTTCCAGGAGCTCAACCGGCAGGGCAACACGGTCGTCCTCGTCACGCACGATCCCCACATCGCCTCGCTCGCACAGCGGAAGGTTGAGCTGCGCGACGGGCTCGTGGTCTCCCCCGAGCAGAAGGCGGCCTGATGTTCTCGGGCGCGTTCCGCGAGCGCCTGTTCGAGGCGTGGGTGGAGATCCGCGAGAATCTCGGCCGCTCGACGCTCCAGACGCTCGGCGTCGTCCTCGGCGTCGCGTCGGTGCTCGGTGGGTTCTCGATCTCGGACAGCCAGCGGAAGCGCAGCGACGAGCGCTGGGTGAAGCTCGGCGGGATGGACCGGATGAGCGTCCAGCCGTCCCAGGCCGTCAAGGACGGCCAGCCGACCGCCCTCCAGAACGCGAACCTCGGCCTCCGCAACGAGGACGCCGTCGAGGGCGAAGGCCTCGGCGCAACGACGACGACCGGCGTCTCTCAGGAAAGGCGTGCACGCGCCCGCGTGCGCTCCGCGTACGCGGACCAGGACCGGCAGATCACGGGAATCGGCGGCGACTACATGGCCCTGAACGGGTACACGGTCGAGAAGGGCCGGGGCTTCACGGCCGAGGACTTCGGGGACGGCCGCGCCGTCGCGATCCTCGGAGCCGAGTCCGCTTCGACCTTCTTCCCGACCGGGGAGATCGTCGGCCAGACGGTCCGGGTCGGCGACATTCCCGTCGTCGTCGTCGGGACGTTCTCCGAGAAGGTGTTCAGGTTCCGGGAGAACCAGGGCAACCAGTTCTGGTGGCGGAACCGAATCATCGCGGTCCCGTCGACGCTCGTCGCCCGGCGGATGAGCGGGGACAAGTGGCAGCGCGTGGACCGCGTCGTCTTCCGGTTCAAGGACCTGAACGTCATGGAGAAGTTCGGCGACGGACTCTCGAGCCTCCTCCTAGGCAATCACCGCCAGCAGGAGGATTTCCGGATCGACGACATCGCGGCGCGCATCCGGAAGCGCCGGAGCCAGGGCGACGTCTACAACATGATCTTCATGCTCTCGGGAATCCTGTCGCTCATCGGCGGCGGCATGGTCAACGTGAACATCCAGATGGCGACGCTGAAGGAGCGCGTACGCGAGGTCGGCGTCAAGATGGCGATCGGGGCCTCCGGCGGCGAGATCTTCAAGGGCTTCATGACCGAGGCGCTTCTCATCACGACGCTCGGCAGCGTCGTCGGGCTCCTCGGCGGCGTCGCGTTCTCGAAGGTCATCACGTCGTTCCTCCAGATTCCCCTCTTCATGCAGCCCGTGAGCTTCATCTGGGCCTTCGTCCTCGCGTCCGGCTTCGGGTTCGCGTTCGCGCTCTACCCCGCCTGGAAGGCGAGCCGCCTTTCCCCGATGGAGGCGCTGCGGTATGAGTAGCGCCGTACTGGACGCCCCGGCGACTCTCTTCGCCGGAGAGCGCCGGCTGTCCCTCGGCGCACGGCTGAACCTCGTCTGGGAGGTCGTGACCGGCGGCCTCGTCGAGCTCTGGTCGCACAAGCTGCGCTCGATCCTCACACTCACGCTCCTCATGCTCGGCGTCTTCGCCCTCGTCGTCCTCACCTCCGTCCTCGACGGCGTGCTGGACAAGGTCTCGACGGGCTTCGCGGGGATGAGCTGGGACGGGACCGTCGTCATCCAGCCCAAGACCGCCGAGACGACCGAGGAGCAGAAACGCTTCGCGATGAGTCCTGGCCTCCGTTTCGAGGATCTCGCGCGCGTGACGTCGCCGCACCCGGCCGTCGTCGCGTTCCTCCCGCGCGCGACGAAGTCGACGCGCGTGAGAACGGCCGGCGGCCCCGAGCGCATCTGGGTCACCGGCTTGACGCCCGACTACGCGCTCCTCATGAACCGCCCGATCGCGTCCGGCCGCGGCCTCACGGAAGACGACCGCAAGCGCCGGAGCATGGTCGCCGTCGTCGGCTCGACGCTCGGGGTCAAGCTCTTCGGAGGCGCGGACCCCGTCGGGCGCGACGTCCTCGTGGACGGCCTCACGTTCCGGATCGTGGGCCTTCAGTCCCCGCTCCAGATCTTCAACGAGGAGCTGTGGATCGACTCGAACGGTCTCATGATCCCGCTCGAGACGTACATGGACCGCATGGACGCGAGCCACAAGGTGACCTCCGTTGCCGTCAAGCTCCGTAAGCGCTCGGACCTCGACGAGGTCTCGGCGCTGGTCCTCGGGCGTACGAAGCAGGCCCACCACGGGATCGAGGACGTCGAGATCAAGGATCTCGAGGCCGAGGCGGCGAAGAGCTACGCCGGTTTCCTCGAAGAGATGCGCGGCTGGCGCGTCGTCCTTTCGAGCCTCGCCGCGACGGTCCTCCTCGTCGGCGGCGTCGGCGTCCTGTCCGTCATGCTGATCTCGTTCTCGGACCGCAAGTACGAGATCGGACTCCGAAAGTCCCTCGGAGCTTCCGACGGCGAGATCCTCGTCCAGTTCCTCCTCGAGGCGCTGGTCCTCGCGGCGCTCGGCGCGACGGCCGGCACGCTCGGCGGCGCCGCGCTCTGCCGCGTGCTCTCGCCGAAGTTCCCGTGGGGGCTCGTCGTGAACCCGATGGGGCTCGCGGTCGCATGGGCGGTCGCTCTCGGCCTCGCGCTGGTCTTCGGCCTCTACCCCGCGATCCGCGCCTCGCGCCTCTCGCCCATGGAGGCGATGCGCTGAGCCGCGGCTCCCGCCGCTAAGATGCGCGCGTGACGCGCGCGAAGAAGACGACGAACCTCCACATCGCGAACGCCCGCTCCCTGCGCGCGGCGGCGGCACGGCTCAGGAGGGGCGAGCTCGTCGCGTTCCCGACGGAGACCGTCTACGGCCTCGGGGCGAACGCGCTGGACGAAAATGCGGTCGCAAAGATCTTCAGGGCGAAGGGCCGCCCGCAGGACAACCCGGTGATCGTTCATGTCAGCGATTTGAAGATGCTTAGAAGGGTGGCAAAACCGCCGTCGCGGCGCGCGAGGGCCCTTCTCGCCACATTCTGGCCCGGCCCCCTGACCCTCTTACTTTCAAAGAAATCCTCTCTTCCTTCCACCGTCACCGCCGGACTCGACACCGTTGCGGTTCGCATGCCGCAGGGCCTCGCGCGCGACCTCGTCCATCTCGCCGGCGTCCCGATCGCCGCGCCGAGCGCGAATCTCTCCGGGCGCCCGAGCCCCACGACCGCCGCGCACGTCGCGGAGGACTTCCCGGACGTGTTCGTTCTCGACGGCGGCCCGACACGGCACGGGCTCGAGTCGACGGTTCTCGCACTGACGCCGCGGCCGATGGTTCTCCGGCAGGGAGCGATTTCGGAGGAAGAGCTTCGAAAGGTGATTCCCTCTCTTCGCGGTGCGGCGAAGCGCGCGACGGGCCGACACGCACGCGCCGTCAGCCCGGGCACGAAGTACACGCATTACGCGCCGGCGCGCCCCCTGATCCTCTTTCTAAGAAAATCTTCTCTTCTCTCCCACTTTCGGACACACCCCGACGCGCTCGTCCTCTGCCCGACGGGGCTCTCTCCCCTCTTTCCGAAGCAAAATATTCTCCTCCTCGGCTCCTCCCCCGAGGAGATCGCGCGCAATCTCTTCGCGGCGCTCCGGACGCGCCGCAAGGGGACCGAGCTCCTCGCGCTCGCGATCCCCCGCCGCGGCATCGGCCGCGCCGTCATGGACCGTCTCACGCGCGCCGCGGCGCGGATCGTTCCCTAGCCGGCGGCCGCCACGAACGCGCTCGGGAACCGGGCCAGGAGCGCGACCGCGTCCACCACTTCGCGCAGGTCCACGCACTCGCCGATCTTGTGCGTGTTCTGCTCGATCCCGGGTCCGATCCCGAGCATTGCCGGGTGCTTCACGGCGCCCGACGTGACCCAGTTCTTGCGCGCGGAGACGGCGATCGACGTGTCGTCCTTCGGCACCGGGAACCCGACGCCGTCCGTCGAGAAGATCCAGCGGTCGACGCGCGGCTCCTTGCGGAGGGCGCCGCGCTGGCCGCCCTCCGGGATGTGCGGCGACACGACGCCGCGGTAGGCCGTGACGGCAGCCCGGATCGCGGGGTGCTCCTCCGGGGTGAGCCAGCCCATGTAGACCTGCGGGTTGTGGAGAATGAAGCCCGTCCACGTCGGCTCGTCGTACGTCGGCACGGTGACGTCGACGACGAGCCCCGCGGCCCGCGCGGCGGCGACCGCGTCGAGGCGCTCGACGTCGGCGACGGCCTTCTCCGGCGTTTCCCCGATCGTGAGGCGACGGTCGAACCGGAAAACGAACCGCTCGGGGACGGCGCAGTCGCTCGGCGTGTCGAGGCGAGCCCACGAGGCGGTGCGCGTGCCGTGGCCGAGGAACGGGTGGTCGAGGAACCCGTCGCGCGCGTCATAGCGCTTCGCGGCCTCGGCGACGATCGGCGCCGCCCACTCCAGAGGGTTCTTCCCCTCCCACGGCATCGATCCGTGGCAGGACCTGCCCGTCACGGTCACTTCGATCTGCATGCGGCCGCGCTGGCCCCGGTAGATCCCGAGGGCGCCCTTCGCGGAGTCGCCCGTACCCTCCGTGAGGATCACCGCGTCCGGCACGAGCTCCGGCCCGGCGCCCGGGAGGACCTTCTTCATGAGGAACTGAGGGCCGCCGCCGTCGTTGTCCTCTTCGGTGACCGTGGCGTAGGAGCGGACGATCGCGCCGCGCAAAGCGCCGAGCGGCGCGAGCTCGAGCAGGATCTTCGTCGCGACGACCTGCGTGACGACGCCCGAGAGCTGGTCGGCGGAGCCGCGCCCGAACACGAGGTTGTCCCACTCGGACTCCGGCGGCAGGTGGCCGAGCTCGCTCTTGAGGAAGTCGCGGCGGACCTTCGCGGCGTCGAAGAGGCCGTCGTACGCGTCCACCCCGCCGGTCTTCTCCTTCCACGCGGGCCGGAGCGCGTTCACGGTGTCCGTGTGGCCGTCGAAGTAGACGACGCGCTTTTCGCCCGCAGGGACGCCATCGGACGGATCGTCGACCGTCCAGACGAGATTTCCGTAGCCGTCGTAGCCGACGTCTTCGGGCCGCCGGACCGCGCCGCAGTCGGCGATCTTCTTCCTGAGGTACTCGAGCCGCGGTTTCTCGTGGTTCGAGAGCCCGCAGCTCGGGTCGCCGCCCGCGTTGCGCGGCCGGTCGACGTAGTCGGCGGGGATCCGGATGATCTCCCGGAGAATCTCGGCCGCCAGCGGCCGGTAGCGGGCCGCGAGTTCGGCCACCCGCGCGTCGAGCTCGTTCATCGTCTGCTCCTTTTCGCTCACAGGGCCTCCAGGCGGCGGGCGAGATCGGGGACCTTCGCCGCCGCCAGAAGCGCCATCACGACATAGACCTTCCAGTTCGCCTCGCGCGCCACGTTCACGACGTGCTTCGCCATGACCCCGGGCGAGACCTCCGCTCCGATGTCGGCGGGCAGGCAGTGCATGTAGAGGGCGTCGCCGCCCACCGTCGCCTTCATCCGCCGCTCGTCGCAGATCCAGTCCTTGTGGCCCGCGTTCCGCGCGAGGGCTTCTTTCTCGATCTCCCCCATCCTTTTCGCGTCCTTCGCGCGGTTCGCGTCGACACGGGAGAGCATGAGGTCGTAGGGCCCCCAGCTCTTCGGGTAGACGACGTCGGCGCCCGCGAACGCCTCGTCCATCGAGGAGACGGTCCGGAACGACCCGCCCGACGCGGACGCGTGCTTCGCGGCGGATGCGAGGCACGGCTCCATGAGCGGGTAGCCCTCCGGGTGCGCGAGCGTCACGTGCGCGCCGAAGCGCGTCATGAGCAT
>JBDTML010000055.1:0-1848 GCA_039934255.1 Acidobacteriota bacterium | reverse complement strand
CGCGGCGGCGAGGACGTCGGGGTAGATCCTGAGGGCGGACGCGAGGCCCGCGAGCGGCGAATAGAGGACGACGGTGCGCAGCGTCGGAAAGAGCGCGAGGTAGGTCCCGAGCCCGGCGGCGGCGCCGAAGAGCGCGAGGAGCACGCTTTCCGAGAGGAGGAGTCCGAAGATCGTCCCCCTCGGGAAGCCGATCGCGCGCAGGACGGCGAGCTCGGTAGTCCGCTCGCGCGCCGCCATCGCCATCGTGTTCGCCGCGATCAGGAGGACGACCGCCGCGATGACGGCCGTGAGGCTGCGGAAGAAGAGCTTCACGTTTCCGAGAAGCGCGAGGTAGTTGTTCTGGAACTCCTTCTCGGTCTCGGCGCGCGCGGGCGAGGCGGAGTTCTCGAAGAGCGCGTTGATGCGGGGGATGAGTTCGCGCGTCGACGCGGCGTCCACGGCCTTCACCCAGATCATCGTGTAGCGGCCCGCGCGCGCGGGCAGAGCCTCGTCGATGACCTTCTGGTCGAAGAAGACGGACGCCTCGCTGTTGCCGCGATAGACCGCCCGTATCGTGAACGTGTAGGTGCCGGGCCAGATGTCGCCGGTGAGCGTGATTTTCTGCCCGAGCCGCCATCCGTACTTCTTCATGAGGAGCTGGCCGACCAGGAGGCCGCTCCGGTCGCCCTTCCAGGCTTCGATCGAGCCGTCCACGACGCCCGCCGAGTCGAAGACGTCGAAGAAGACCTCCGGGTCGACCGCGAAGCGCTGGAAGATGTTGAAGGACGAGAAGTCCACGTACCGGCCGCCGAACCAGTTGAAGGGCGTCACCGCTTTCACGCCGGGGAGCGGGCGGATCTTCTCGAGGTGGGAGGCGGGCAGGACGTTCGCGATCGAGACCTTGTGCCGCACGGCGATGCGATACATCCCGCGGCCCTGGGAGGGGTCGGCGTCCAGCATCGCGACGAACGTGCCGAGGAGGCAGATCACGAAGAACGGGAGCAGGATCGAGCCCACCGTCAGACCCGAGCGCGTCTTCTTGCGCAGGAGGTTCTTGAGGACGAGGGGCAGGAAGCGCATCAGCCGACCTGCCTCAGTCCGTCCGTGATCGAGCGCTGCGCCGAGCGGATCGCCGGGACGAGGCCCGCGAAGATTCCGACGAGAACCGCGATTCCGAACGCGAGGAGGACGATCTCGGGGAAGAGGCGCATCCCGGCCGCGAAGCCCCCCATGGGCGAGTAGAGGAGCCACTCGCGGAACCAGGAGAAGAACCCGACGAAGAGGAGCGCGCCAAGCGTCCCGCCGACGAGTGCGAGAAGGACGCTCTCTCCGAGCATCATCCCGAGGATGGTCCCCTTCGGGTAGCCGAGCGTCCTTAGGACGGCGACCTCGGTGACGCGCTCGCGCGCCGTCATCGCCATCGTGTTTCCCGCGATGAGAAGGATCACGAAGACGATCACCGTCGAGATGCCCGTGACCATGAGCTTCACGTTCCCGAGCATCGAGACGAAGCCGTTCTGCATCTCCTTCTCGGTCTCCGTATGGGTCGGCTCGGAGCTGTTGTCGAACATCGCGTCGATCACCTTCGGGAGGCGCTCGATCGCGGCGAGAGAATCGGCCTTGATCCAATACCAGCCGACGAATCCCTTCACGCGCGGGAGGGCCTCTTCGATGTACTGGTGGTGGAAGTAGACGCCCGTCTCGTCGGGCCCGTGGTAGGTCGCCCGCACCGTGAGCTCCAGATTGACCGGGTAGATGTCGCCCTTGAGCGTGATCTTCTGCCCGATCTTCCAGCCGTACTTCTTCATGAGGACCTCGCCCGCGAGGAGTCCCGTTCGGTCGCCGACCCAGTCGTTCGCGGATCCCTGG
>JBDTML010000054.1:0-6010 GCA_039934255.1 Acidobacteriota bacterium | reverse complement strand
GAAGGCTGGAGGACGCTGTGAGAGTCCGCTCCGGGCTCGGCATCGCAGCGGCCGCGCTCGCGGTCCTCGCGGGCTGCTCGGCCGAGGGAGATCGTCGCGGATTTTCCGTTCTGCCGGGCATGGTCGACTCGAGCGTCGTCCACGCGTACGACAAGAGCGAGGCCACGAAGAACGGGCAGACACTCATGCTCCCGCCCGAGGGATCGGTTCCGGCGGGATTCACACCGTTCCTCTACGGCCCCGGCCCTGTCGAGGCCGCGCGTGCGGGCCGTGAGATGAAGAACCCCTTCGAGGTGACGCCGGCGAATCTCGCGCGCGGCCGCCAGGTCTTCGAGACGCTCTGCCTCGTCTGTCATGGATCGAAGGGAGACGGGGACGGCCCGATCATCGGCCGTTTCCCGAACCCGCCGAGCCTGATGGCTGCCCACGCCAAGGGCCTCGCGGACGGGCAGATCTTCCACGTGATCACGAGGGGCCAGGGGATCATGCCGTCGTACGCCGTCCAGGCCCTCGCGAACGACCGCTGGCACGTGATCCTCTATCTCCGGCAGATGCAGGGGGCGCTCCCGGCCGGGGGCGAACCGGCCTCACCATTGGCCGCGGGTTCGGAGGCGCGCCCGTGAACAGATTCACCCGTCCGCTCGTTCTCGTCTTCCTCGTCTGCCTCGCTCTCTTCGCGGTGGGCACCGTGATCGATTCCGCGCGGGCGTGGGGGGGCCTTCTCACGGCGTCGCTCTTCGGCGTCACGCTCGCACTCGGGGGTTCCGTCTTCATCGCGATCAACGGTGTTTCGGGGGCACGCTGGTGGGAGCCGGTCAAGCCGCCCGCCTCGGCGATCAGCGCGACCCTTCCCGTCCCGGCTGCAACGCTCGTCGCGACGCTCTTCCTGGGGCTCGGAGCGCTCTACCCGTGGGTCCATCGGGCGCACGAGGATCCGACGATCGCCGCGAAGGTCGCATGGCTCAATCCTCCGCTCTTTCTGGCCCGCGCGCTCATCGTTCTTCTCCTCTGGCTCGGACTCGGCGCCGTGCTTCGCGCCAGGCTCGCCGCGGCGAACGACCCGGCCTCGCGTAGCCGCTTCGCCCGCATCTCCGCGGTCTTTCTCGTCCTCCTCGGCCCCACGATCTCGGTCGCCTTCTGGGACTGGGCGATGTCCCTCGAGCCCAAGTGGTTCAGCACCATGTTCGCGGTCTACTGGTTTTCCGGGATCTATCTGGGAGGCATCGCGGCGGTCGCCCTGCTCGCGCTCCGGCGCGAAGGGCACGGGGAGCTCCCTGTCCGGCTCACCGACGCGGTACGCCACGACCTCGGGAAGCTCCTCTTCGCATTTTCGATGTTCTGGGCGTACATCTGGTTCAGCCAGTACCTGCTGATCTGGTACAGCAACCTCCCGGAGGAGACGCCGTACTTCGCCCTCCGGCTCTCGGGAGGCTGGTCCACGCTGTTCTGGCTGAACCCGATTCTCAACTTCGCGGTGCCGTTCGTGGTTCTGATGTCCGAGCGGGCGAAGAAGAACCGCGCCGTGCTCGCGCAGGTTTCGATCGTGGTGCTCCTCGGACGCTGGGTCGACGCCTATCTGCAGGTCGGACCCGCCGTCGGTCCGCTGCCCGCCTTCCCGATTTACGCTGTGGCGAGCTCGATCGCCCTCCTCCTCGCGATGGGGCTCACGATCGGATCTTTCGGCCGCGGGGTACGACCAATGACCCTCGAGCCGCTATCGCGGCGAACAGATTTCTAGAGATGACCACGGCTGGCTGTACCGAGAAATCGTCGAGGACAGCCCGATGGCGATCCTCTTCGCGGATCTGAAGTTCCGCCTTCGCCGCATTCTCTGAGATCATCTCAGAGACGGGGTGACGCGGATGAGGAAGCCCACGCCGAGGCAGCGCCTGGTTTTCACGATCGGTCACTCCACCCGGACCCGGAAGGACTTTCTGGAGATGCTTCGGGCTCATCGCGTCCGGGAGCTGGTGGACGTGAGGACGATTCCCCGTTCCCGGCACAACCCGCAGTTCAACAGCGGCGAACTGGCGCGCGCGCTTCGACGGGCGGGCATCCGCTACGAGCACATGGCCGACCTCGGCGGCCTCCGTCGCGCCAGGCCGGACTCGGTCAACATGGCCTGGCGCAACGCCAGCTTTCGCGGCTTCGCCGATTACATGCAAACACCCGAGTTCCGGGAGGTGGCACCCTGGCTGGGGCGCCCCCCTCGACACCGCAACCGCCCTGGCCGCCTCCCTTCTCTTCTTCGTCTCCGCGCTGGCACACGAGCTGGCCCACTCGCTCGTGGCTCGCGCGCGGGGGCTGCCCGTCAATCGGATAACGCTCTTCCTGCTCGGCGGCGTGTCGAATCTGGAACGAGAGCCCGCTTCCCCCGGCACGGAATTCGTCAAAGCGGTTGTCGGCCCCTTGACGAGTATGTTCCTCGGGACCTTCTTCCTGACGCTCGAGAGCGCCTCCTGGGGCGGGGCCCAGCTCGCCCTCAAGGGCCCCCTCGAAGCGTTGGGCCATTTGGGTCCTCTTTCGACGCTCCTGCTCTGGCTCGGGCCTATCAACATCGTCGTGGGTCTCTTCAATCTGGTCCCCGCGTTTCCTGTGGATGGCGGCCGCATCATCCGCTGGTTGAATCTCCAGGCGGGCATCCAGGCTATCTGAATGGGATCCGCTCGCAGGAAGACGATGCTTGAACGAGCGTCAAGGGAGCCGGGCCGGTCGAAGCTCGGGACAAACTGGCCGCTTCAGGTCCTCGCCCCCTTTCACCTGGAGGCGACCGTGCGCCTCCTGCAACGCCGACCCACCAACCGCGTGGATACCTGGGAGGACGGGCGCTACCGACGGGCGCTTTCCACCCCGGACGGCGTGGTTCTCGTTCAGACGCGAAACCTCGGTTCGGTCGACGAGCCTGATATCCGCTTCGCAATCCTGAACGGCAAGCCGTCGTGGGCGACGCAAGAATTCGTCGCGACGGCCCTCCGAAGAATCCTGGGGCTCGACGTGGATCCGACGTCCGTCCAACGGTTGGCGGAGCGGGTGAGCGGGCTCCGATCGACGGCGCTCGCGCTCCGCGGCATGCGGCCACCGCGATTCTCGAGTCTTTTCGAGACCTTCGGGAGCGTCATCCCATTCCAACAGCTGAGCCTCGACGCCGGCGTGTCGATCATGGGCCGCATGATCGACCTCTTCGGCGCCACCCTGGCGCTCGAAGGAAGACGGTGGCGCGCGTTTCCGGAGGCGGAGGTCGTCGCGGAGGCCGACATCCAGGCGCTCAAGTCCGTGGGCTTGAGCCGGCAGAAAGCCGAGACGCTCCAGCGCCTCGCGGTACGGATCGCCTCGCGAGAGTTGACGGAGGAAGCACTCGCGGCTCTGTCCACACGCGACGCCCTTGCAGCTCTCACGGACGTTCCGGGCATCGGCTCCTGGACCGCGGCGGTCATTCTGCTCCGGGGCCTCGGCCGAACGGACGTGTTTCCACCGAACGATACGGGCGCTGCACGCGGGCTCGGGGCTCTCTTTGGGCGGACGCCCGGCCCGACACCGGCCGCTGTGATCGAGCGCTTTGGAGAGCACCGGGGCTATCTCTATTTCTACTCTCTCGGCGCGCAGCTCCTGAGCCGGGGGCTCATCGATCCAGCTTCGAGATTAATAAGGAGGAGGCATCCGAGCGATGGCGGCTCAAACCGTAGAGAACGAAACAGAACGCAGACGGGGAAGCGAACCGGAACGACGAAGAAATTCAGAGTCGATGATCACGTGACGTGGAATTCGGAGGCCGGGCTTGTGAGCGGCAAGATCATCAAGGTGCATACGACAGATACCGATTACAAGGGGTATGCGCACCACGCGAGCAAGGACGATCCGCAATATGAAATTCAGAGCGACAAGACTGACCACGTCGCAATGCACAAAGGCTCGGCGTTGCGGAAAGTGAACGACTGAATAGTTGTAAGGAGGATTACCTGCCCATGGTGGCCTCGCCACCGAGAAAGGGAATCGACATGAAGGTCACGAAATCGCTCACCGTCGCGATCGTTATTTCCGGGGGCTTGCTGGCTGTCCGTCCGGCTCTCGCTCACTGCGACACGGCCGACGGTCCGGTCGTCGTCGACGCGAAGGTCGCCCTCGAAAAGGGAGATGTCACGCCGGTTCTCAAGTGGGTCAAACCCCCCGCGGAGGCCGAGATCAAGGCGGCCTTCGCGCGGGCGCTCGCGGCCCGCGCAAAGGGGCCCGAGGTCCGGGCGCTGGCCGACGAGTACTTCTTCGAGAACCTCGTACGGATCCACAGGGCCGGAGAGGGAGCGCCTTACACGGGCATCCTGCCCGCCGGGACGCCGATCGAGCCGGCCATTGCCCTGGCCGACCAGTCTCTCGATAGCGGCAACGTCGACAAGCTCGTGAAAGCTATGGCCCACCACGTCGAGGAAGGCATCCGCGAGCGGTTCGCGCGGGCGGCCGCCGCGAAGAAGCGGTCCGACACGAGTGTCACGGCCGGCCGGGAGTTCGTGGAGGCCTACGTGGAGCTCACGCACTACGTCGAACGCCTGCACCGCGACGCGACGACGCCGGCCGCTCACGGTGCGGCGACGCCCGCGGCCGAGCACAAGCACTGAACGTGAAGGGCCGCTGGGGGGACGCGGGAGTCGTCCGGGGTTTCTCGACGGCCGCCGCCAACGAGGTCCTCCTGACTTTCGTTCGCTCCGAGATCGCGCGCCAGCCGAGGCTGCGCATCCTCGACGTCGGATGCGGGGCCGCCCGCAATGCAGTGCCCATGGCGGCGGAAGGGGCCGCCGTGGTCGGGACCGACATTGCCTGGCCCATGCTGGCTGCGGCACGTCGGCGCGGGAAGGCTGCGGGTGTGGGACGCTCGACGGTTTTCGTCCATGCGCCCATGGAGCGGCTCCCCGTGGGGGACGCGAGCGTCGACCTCGTCGTCGCTCACGGAATCTGGAATCTCGCGCGATCCGCCGCCGAGTTCCGCCGCGCGATCGCCGAGGCGGCGCGCGTCGCGCGGCCGGGTGCGGGCCTGTTCGTCTTCACCTTCTCCCGAGCCACGCTCGCCCCCGACGACGAGCCCGTCCCGGGCGAGCCGTTCGTGTTCACCCAGTTCGCCGGAGAACCCCAGTGCTTCCTGACCGAGGCGGAACTTCTGGAGGAGCTCCTTCGCGGCGGGTTCGAGAAGGATCCGGCGGGACCGCTCACCGAATACAACCGCCCGCCCGCGGGGCGCGCTTTCGCGCGGGGCGGTCCCGTGATCTACGAGGGCACCTTTCGCGCCACACGGCCGTCATGACGAACGAGCCTTCTGGGACCCTCGAGGCGTTGCTCACTCACCGCCCGTTGTCGCCTCGGCGCCCTCGGGCGCGGGATAACGCAATGTCACGTCATCCATCACGCGCACACCGGGCGTGAGCGTCGCCGGGATGACTTTGCCCGGTCCCATGATGTGCTCGACGCGCATCCCGCCGGCCAGGAGGTAATCGGTGATGATCCGGCGATGACAGCGCCACCACACCGCTTCGGCGCACATGATCGCGCACCGTTGGCCGCGCGCGAGTGCGCGCAGGTCGGTTAAGCCGGCGCGAAATTCGTCAGTCTCCGCATAATCGGCGTAGTTCCTGAACGCCGCGACGCGCCAGTAGGCGTTGAGCGAGAGCGGAGCGCCCTTCCGATGATGCCGCCGGCCGCCGAGCGCGGGTAGATGCCGGTAGCCGATGCCGTTCGTGGCGAGAGTGTGGGGGAGCGTGTCCCCGTTGAACTGCGGCGCCGCTCTCGAGCGCGGGATCGACCGCACGTCCACGAGCAGCGCCACGTCGACCTGCCGCAGGAGCGCCACGAAGTCGGCGAGAGTCCGCGTGGAGTGGCCGATGGTGAAGACGACGTCGCCCGCCGGACGATTCTGCTCGGGAGCTTCGTGAGCGTGCGTGAGCTGGGCCCTCGTCGGTATGATAGTTGCGAGCGCAGCGATGTCGACCGACCCGTCAGAGAAGCCTCTCTCGCCCTGGTGGCGCCACGC
>JBDTML010000053.1:0-19537 GCA_039934255.1 Acidobacteriota bacterium | reverse complement strand
GTGCCCATGAGCGCCGACATCGTCGTCATCATGATCGGGCGGAAACGGACGACGCAGGCCTCGTAGATGGCGTCCGGCGCGCTCTTGCCTTCGCGGCGCGCCCCCACGGCGAAATCCACCATCATGATGCCGTTCTTCTTGACGAGACCAACGAGCAGGATGACGCCGACGAAGGCGTAGATCGAGAGCTCCGTCTTGAAGAGGATCAGCGTGATGAGCGCCCCGAAGCCCGCGAAGGGGAGCGCCGAGAGAATCGTGATCGGGTGCAGGAAGTTCTCGTACAGGATGCCGAGGACGCCGTAGATCACGAGGATCGCGATGATGAGGAGGAGGCCCAGGCCCTTCTGCGAGTCCTGGAACGCCTGGGCCGTCCCCTGGAAAACGGTCGTGACGGTCGCGGGAAGCGTCTGGCGCGCGATCCTGTTGATCTCGCTGACGGCGTCGCCGAGGGCGATGCCGGGCTGCAGGTTGAAGGAAACGGTGACCGACGGGAGCTGTCCGGCGTGGTTCACGGCGAGCGGCCCGACCGTCTGCTGGAACCGGGTTACGGCCGCGAGCGGCACGAGATCGCCCTTCAGGCTCCTCACGTAGAGCGCCTGGAGCGCCGACGGGTCGCGCTGGAACTGCGGCAGCAGCTCCATGATCACCTGGTACTCGTTGTTCGGCGAGAAGATCGTCGAAACCTGGCGCGAGCCGTAGGCCGTGTAGAGCGCCGTTTCGATCTTCTCGGGCGAGATCCCGAGAGACGCCGCGCGGTCGCGGTCGATCGTGAGGTAGGCCGTGGGGTTCGCGAGCTGCAGGTCGCTCACGATGTCCGTCAGGCCCTTGACGCCGCGCATCTTCGATTCCATCTCGGGCGCCCGCGCGTAGAGGTCCTTCGTGTCGGACGCCTGCATCGTGAACTGGTACTGCGCCTGGGTGAGCTGCCCCCCGAGCCGGATCGGCGGGGGATTCTGGGGAAACGCGAGGATGCCCGGCTCGAGAAGGAGCTTCGGCCTCAGCCGCCCGATGATCTCGTCGACCGTGGACTTTCTCTCGCCGCGGGGCTTGAGGCGCATGAAGAGCGTCCCCGTGTTGCCGCCGCTCGCGTTGTTGCCGCGGTTGCCGGCGCTCGACATGAAGCTCTCGATGTCGGGGTCCTGGGCCACGATCGCGGCGAGCTTCTTCTGGTGCTCGACCATCGACTCGAAGGAGATGCCCTGCGCCGCCTTCGTGGGCGCGAAGATCTGGCCGATGTCGTCGCTCGGCAGGAACCCCTTCGGAATGAGGACGAAGAGAAACGCAGTTCCCGCGAGGACGAGGGCCGAGAACGCCATCGTGATCCGCTGGTGGGAGAGCACCCACTTGAGGCCGCGCTCGTAGAGGCGCAGGGACGCGTCGAAGACCGCCTCGGACGCAAGATAGACGCGGCCGTGCTTCTTCTGGGCGTCGTGGGCCCTGAGGTAGCGCGCGCAGAGCATCGGCGTCAGCGACAGCGAGACGAAGCCCGACACCAGGACCGAGACGGCGATCGTGACGGCGAACTCGCGGAAGAGGCGGCCCACGATGCCGCCCATGAACAGGAGCGGAATGAAGACCGCGGTGAGCGACAGCGTCATCGAGACGATCGTGAAGCCGATCTCCTTCGTGCCCTTCAGCGCCGCCTCGAACGGCTCTTCCCCCATCTCGATGTGCCGGACGATGTTCTCGAGGACGACGATCGCGTCGTCGACGACGAACCCGACCGACAGCGTAAGCGCCATGAGGGACAGGTTGTCCATGCTGTAGCCGAGGACGTACATCGCCGCGAACGTGCCCGCGATCGAGAGCGGGAGCGCGAGGGACGGAATGACCGTCGCCGAGAGGTTGCGCAGGAACAGGAAGATGACGAGGACGACGAGCGCGAGCGTCAGCCAGAGCGTGAACTTAACGTCCGACACCGACTCGCGGATGGACTGCGAGCGGTCGTAGATGATATTCAGCCGCGCCGAGCCCGGCAGCTGCGATTCGAAGACGGGGAGGAGCTTGCGGATGTTCGAGGCGACCTCGACGGTGTTCTCGCCGGGCTGCTTCTGGACCGCGAGGATGATGGCGCGGCTCGCGCCCGCTTTCGAGTAGTACCAGGACGCCGTCTTGTCGTTCTCGACGCTGTCCACCGCGCGGCCGACGTCCCTCACGCGGACGGGCGAGCCGTTGCGGTACGCGATGATGAGCGGGCCGTACGCGGAGGCCTCGTTCAGCTGCCCCGTGGCGAGCACGTTGAATGCCGTGTTCGCCCCCCAGAGCGTTCCCGTCGGCAGGTTGACGTTCGCGGCCGCGACCGCGGCCGCGGCCTCGTCGATCCCGATGCCGCGCGACGCGAGCGCGTGCGGGTCGAGCTGGACGCGCACGGCGAACTTCTGCGCTCCGAAGACCTGCACCTGGGCGACGCCCGAGACGGTCGAGATGCGCTGCGCGATGAGCGTCTCGGCGTACTCGTCGAGCGCCGAAAGCGTGAGCGAAGGCCCCGTCAGCGCGATGTAGAGGACCGGCGCGTCGGCCGGATTCACTTTCTGGTACGTCGGCGGGCTCGGCATGCCGGGGGGCAGCTGGCGCGACGCTGCGCCGATCGCGGCCTGCACGTCCTGAGCGGCCGCGTCGAGGCTCCGGCTCAGGTTGAACTGGAGGCTGATCTGGGTGACGCCGAGAATGCTGGAGGAGTTCATGGAGTCGAGGCCCGCGATCGTCGTGAACTGGCGCTCGAGCGGCGTCGCGACGGCCGAGGCCATCGTCTCCGGGCTCGCGCCGGGCAGGGCGGCCGTGACCTGGATGGTGGGGAAGTCCACGCTCGGCAGGTCGGAGACGGGCAGGAGCCGGTAGCCCACGATGCCGAAGAACAGGATCCCGAGCATCACGAGCGTCGTGGCGACCGGGCGGCGGATGAACAGCTCGGAAATGTTCATGTCTTGATCGCCACCTTCATGCCGGGGGCGAGGCGCAGCTGCCCGTCGGTCACGACGCGCTCTCCGGCCGCGAGCCCTTTCTCGATGAGCGACCATTTCTGGTACGTCCGGTGAACGGCCACGGGGCGCACGGTGACGGTCTCGTCCGCTCCGATGACGTAGACGAACGTTCCCGCCTGGCCCGTCTGGACGGCTTCCGTCGGGATGACGAGAGCGCCGGTCTCGCTCGCGAGCCGTAGCGAGACCGTCGCGAACTGGCCGGGCCACAGCGCGTGGTCCCGGTTCGGGAACGTCGCCTTCAGGTTGATCGTCCCCGTGGCCGTGTCGACCGTGTTGTCGATGAACGTCAGCTCGCCCGTCGAGGCCGTTGCCCCCGCGCCGTTCGGCGTCGCGAGGACCGTCAGCTTTCCGGCGGCCGCGCGTTTCTTCACGTCGGCGAGCGCGCCCTCCGGGATGGCGAACGTCACGAACACGGGCTCGACCTGGTTGATCACGACGAGCGGCTTGTCGTCGTTCGCCTTCACGAGGTTGCCCGCGTTCACGAGGAGCGAACCCGTGCGGCCGGCCGTGGGCGCCGTGATCGTGCAGTACGAGAGGTTCAGGCGCGCGTTCGCGACGTCGCCCTCGTCGGCCTTCACGATGGCCCGGAGGGCCTCGGCGTTCGAGGTCGTCTGCGAGGCCTGTTCCTTCGTGACGTAGTCCTTCTTCACGAGCTGCTCGTAGCGCTTCGCGTTCTCGTCCGCTTCGCGGGCGCGGGCGCGGTCGCGCTCGAGATTCGCGAGGGACACCTGAAGGCCGACCTCGAACGGCTGCCGGTCTATCTCGAAGAGCAGCTCGTCCTTGCGCACGTCCTGGCCCTCGCGAAACGTCACGCGCACGATGGGGCCGCCGACGCGTGAACGCACGGCGACGGTCGAAAACGGGTCCACGCGGCCGACGGCGCTCGCCTCGAGCGGCACCTCGCGAGCCTCGACGGCCGCGGCGGTGACGGGCACTGCCGGCGGTGCCCCGGGCTTCTTCGCCCCCTTGCCGCAGGAGGCGAGGCAGGCGCCGAGGGCGGCGGCGGCGCCGAGGGAGAGGAGGCGGGACTTCGGAAGGGTCGGCGTCATTTGTGTCCTTCCTGGGAGAGGCCTTCCGGACTCGTATCGAGGGTTCCGGTGTCGTGCGCGAGCTGTGCCATGGCGAGGAGGAAGCCGGCGCGGCTTCGCACGTCCAGGGCGAGCGCGTTCGCGAACGCGCTCTCGGCGGTGAGGAGATCGAGGATGCTTCCGACGCCCTCGCGGTAGCGGCCGCGCGCGACCTCTGCGGACTCCTTCGCGCTCGCGAGGAGGTCCTGCGATGCCCGGACCTCCTGCGCGGCCGTCTGGACGCCGAAGTAGCTGTTCCAGACCTGGAAGATGACCTGCTGCGAGTACGTTTCCGCTCCCGCGTCCGCCGCGCGCGCCTGCGCCTCGGCGCTCCGCGTGTCGGAGACGGTCTTGAAGCCCCTGAAGACGGGGACGCGCAGGAGGAGCCCGATCGACCAGGCCGGCGCGTACGGGGAGGCCTGGCCCAGGAAGTCGTAGTAGTTGCGCCCGCCGAGCGCCGCGGCCGAGAGCGTCGGAAGACCTGCCGAGCGCACGGAAACGACGTGCGCGTGGGCGGCCTGGGCGCGGGCGCGGAACGCCGCGAGGTCGGGCCGCACGCGCTCGGCCTCCGCGATCAGGCGGTCCACGCTCGCGACGGCCGCGTTCTCGTGCACGGCCGCGGGCAGCTCCGCCGCGTCCACGGGCAGGTCCACGGGCACGCCGAGGGCGGTCGCGAGCTGGCCGCGCAGGGTCTGGATCTGTCCGCTGACCTGGTCGTACGCGAGCTTCTGCTGCGAGAGGACCGTGCGCGCCTGGAGGACGTCCGCGATCGTCGCGACGCCCGCGTTGTGCCGCTCCTCGGCGGCCGCGAAGTTCTCCTTCGCCTGCTTGAGGCTGACCTCCTGGGCGACGAGGAGCGCGCGCGCGCCCTGGTAGAGGTAGTACGCCTGCGCGACCCCGAGCATGAGGTCGTTCATGGTGGCGTTGTGGGCGTAGTCGGCGGCCCAGAGGCGGCGCTTCGCTTCCTCGACGTCGGCGCCGCGCCCGCCGAGGTCGAGAAGCAGCCAGTTCAGGCTCGCCGACCCGGCGTATGTCGTGGAGATGCTCGTGACGGCGCCGCCGAGAGAGCTCTGGTTCTGGCGGATGGCGGAGAAGTCCGCTTCGACGGAGGGGTAGTACGCCGAGCGCTTGCTCGAGACGTCCTCGGCCGCGGCCTGCGTCAGGAGCCAGCTCTGGCGTGTGACGGGGCTGTTTTTCAGAGCGACGTCGATCGCCTCGGCGAGCGAGATCGTCCGGTTCGCGATCTCCGATGGCTGCATCCCCGCAGGCGGGGCGGCCGGGGTCGGCGCGGGCGGGACGGCTTCGGAGGGGGGAGACCAACGGGTCTCGGGCGCCTTCGGCACGTCGGTACCGGAGGCGCAGGCGGTGGAGAGCGCGGCGAGGAAGGCCGCGGCGCAGGCGGAGAGGGGGCGCGTCACGCGGACGCCCCATCGAAGAACGCCGCGAGGATCTCCTCGCGGAGGTACTCGGGCGTGTCGGTCTCGCGCCGGTACAGCAGGGCGGCCCGCACGATTCCGAGGAAGAACTCGGCCCTCAGGCGCGAATCGATGGGGCGGAGTTCGCCCGCCACGATTCCCTCGTCGATGATGCCCTTGATCATGCGCAGCGTGCGCGCGCGGTGCCGCAGGAGGAGCCGCTCGCGCTCGCGGAGGTGGAGCTCGCTCTCGTGAAGGAGGCGGTAGAACGACGGCCTCTTCCCGAAGATGCGGACGATCTCGACGGCGACGCGCGAGAGCCTCTCGCGCGCCGATCCGGAACGCGTCGGACGCTCGAGGGCGGCGTGCAGCTCGTCGAAGCCCTGAAGGATCGTGGCGAAGTAGAGGTCTTCCTTCGTGCCGAAGTACCGGTAGAGCGTGGCCTTCCCGATTCCGGCCCCCGCGGCGATGTCGTCCGTCAGGACCTCATGGAATTCCCGGGACTCGAACGCGCGCGTCGCGGCGCCCAGGATCGCGGTTTTCGTTCTCTCGCTCTTGGTCCGGGGCACGGGTCCTCCGTAACGGACTGGACAGTTCCATTATCGGTTACGGAAGGCAAGGAAGATAGTTTGGCTCCGTTACCATATTCATCGTGCGCCCGGCTCCATGTGCGGCCGTTCTGGTTTTCTTCGCGGCGGCCTGCGGGGGCGGGAAGCCGATGCCGACGCTGGAAGACTATTCGCTGGGCGTGTCCGCGGGGGTCGAAGAGACAAGACAAGATTTCTTTGAAAGGAAGAGGGACGGGAGAGAAGGCGCGGCGGATTCCGGGGCCGCGGACGCGACACGGTCCCTGCGAGCGCTGTCGGATGCGTGGCGAAGCGCATGCACCGTTCGATGCACCTCGACAGTCCGGATCGTCGACCTTCAAAGAAAATCCTCTTCGGACGCCACCGTTCGCGTCGAGTTTCGTTTGCAGGGCGTTGCGCGCGAGGGTTCGACCGAACGCGTGGCCGCAGACGCCTTCTTCGATCTCTCTTTCTTTCAAAGAAGATCCTCCGAATCCTCCTCGAATGGGTCGAGCGCCTGGCAGTTGCGTGCCGCCGCCGCCGTGAACGGGCCCGCCGTCGTCCGGCACGGCGAGCCCCACCTCTTCGAGGAAGCCGCCGCCCGGGGCCTCGTCGCGCCCCACGAGACTCTGGATCCGGTCGAGGCGACGAACGTGGTCATTCCCGCGACACACCACCACCCGGGCATCCTCCTCGTCGACGTCAACGGCGACGGTTTCGTCGACGCCATCGTTCCGAACCGGCACCCGAAGCTGTTCCTGAACGACGGGAACGGGCATTTCCGGGATGCGACGGCCGGCTCGGGACTCGACCTGCTGCCCGAGATGGAAGCGTCGGGCGGCGTCGCCGCCGACGTGGACGGAGACGGCTTGCCGGACCTCTTCCTCTCGAACCACGTGTCGTTGTGCCGGATCCTGAAGAACCTGGGCCATGGAAAATTCCGTGACGTCACCGCGGCCTGGGGCCTTGCCGGCCTCTCGGCACCGTTCACGTCCGCCGTGTTCTTCGACGCCGACCGGGATGGGCGCGTGGACCTTTTTGTGGCCTGTTACGGCGATGCGCGCGTCACGGGGCCCGCCTACGACGGCCGCAACGGATCAGGCAGCCGCTTCTTTCGGAACGTCGAACGTGACGGTCATCCTTTCTTCGTGGACGAAACGGCGGCCTCGGGCCTCGGCGGCGCGGGATGGGGCTTCGCGGCGGAGGCTTGCGACGCCGACGACGACGGGGACGACGATCTCTACGTCGCGAACGACTTCGGACGAAACGCGTTCTTCGAGAACCGCTCGACGCTCGGGCATCCGAAGTTTGTGGACATCGCGAACACGAGCGGCACCGAAGACGAAGGCTACGGGATGGGCGTCGCCTGGGGCGACTACGACGGCGACGGCAGGTGGGACCTCCACGTGGCCGATTACTGGACGCCGTACCGGTGGATCCTCAGGGACTCCCGCTGGCCGATGCCGCTCGTGCCGCTGGCGGGCCTCGTGCGGCCGCACATGGCGAAAATCACGAGCCGCAGGTCCCGGGGAGACGGGCTCTTCCGGAACCTCGGGGGTTTGAAATTCGAGCGCGCGTCGGAGGCAGCGGGCGTCGCGGACGGCGGATGGGCGTGGGGCACGGAGTTCGTGGACCTCGACGGCAAGGGTCGCGAGGACCTCCTCGTCGTGAACGGTATGTTCCGGGCGACGACCGGTAAAGACGACGAGATCGCCTTCTGGAACGCGATGGGGCGCGACGGTGTGAATTTCCACGACGGCGTCTGGGGCGGCATCGACTTCGGCGCGAACGGCATGGCGTCCCGGACGCCGAAGAAGCTGTTCTGGAACCGGGGCGACGGCACGTTCGAGGACCGCGCCTTCGTGGAGGGTTTCGACACGCTCGAGGACACGCGCGGCCTCGCGTTTGCGGATCTGGACGGTGACGGGGCGCCGGAGATCGTCCTCTCGTGCTTCCGCGGCCCCCTGCATCTCTACCGGAATGCGTGGGGCGAGGGCGGGGGGCGGATCGTCCTCCGGCTCTCGGCGGATCGCGGATGGAACCGCGACGCGCTCGGCGCGGTCGTGCGCCTGAGAGCGGGCTCGAAAGTCCAGCTCCGCGAGGTGCGAGCGGGATCGTCGTTCCTGTCGCAGTCGTCGCACAATCTCCTGTTCGGTCTCGGAGGGGCGGCGAAAGCCGACACCATCGAGATCCGCTGGCCGGACGGCCGCCGCGACACCCTGCAGGACGTTCCGGCGGGAAGGCTCGTGACGCTGGTAGAGGGAAGAAAAGAGAAGATAGATTTGCTTCGGAAATAGAAAACGAAGAAATAGAAGATTTTCTTAGAAGTGAAGACGGTCGCTCCGCCCGGCGCAGCGCGCGAATTTTCGCGGCGCACCGCCGGTGACCGCGCAGCCGGTGGCCGCACACCGGCCATAATCCCCTTTCAATGAAGCGGTCACTCTTCGGACCTCGCGGTCGGGCCGCCCTCGCCGTCCTTACTGCGGCTCTGGGGTTAGCCTCCTCCTCTTCAGCAGAAAATTCTTCTGCTTCTTCTTCGAAGATCCTCTCCCTCCGGAACGTCGGGCTGGCTCAGCTCGAAGAGGACAGGCCGAAGGAAGCCCGCGCGACATTCGCGAAGCTCGCGGAGCTTGTGCCGGGCGAAGCCCTGCCGCTCGCGGACGGCGCGGTCGCGGCGCTGCGCGAGAAGGATCTGGCGGGCGCGGAGGCGCTGCTTGCGAAAGCGCAGGCGCTGGGCGAGCGCTCAGACCTCTACGCGCTCCGCGCCGCCCTCGAGAACGAGCGAAACCGCCCCGCGGCCTTGCGCGCAGCTCTCGAGAAGGCGGCGGCGCTCGACGCGCGGGATCTCGAGTCGCGGTGGCGGTTCGCGCGGAGCGTCGAGACCGATCCCGCCGCGCCGCCGGCCGACAAGGCGGCGCGGAAGTCGCGCCTCGCCGAGATCGTTGCGAAGTCGCCCGCGAACCTGCCGGCGCGCCTGAAGCTCCTCGTTCTCGAGGGGGAGGCGGGCGACGCGGCGGCCCTGTCGAAGGGAATCGCCGAACTGGACCCCCTGATCTCCGACGGCGACGCGCGGGCCCGCCAGTTTCTCTCCGAGGCCCGGGCGCTCGCAGGGAGCGGCGGCGTGAAGGGAGCGACGGTCAAGGTTCGCGTCCTCGAAAACGTTCTTCGGGTGACGCCCCGCTACCAGCAGTCGCTCGCCGAGGTCTTCACACAGGTCGTCGGGCTGCCCATCGAGAGATTTTCTTCGAAGGTGGAAGAGGGGCTGCGCACGGGGGCTGGCGGCGCGATTCCTGTTAGCTTTCGTCTGCCGGCGGCGTCCGTGGAGAACGTGGAGAGACTGCTTCGAAATGTGGATCTCGCGAATTCGGGGGCGGCGGCGCCCTATTCGATTCCGGTGCCCTTCATCCAGGCCGCATTTTTCGACTTCGACCTCGACGGCGACCTCGACGTCTATTTGTGCGGCGGCGGCAAGCCTGACCAGCTCCTGCGAAACAACCTCGACGGCACGTTCACGGACGTGTCGTCGAAGACGGGAGACGCGGCGTTCGTGTCGAAGAAAGCCGTCGTCTCCGACGTGGATCGGGACGGGGATCCCGACCTCGTCACGATCGACGCGAAGGGCGACCTCGTCCTGAGGCTCAACCTCCGGCAGGGCGTCTTCCGGAACGTCCCGCTCCACGTCTCGGGCGCTGTGGATGTCGCGGTCGAGGACGTAAACGGCGATGGGATTCCGGACATTCTGGTCGGGACGTCCAAGGGGCTTCGTCTGCTAATAGGGAAAGGAGATGGGAGCTGCTTAGAAGGCACGGGCCAGGAATTCGCGGGGGCGGCCGGCGGCGCCGCGTCCGGTTCGCCGGCGCAGACTGCGATTCGGGCGGTGTTGCTTGCGGATTTCGACAACGACGGCTTCCCGGATGTCATCGCGGCTTCCGCTGGGGGCGAGCTGCGCGCCTACCGGAATCTCGGCGGCGGCAAGTTCGCCGAATGGCCCCTCTTCTCTTCACCTTCTAAGAAATCTTCTTCTCTTTCTTTCTCTTCTCCGAGCATAGATACCCTTCTCGCCTACGACGTCGACAAGGACGGGGATCTCGACCTCCTCGTGTCGGCCGGCGGAAAGACGAGCGTCCTGATCAACGACGGCGGCAACGCGAACGGCTGGCTGGTCGTCGTCCTCGAAGGCCTGGCGACGGGTTCGGGAAAGGTGAACAAGCAGGGAGTCGGAAGCCTCGTCGAGGTGAAGGCGGGGAACCTCTACGTCGCGCGCCTCGCGGGCCTCCTGCCGACGCACGTCGGGCTCGGCGCGCGGACGAAGGCGGACGTCGTGCGCGCCACGTGGACGAACGGCGTCCCGCAGAACGTGTTCGACCAGAAGGCGAAGTCGGTCGTGAAGGAAGTCCAGCAGCTGAAGGGATCCTGCCCGTTCGTCTACGCGCGGAACGCCGAGACCGGCGTATGGACGTTCGTCTCCGACGCGCTCGGGCGCTCGCCGATCGGGCTCCTCTACGACGGCGTCCACCTCGCGGGCTGGGACGCGCGCGAGTGGCTGTTCATCGACGGGTCGGCGCTGCGGCCGGACGCCGCGGGCGGCCTCCAGGTCGACTTCACCGAGGAGCTCTGGGAAGTCGCCTTCCTCGACGAGGCGACGCTCATGGCCGTCGACCATCCCGAGGGCACGGCCGTCGTGCCGAACGAGCGCACGATTCCGGGCGTCACGGAGAAGAAGCTCTTCACCGTCGCGCATCCCCGGCCACTGCGCGGCGCTTTCTCCGACGCATCGGGCCGGGCCGTGGACGTGACCGCGCGGCTCGCCCGCCGAGATCAGGTTTACGTGGGACCGGGGCCCGAAGCGTTCTATCAGGGAGTCCGGAAGGAGCATTCACTCGTTCTCGACCTCGGAGACGTGGCGGCCCGGGATCGCGTGGTCCTCTTCCTCTCGGGCTGGATCTTCTACACGGACACGTCGATCAACGTTTCGCTCTCGCAGCGGAAAGACCTTGCGCATTTCCCGCCGCTGCTCGAGGTGCCCGACGGCAAGGGCGGCTGGAAGGTCGCGATGGAGTCGTTTGGGTTCCCGGCGGGGAAGACGAAGACGATGCCGGTCGACCTCACGGGGCTCGTCGATCCGAAGGACCCCCGCGTCCGCATCCGGACGACGATGGCAATCTTCTGGGACGAGGTCTTCGTCACGGTGAACGACCCCGCTGTCGACTTCGTCACGACGCTTCTGGCGCCGGTGTCGGCCGTGCTTTCCGAGCGCGGGTTTCCGCGCGGCTACCGCGAAACGCCCGACGGGCCCGAGGTCTTCGACCACGGCGACGTCTCGACGCGCCCGCGCTGGGAGGACGTGCCCGGCCGCGTGACTCGCCTCGGCGACGTGACGGACCTGCTGCAGAAGGCCGACGACCGCTGGGTCGCATTCAAGGGCGGCGACGCGATCCGCATCACGTACGACGCCTCGAAGCTGCCGCCGCTCCCGGCGGGCTGGAGGCGCGACTGGATCCTCGTGTCCGACGGCTGGGACAAGGATTTCGACAAGAACACGGTCACCGGTCAGTCCTACGGGCCCTGGCCTTTCCATGCGATGTCGGCGTACCCGTATCCGGCGACCGAGCACCATCCCGACCCGCGGTTTCTGGAGGAGACGCTCACGCGAGTCGTGGGGCCCGAAGCTTTCCGGAAGTCGCTCGGGGACCGATAAGAGAAAGAAAGATGGTTTTGCTCGCTTGTGAATCGGGCCGACTGCGACGACCTACAGTGGGGCCCGGGTGAGGGTGCTTGAAGAATTTGCTTAGAAGGGTAAGAGGGGCTCGCTCGCGGCTCGCCGCAGCGTTGCTCGCGACGCTTCTGCTCGCCCCGGTGCTGTCTTACTCATTCATAGAAGATTCCTCTTATTCTTCTTCTTCTCCGTCTTCGTCTTCCTCTCTTGCCCGATCTCCCATTCGATTCACGGACGTAACTCGTCGCGCCGGTATCAAGTTCTCCTTCGAATCCGATCTCCGCCGCGGCCGGAACCTCGCGACCATGGGCGGGGGCGTCGCGATGGGGGACTTCGACGGCGACGGCTTCCTCGACCTCTTCTTCACGGGCTCGGCCGCGAGCGGCAAGAACCCGGACGCCGGGCCGTGCGGCGCCCTCTTTCGCAACCGGGGCGACGGCACGTTCGAGGATGTGACGGCGCGCGCGGGCATCCATTCCTGCGGCTGGAAGATGGGCGCGTCGTGGGTGGACCTCGACGGAGAAGGCCGGCCCGACCTCGTCGTGACGGGCGTCGGAAAGACCGAGATCTGGAAGAACCTCGGCGGCGGCACGTTCCGCGAGGAGTCCGCCGCCCGCGGCCTCGTTGCGCCCGGCTACGCCGTGGGCCTCGCGGCCGGCGACGTGAACGGCGACGGGCGCGTCGACCTCTACGTCGTCGGTTACCTCGACACGGACTACGCGAAGGAGAACTCGTTCGGGCAGTTCGACGTCCGCATGCCGGAGGACTACGAGGGCCAGGAGGCGAAGCTCGACGTCCAGGGCGCCGACGGCCGCTTCGCGGAGCTCGCGAAGGCGGCCGGCGTTCTCAACACGGGCGGACGCGGGCTCTCGGCCGTCTTCTTCGATTACGACGGCGACGGCAAGCCGGACCTCTACGTCGCCAACGATCGGACGACGAACGTCCTTTACCGCAACAAGGGCGACGGCACGTTCGAGGACGTGACCGTCGAGGCGGGAGCGGGCCGTCGCGACCATAAAGAAGCCCGCGCCGGGATGGGCGTCGCGATCGGCGACCTCGATGGCGACGGTCGGCCGGAAGTCTTCGTCACGAACTTCGCGGGCGAGCCGAAGACGCTCTACCGGAACGTGGAGGGCGTGCTCTTCGACGACGCGACGGAGTCGTCCGGCGTCGAGGGCGCGTCGCTCCCGTACGTCCAGTGGGGGACGGACATCGTCGATCTCGACGACGACGGGCGGCCCGACCTCGTCATGGTCTCGGGCCACCTCATTCCGAAGTTCATCATGTCGATGGCGAGGCTCTTCGGGAACAGCAAAAGTCTCGGCCCCTACTCGCACGGCGATCGCGACTACAAGCAGCGGCCCCTCGTGTACCGTAACGCGAGCGGCGGGCGACTGATTGACGCGACCGCGTCGTCGGGCGACTTCGCGGGTCTGAGGCTCGCTGCGCGCGGCCTCGCCGCGGGAGACGTGGACGGCGACGGGCGCGTGGACCTCGTCATTGCCGCCGTCGCCGGCGGCGTCCGCGTGATGCACAACGCGACGACGGCGACGGGCCACCTGCTCGAGATCCTGCCGGTCGCGGGAGGCGACAAGCGCACCGTTCTCGGCACGAAGGTGATCGTGACCGCGGGCGGCGTCCGGCAGGTGCAGGAGTTCATCCTACGTCCCTCCTATGCCTCTGGCGCGTGGGTGCCACTGCATTTCGGGCTGGGCGGCGCAGCTGTGGCAGAGGTCGAGATTCTGCTTCCAGGACAGACGGTGCCCTCGCAGCGCTTCGAGGGCGTCGCTGCCGATCGGCTCTACACGCTGCGCGACGGAAGACTCGAAGAGAAGAGAGAGATTTTAGGAAGATAGGAAGAAGAGGGGATTTCTTAGAAGGAAAGAGGAGACGCGCCTGCGCGCGCCCGCGCTCGACGCGGTCCTGAAGAGTCGGGGCGCATCGGTACCTGCGCCTTCGGAAACCCGCCGCCGTGCCCTCCGTATTCACCTTCTAAGAAAAGCTGCATTTACCCAAAGGGAGGCACTCATGAAACGCGTCCGATCCGAAGTCCGAGCCGCATTTCTCGCTTTCGTCCCTCTTTTCATCACTTTCGTCCCAACCGCGCAGGCCCAGGTTCCGATCGTCCTGCCGGACGGGAGCCCGAAGGCCTCTGTCAGCCAGACGGTCGGGCTGAGCGATTTCTCGGTGAGCTACCACCGCCCTGCCGTGAACAAGAGGAAGATCTGGGGCGATCTCGTGCCCTACGGCCAGCCGTGGCGCGCGGGAGCGAACCAGAACACGACGCTTTCGGCGTCCACTCCCTTTACGTTCGGGGGCAAGGCCGTGCCCGCAGGGACGTACGGCGTCCACATGCTGCCCGCCGAGGGCGAGTGGACAGTGATGCTGAGCACGCAGTCGAAGGCCTGGGGCAGCTTCAGCTACGACGAAAAAGAAGACGTCGCGCGCGTCACCGTGAAACCCGAGGCGGCGGACTTCGTCGAGCGGCTTTCCTTCACCTTCGACGATCCCGGGAACGACACGACGGCGCTGGCGCTCCGCTGGGAGAAGCTGCGCGTCGCGGTCCCGATCACCGTCGACACGAAGGCTGTGACGCTCGCGAGCATTCGCGAACAGCTGCGCGGCCTGACGCGTTTCTCCTGGCAGGGCTGGAACCAGGCGGCGGCGTGGTGCGCGCGAAACAACATCACGACCGACGAGGCCCTCGCGTGGGCCGACCGTTCCCTTTCGATGCAGAAGACGTTCGCGAACCTCCGCACGAAGGCGAATCTGCTCGAGAAGAAGGGTGACGCCAAGGCGGCCGCCGCTCTTCGCGCCGAGGCGGCGCCGCTCGCGACCGAAATCGACGTGAACATCCTCGGTTACCAGCTTCTCGGAGAAAACAAGACCGCGGAGGCCCTCGAGTACTTCCGGAAGAACGCGAAGGACCACTCGCAGTCATGGAACGTATGGGACAGCCTCGCAGAGGGCCTCGAGAAGGCCGGCGACACGAAGGGCGCGCGCGAGAACTACGAGAAGGCGCTGGGTATGGCTCCGGAGGAGCAGAAGAAGCGCCTCATCGCCACGATTGCGAGGCTGAAATAGGCCGTTCGCATCATTAGACCCGCCCCGGGCGACAGGTTAGCCTCTGCGTTCCGTGTCCGACGACGCGGACCGGAGTGTCCATGCGTAAGCTGCTCTCGAACCTCGCGTCACTCAAACTGACCGTCGTCCTCATCGTCCTGATCGGGCTCGTCCTTTCGGCAGGCACGATCCTCGAGTCCTTGCGGGGCGCGGAAGCGGCGAAGGGCGTGTACGAGGCGGGGTGGTTCTACGCCCTGCAGGGCGTCTTCGCCCTCAATGTGATCTGCGCTCTTGTCGACCGCTGGCCCCGCAACCGCTGGCGCATCGGCTTCGCCGTCACGCACCTATCGATACTCCTCATCCTCGTCGGCGCTGTGATGACCATGCTCTTCAAGCAGGAGGGACAGCTCGCAATCCAGGAAGGGCAGGAGTCGGGCACCGTCGTCAAGAACGCGGAGGGCGACGCGACGCCGGCGATTCGCCTCCCGTTCGCGGTCCATCTCGACGCATTCGAGATCGACGTCTACCCTGGCACGAATCGGCCGGCGATGTTCCGGAGCCGCGTGCAGGTTCACGACATCGCGCACGGCGTCCAGGTGCCGGCCGTGATCGAGATGAACAAACCTCTCGCGTACGGCGGCTTCAAGTTCTTCCAGAGCAGCTACCGGATGGATCTGACGCCGCCGATGACGATCCTCTCCGTGTCGCGCGATCCAGGCCAGAACGTCGTCTTCGCGGGCTACGGTCTCCTCGTCATCGGCATGATCATCGTGTTCGCGACCCGACTCATCCAGTTCCGGCAGGCGTCCGCTCTTCCTGCAGGGTTGCCCGTCCTTCCGTCGCGCGGGTCTCTTCCGTCTCTTCCGTCTTTTCCCGTCCTCGCTCTCATCCTCGGCGCCGCCACGCTCCTCGCCCCGGCGTCCGCCCGTGCCGCGACGGTCCCCGACGCCGCAGCCGTCGAGAAGCTGCGCTCCCTGCCCGTGCAGCACGACGGGCGGACGATGCCGTTCGACACGCAGGCGCGCGCGGCCGTCCGGACCGTGACCGGGAGGACCTCGTGGGGCGGCCACGACCCGGTCGCAATGGTTTCCGGCTGGACGTTCGACGCCGCGGGCTGGTTCAAGGAGCCGATCGTCGCGGTGAGCGGAGCCGTTGCGCAGGCCGCCGGCCTCCCCGCGGGCACTCGCTTCGCAAGCTTCGAGCAGCTCGTCTCCTCTCCCGGCCTGCGCGCGGCGATCCTCGGTCAGCGCGCGCGCCAGGGCGACGCGAAGCCATCGAGTGTCGAGAAGGAGCTCATCAAGCTCGACGAGCGGCTGAGCCTTCTCGATCGGCACTTCAGCGGCGAAGCGATCCGCGCACGACCTGTCGCCGACCCGATGGGCGCCTGGCAGGTACCTCCGGGAGTCCGCTCTGCGGAGGTCCTCGCGTTCTTCGCCGACCGCACGCGGGCCAGCAACCCGCCGAACTACCCGTCTCCCGGCGCGATCTCGAGGGAAATCCGCTACAACAAAATGCGGCCGACGCGGATCGCGTGGCTCCTGCTCCTGCCGGCCGCGGTGCTCGCCGCGCTGGCGGCCGGCGGTGGCCACGCACGCCTGAGGCCCGTCGTGGCCTTCTTCCTCGTCGGAGGCTTCGCCGCGATGACGTGGGGCATCGCGACGCGTTGGCAGATCGCGGGTCGGATCCCCGCGTCCGACATGTACGAGTCGATGCTCTTTCTCGGCTGGGGGGTCGGTCTTTTCGGAGTGGTCGCGCTCGCGCTACGGCAGCGCCTCCTCATCGCGAACGCCGCGGGCATGGGCGCCGCCGCGATGGCGCTCGCCGACCTGCTGCCGATGGACCCCTTCATCCATCCGATGGCGCCGGTCCTCTCCGGCACGCCCTGGCTCGCGATTCACGTTCCGATCATCGTCGTCAGCTACTCGGTCCTCGCGATGGCGACGGGTCTCGCCCATCTCGTCGTCGGTGTGGAGATCTTCGCGCCCGCCCGGCGCGATCTCGCAGCTCGATGGAGCGAGCTCCTCTACTGGTATATCCACGTCGGCTCGATCCTGCTCATCGCCGGCATCCTGACGGGCTCGGTCTGGGCCGCCTCGTCGTGGGGGCGTTACTGGGGCTGGGACCCGAAAGAGGTCTGGTCGCTCATCGCGTTCCTCGCGTACATGGCGATCCTGCACGCCCGGTCCGACGAGCAGATCCGCAGCTTCGGGGTCGCACTTGCGTCGATCGTGGCGTTCTGGACGATCCTGATGACGTACCTCGGCGTGAATTTCGTCCTCGCGTCCGGCCTGCACTCCTACGGCTTCGGGTCGTCCAGCATCGTGCAGGTCTTTGCCGCGATCGCCCTCGTCGAGGCGGGGTTCCTGTGGGCGGGCTGGAGGGCTTCCAGGCGGCGGGAGGCGACGGGCCTGGTTGGCCGGGCCGCGGTCGACTAATACACCTTGATCATTTCGGCTGGAGCTAGCGCTTGTACCCTGCAGGTACTTATTGGGCAATGTCCAGCGCCAGCATTTCAGAGAGGAAGAAAATGAAAAACTCCCGTCTCACCGTTCTCGCCGCCATCGCAGCCCTTGGCTTCTCGACGGCCGCGCTCGCCACGATGGACGCGCAGAAGCAGTTCGCGGCCGCGTATCCGGACGCGAAGGCTCTCGCGAAGTGCTCCACGTGCCACACGAAGGCCATGCCCAAGAAGGGCGAGGCGGACGTGAACGCGTACGGCAAGGCGCTCGGCAAGGCCGACGCGGCCGGCAAGTACGATTTCGCGAAAGTCGGGAAGATGGACAGCGACGGCGACGGCGTGTCCAACCTCGACGAGATCAAGAAAGGTACGAACCCCGGCGATCCGGCCTCGAAGTAAGCGGCTTCAAATGGTCCGGGAGGCGTGGGCTTCCCGGACCTCTTCCGCCCTTCGGACCTAAAAGAGCGTCGCGAGCCCCTCCATCTCGTCGGAGTTGTAGACGTGCGCGCCAGGCGATCCGTCGCGCGCGACGACGACCATCGCGCGGGCCACGATATCCGCCTTGATCGGCCGGTACTTGCGGGCGGGCCCGAAGAGAATTCCCGAGACGAGCCGTGCGGCCGCGATTCCGAGCTCTTCGCCCGGACGCCGTTCGGACCTGTCGCCCACGAGGAACGAGGGCCGGAATACGTGAAGGCCGGAGAAGCCCAGCCGGGCGACCGCCTCCTCCGCCTCGCCTTTCACGCGGCTGTAGAAGATGCGGGACTTCGGGTCGGCGCCGACCGCGCTGACGAGAAAGAAGCGGTCCGCCCCGGTGCGGATCGAGGACTCGGCGAGGCGCACGATGTACTCGTAGTCGACCTTCCGGAACGCCTCCTCTGATCCGGCCTTCTTCAGCGTGGTGCCGAGGCAGCAAAACACGTCCTGCGCGCGCGGGAACGCCGACATCCGGCCGAGGCGGTCGAAATCGACCGTCCGCTGCTGAAGCCGCTTGTGGATGAGGTTGAGCGGCCCACGCACGAACGCCACGACCTGTTCATGGAGGCCGCTCGCCAGGAGGCGGCGCAGGCAGCACCCGCCCACGAGCCCGCTGGCGCCCGCGACGATGGCCGTTCGTCCCGACATGATGTGGTGCCGCGATTGTAGGCGAGAATCGGGTGTGCAGACGGTCGAGACGATCCTGACCCTGCTGGGCCTCACGACGCTGCTCGCGTTTCTGGCTCACAAGGCGAAGGTGCCGTACCCCATCTTCCTCGTGATCGGAGGGATGGGCGTCGCGTTCGTGCCCGGGCTTCCGGCGGTTTCACTCGACCCGCAGCTCGTGTTCCTGTTCTTCCTGCCGCCGATTCTCTACGCCGCCGGCTATTTCACGTCGTGGCGGGACTTTCGGGTGAACCTGCCTTCGATCACGCTCCTCGCCGTCGGGCTCGTCGTCGCGACGACCGCTGCTGTCGCGGCGGTCGTCGTGGCCCTCGTGCCGGGCGTGCCCTGGCCGGCGGCTCTCGTCCTCGGCGCGATCGTGTCGCCGCCGGACGCCGTCGCGGCGACCGCGATCGCCCAGCGCGTCCGCCTTCCGCGGCGGATCGTCACGGTTCTCGAGGGCGAGAGCCTCGTGAACGACGCGACGGGCCTCGTCCTCCTGAAGTTCGCGAGCGCGGCCATCGTGACGGGCCACCTGGCCGTCCTGCCGGGCATCGCCGAGTTCGCGGTCATGGTCGTCGGCGGCGTCGCCGTCGGCCTCGCTCTCGGCTGGCTGTTCGGGCAGGCTCAGCGCTACCTCGACGACGAGATCCTCATGACGACGGCGTCGCTCCTGGTCTCGTTCGTGACCTACATCGTAGCCGAGCGCGTCCACGTGTCGGGCGTCCTCGCGACGGTGACCGCGGGCGTCGTGCAGGGACGTTACGTGCCCCGGATCCTCTCGTCGCGCGCGCGGATCGAGAGCACCGCCGTCTGGCAGACGTTTATCTTCATCCTGAATGCGCTCGTCTTCGTGCTCATCGGGCTGCAGCTTCCGGTCGTCCTCAAGACGCTGGACTGGCCGTGGCCAGTCGTCGTGGACGGGATCTTCGCGACGTTCGGGACGATGGTCCTCGTGCGGCTCGCCTGGATGTTCCCGGGCGCGTACCTCCCGCGGTTCCTCTTCCCGAAGTATCGCGCCCGCAGCCCCTATCCGTCCTGGCAGGCGCTCGTCGTCGTGGGATGGGCCGGAATGCGCGGCGTCGTGTCGCTCGCGGCGGCCCTCTCGCTCCCGCTCGTCCTCGCGGACGG
>JBDTML010000052.1:0-7691 GCA_039934255.1 Acidobacteriota bacterium | reverse complement strand
GGACGAGGCGATTCGCAGCGGCGTCGATGTAGTCGAGCACGTCGTCGAGCGCCTTCACGAGCGCGTGAATGTCCTCCCGGTCGATGGGGGTGATCCACGTGCGCGAGAGAAGCCCGAACGTCTGGTGCGCGACCTGATCGCCCTCGTGCTCGAGGTGCTTGATGTGGGCGACCTTCAGCTCCACGTCCGTGAAATCGGCCGCGAGCGCGTCGAGGGCGGTCGCGGCCTCGAGAATGATCTCGGCGGCGCGCGCGAACTGCGGGAGGAAGGTCTCCTCGCGAGGGAACAGCTGAAACACGGCGCGGGAAGAATATCAGAGGAAATTCATACGGATTTAACGGAGACTTCACGGGCCGGCAAGACGTTTCCCGGGGGCGTGACAGGATAAGCGGATGATCCGAGGCTCGCGCAACGTCCGGTCCGCCCTCGTCCTCGCGCTCGCCCTTCCGGCCGCCCTCCCGGGCGCCGCCGGCCCCGCGCCGGCAACCCCGAAGCCGAAACTCGCCGTCGTGATCTCGGTGGACGGTCTCTCGTGGGCGCGCCTCGAGAGCTACCACGCGGTCTACACGTCAGGCCTGAAACGGCTCCTCGACGAAGGCTACGTCGAACGCGGCGCGCGTTACCAGCACATCAATACCGAGACAGGACCGGGCCACGCCTCGCTCGGCGCCGGCGCGCCTCCGCGCGTGACGGGGATCGTCCTGAACAGCTGGTTCGAGCAGGGCGAGGCAGCCCTCCGAAACGTTTACTGCACAGACCAGCAGGACACGGCCGGGAAGAAGATCGCCGGGCCGGCCAACCTGCGCATCCCGACGCTCGGCGACCGGCTCGTCGAGAAGATCCCCTCGGCGCGCGTCGTCTCCGTCTCCGCGAAGGACCGCAGCGCGATCTTCCTTGCCGGAAAGAACCCGGCCCACGCCGTCTACTGGTACGACGGCGAGGCCGGCCGATTCCAGACCTCGACCGCCTACAGACCGCCCGCAGCGGCAACCGCGATCGTGAAGAAGTTCAACGACACGAGGGCGGGTGGGATGCTCCCCGCGCGATTCGGCCTCGTTTGGGAAAAGCTGCCGGAGCCGATGCCCGCGTCCCACGCAAAGCCCGTCCCCACGGCCGTGCCTCTGAACGTCATCGCACGCTTTCAGTATCCGACGCTCGGTCTCGGCTTCGGCCACGACCTCTCGACCTACGGCCGCGTTCCGGCCGGCGGTGCCTTCGGATACTTCGGGGGGATCTATCGCAGCCCGCTGATCGACGAGCTGACCGCCGACCTCGCGCTCGCGTTCCTGAACGACGCCGGTTACGAGCTCGGGCACGGCGACGCGCCCGATCTCCTCGCGATCTCCTTCTCGGGTCACGATCCGGTCGCGCACGACTACGGCGACGAAAGCGAGGAATCGCGCGACGCGCTGCGCCGCCTGGACCTCCAGATCGGCCGCGTCCTCGACGCGCTGGACGCGAACTACCCAAAGGGGACGGTCCTCGTGGCGCTGTCGGCGGACCACGGTTTTCCGACGATGCCGGAGGTCGCGAGGGCGCTCGACAAAACGGCGAAGGGCGGGCGCCTCGAGACGGGCCGCGAGACGCTGAACAACGACCGAGATCGTCTGAACCGGTTCCTCGCCGACGCACTCTGCCTCGACCGCACGGCGAGGGTCGTCGGCGCGACGGACGGCTGGAACCTCTTCTACAACCGCGCGGCGTTTCCGTTCAAGACCGTCGCGGGTGCGTGCGGTCCCGCGGGCGCGCCCGTCACGATGGCGGACGTGGACCGCGTTCTCCCCGCGATGATCAAGAACGTGTGGAGCGAAGAGGTCGAGGACGTCGTCCTCGTCTCCGCACAGGCCGCCTGGCCCGAGACGCCGACACTGACGTTCGTCCGCAACGACTTCGACCGCGAGCGCTCCGGGGACGCGTTCGTCATCCCGCGGTACGGCGTCATGAACTCGTACAACCCGGGTCGTGGCGCGATGCACGGCACGCAGTACGAGTACGACATCCACGTCCCGCTCGTGTTCTGGGGTCCGGTCAAGGCCGGCGCTTCGGATGCCGCGACGACGCCGTACGACCTCGCGCCGACGGTCGGTCGATGGCTCGGCGTAGCGTTGCCCGACGCGACGGGCAAGCCGCTCGACCTGCCGAAGTGACGGACGGGGCCTCGCAGCCGCCGCGCACGCGGCGCCCGCGTTACGCGGGCAACCACCCGAGGCGGTTCGAGGAGAAGTACAAGGAACGCGATCCCGCGCGCTTCCCGGAGGAGCGCGAGAAGGTGCTCGCGTCCGGAAAGACGCCCGCGGGCAGCCACGTTCCGGTCCTCGCCCTGGAGGTTCTCGCGGCCCTCGAACCGAAGCCGGGCGACTTCGCCGTGGACGCGACCCTCGGATTCGGCGGCCACGCGTCGGAGCTCCTGAAGAGGATCCTGCCCGGCGGCCGACTTCTCACGATGGACGTGGACCCCATCGAGCTGCCGAAGGCGAGCGCCCGGCTCGAAGCTCTCGCGGTGGAGCTCGGCGCAGCCGGGGCCGTAAGGACGATCCGTCGCAACTTCGCGGGGCTCCGCAAGCTCCTCGCTGACGACGCCCGGGGCGCGAGCGGCATGATTGGCGCGAACGTGATTCTCGCGGATCTCGGCGTCTCGTCCATGCAGCTCGACGACCCGGCGCGGGGCTTTTCGTGGAAGCACGACGTCCCTCTCGATCTCCGAATGAACCCGCGGCGCGGTCAACCGGCGGGAAGTCTTTTGCTTCGGATGAAGAAGAAAGAAATAGAAGATTTGCTTAGAAAGTGGGGAGACGAGCCCGAGGCGGCGGGCATCGCCGCCTCGCTGCATGCGACGATCGTAGCGCGCCGCTCCGCGGCGCAACTCGACGCGCCGAGACCGCGCACCGGCGAGTCGCCTGTTCACCTTCTAAGAACTTCGGACGTAACCCGCGCCGTGGAGTCCGCTTACGAGGGCCGGACCTCCCGGGACGCGTCCGAAGCAAAATCTTCTTCCCTCTCCCGGACGTTCCAGGCAATTCGTATCCTCGTCAACGAGGAGCTGACCGCTCTCGACACGTTCCTGCGCGATCTGCCCCACTGCCTTGCGCCCGGAGGGCGCGCCGCGATTCTCACGTTTCATTCCGGCGAGGACCGGCGCGTGAAGAAGGCGTTTGCGGCGGGACTCGCGGACGGCACCTACGCGGAGGTCTCCCGCGAAGTCGTGCGCGCCTCGCCCGAGGAACGCCGCGCGAACCCCCGCTCCACCGCCGCCAAGCTGCGCTGGGCGGTGCGAACGGCTCCGCCCCCTTCCGGGTTAACGTAGGCTTGATGCCGACGAACGCCGCACACAAGCGCCCGGACGGGTTGCGCGGAATGGCCCTTCTGCAGTCTCCCGCGTGGAACAAGGGGACGGCCTTCACTGCGGAGGAGCGGACGCGGCTGGGGCTGAACGGCCTCCTGCCCCATCAGATCGAGACGATCGACGACCAGCTCGTGCGCGCCTACGAGGCTTACCTCGCCAAGCGCACGCCTCTCGGGCGGCACATCCAGCTCCGCGCTCTGCAGGACACGAACGAGATCCTCTTCTACCGGCTTCTCCTCGCCCACATCGAGGAGATGATGCCGATCGTCTACACGCCGGTCGTCGCCGAGGCGTGCCAGCAGTTCAGCCACATTTACCGGCGCCCGCGCGGTCTCTTCATTCCCTTCGACATGCGCGACTCGATCCCCGAGCTGCTCCGCAACCGGCCGAACACGGACGTCGACGTCGTCGTCGTGACGGACGGCGAGCGCATCCTCGGCATCGGCGACCAGGGGGTCGGCGGTCTCGGCATCCCGATCGGCAAGCTGACGCTCTATACGCTCATCGGCGGCGTCCCGCCGGCGCGCACGCTTCCGATCGTCCTCGACGTCGGGACGAACAACGAGGAGCTGCTCCGTGACCCTCAGTACTTCGGCTTCCGCCAGAAGCGCGTATCGGGCGAGGCGTATCTCGAATTCGTCGACCGGTTCGTCGCGGCCGTCAAGCGGGAGCTTCCGGGAGTACTCCTCCAGTGGGAGGACTTCGCGACGCCGAACGCGCGGCCTCTCCTGAACCGCTACCGCGATTCTCTCCTGACGTTCAACGACGACATCCAGGGAACGGCGGCCGTCGCCCTCGGCGCGCTCCTCGCGGGAACGCGCGTGGCGGGCAAGCCGCTTCGCGAGCAGACGATCGTCGTCCTCGGGGCCGGCTCGGCGGCCATCGGCGTGGCGGACTCTCTGCGGGCCGCGATCGTCGCCGAGGGCCTCTCCGAGGCCGAGGCGCGCCGCCATTTCTACGTCGTCGACGTCGACGGGCTCCTCGTCGACACGCGGATCGATCTCGCGTCCGAGCAGCGCGTCTATGCGCGCGCCGCCGGAGAGGTCGCCGGCTGGCCGCGCACGCACCGCGGCGCCGTCGGCCTCGCGGACGTCATCCAGAGCGTCGAGGCGACGATCCTGATCGGCCTCTCCACCGCGTCCGGGGCTTTCACCGAGCCGATCGTCCGCGCGATGGCGGCGAAAACGCCGCGCCCGGTGATCTTCCCGCTCTCGAACCCGACGGCGCGGGCGGAAGCGCGCCCCGAGGATCTCATCCGCTGGACCGACGGGCGCGCCCTCGTCGCCACCGGCTCGCCGTGCCCCCCGGCGGTTCTCGGCGGGCGCGCCTGGATCATTTCCCAGTGCAACAACGTCTTCATCTTCCCGGCTGTGGGCCTCGGCGTCGCAGCCGCCGGCGCGCGGCGCGTCTCGGACGGAATGCTGATCGCCGCGGCCCGGCGCCTCGCGGAAATGTCGCCCGCGCTGAAGGACCCTGCCGCGTCGCTCCTCCCTCCGCTCGGCGAGTTGCGCGGCGTGGCTGTCGAGGTCGCCGTCGCGGTCGCGGAAGCGGCCGTCCGGGAGGGGCTCGCGCCGGCCGCCGCGCCCGAAGAGCTCCGCGCCCGGGTGGCCGCGCGTCAGTGGTTTCCGGCCTACGACGAGGAAGGCTGACCCGGCACGGAAGACGACCTTCGTCCCGCCTGAACGAGGAAGGCGCAGACCGCGAGGAGCACGAGGAACGTCAGCGCTTCACCCGAGACCCCCGCGACGAGCGGCGGGCGGCCCTTCGGCGCGACGCGCAGCGCGACGAGCGCGGCCACGAGAACCCCCGCGAGACCCTCGCCCGCGACGAGGCCCGACGCCGCGAGGACGCCCGCGTCGCTGTCCGACGGCGGCAGCCCCTTCTTCGCCCGCTCGACGAGGCCCCGCGCGCACCCGCCGACGAAGATCGGCGCCATGGAAGCGAGCGGCAGGTAGACGCCGATCGCGAACGCGAGGCCCGAGATCCCGCACAGGATGACGGCCACGGAGAGCCCCGCGCCCGACAGCACGAGCCCCCACGGGAGCGCGCCCGACAGCACGCCTTCGATGATCGTCTTCATGAGCGTGGCCTGCGGCGCGGGAATCTCCTTCGTCCCGAACGTGTACGCGCTTCCGAGAAGCAGCACGGTCGCCGCGACGCCCCAGCACGCGAAGGAGGCGCCGATGAGCTGCCCGAGCTGCTGCCGCGCGGGCGTCGCCCCCACGAGCCAGCCTGTCTTGAGGTCCTGCGAGATGTCGCCCGCCTTCGACGCCGCGATCGCGACGATCGTACCCACGGTGAGGACGGCCGCGCGCGCATTCCCGTCCGTCCAGCCCGCTGCCGCGAAGAGCGACGCGATGGCGATGAGTGTGACGAGCGTGATGCCCGACGTCGGCTGGGAGGAAACGCCCACGATCCCGACGATGCGGGCCGCGACCGCGACGAAGAGCACGCCGAAGACGCCGACGCCCGCGGCGCACACGGCGCGCGGCAGCGGACCCATGCCGCCCGAGAAGATGCCCGGCACGAGCGCGGCCGCGAGGACGACGAACGCGATGCCCCCGAAGACGAACCCACCCGGCAGGTCGCGATCCGTCCGGTCGACCGGGCCGGCTTCGACCCCCTTCGGCCCGCCGCGAACACCCTTCACGACGGCCAGAAACGCGCCCGCCATCGTCGGAAGGTTCTTCAGCACCGTCAGGATGCCGGCCGCCGCGACGGCGCCCGCGCCGATGTAGCGCACGTAGCGCGACCAGATCTCGCCCGTCGACATCGCCGACACGAGCTTGACGGTCTCGGGGAAGAGCGGCGCCGTGAGCCCCTGTCCGAGGAACGCGATGAGCGGAATGAGGACGAGCGACGAGACGATCGACCCGGCGACGAGAACGCCCGACTGCCGGTAACCGAGGATGTAGCCGACCGCGAGGAGCGCGGGCGCGAGCTCCACGGCGAGCTCGGCCTTCGGCAGGAACGGAAGTGCCGTGCCGATCTCGCCGGGCATCAGGAAGAAGAGCGCGATGACGAGCTTCACGAGCGCGCCCACGGCCATGCCCCGGAAGATCCACACGCTGCCGCTCGAATCCGCCGCAGTGGCGCGGAGGACCTCGGCGCACGCCGTCCCCTCGGGATACGGAAGCTCGGCATGGGCGTCGACGATGAGGAGCCGGCGAAGAGGGATCATCGCCGAGAGGCCGAGAACCGCCCCGAGGAAGCAGAGGGCGACGACCTGCAGGTACGGCGGCGCGACGCCCCAGAGGAAGAGCGCGGGAATCGTGAAGATCGTCCCGGTCGCGAGAGACGTCGACGCCGAGCCGATCGTCTGCGAGATGTTCGCCTCGAGGATCGTCCCCTTCCGCCCGAGGAGTCGGAAGACGGCGACCGTGAGCACGGCCGCCGGGATCGAGGCCGACACCGTGAGCCCGACCCTCAGCCCGAGGTAGGCATTCGCGGCGCCGAACACGAGGCCGAGGACGATGCCCGTGACGACGGCCTTCGCCGTGAATTCGGGGAGAGACTCCCCGGGAAGAGCGACGGGCACGGTCTTCACGTCCGCGAGCTCCGCCCACTCCCGGGGAAGAGTTTCCTCACGAGCTGGATCTGTCCCGCGTGGTAGAGATCGTGGGCCGCGACGCCCGAGATCAGGGCCTCGCCGGTCCGGCGCCCGAAGCGCGCCGAAAACGCGGGCTCAGGCAGCTCCTCGACGAGCGCGCGGAGCGCGCGATGCTCGGTCTCGAGGACCGCCAGCGCGGTGGCCAGCTCCTTCGCGGAGGGCCGCGGCGGCGCGAGAAAGAAGTTCGAGCCGGGGATCGGAAACGAAGCGCGCTTCTCGCCCGAGAGCCGCCTCCTCGCGACGTATTTCCAGTAGGCCGCGTGGAGGGCGAGGTCGTAAGCGGAGTGGCGCTCAGGCGCGGGCCGGAAGAACGCGACCTGCGGGGTCAGGCCGCGCAGGGCGCGCTTGAGGTTCGGCCCGTGCCACGACGAGCCGTCGTAGGCCCGATCGAGGCTCGCGAGGAGGTACGACCGGAGGTCCAACTTCAGATTTTCTTCCTGTCCTCGGCATCCTCGTCCTCGTCGGCCTCGGCGAAGAACCAGGCCTCCGCGCACGCCTTGCAGCAGAACGCGAGGCTGCCCGAGCGGACCGCGCAAGACCGGCAGAAGTCCTTGAAGCAGAACGGACACTCCTGGATGAGCATCCGCTCGGACATCTGCTGGCACCTGTCGCAGAAGATGTATGGCGAGGGGTCGTCGTCTTGCTCGCGCCGGCGCATGCCCGAATGATAAGCGCCTCAGGGGAGGCTGGTGGCGGCGGGCGGAATCGAACCGCCGACAAAGGGCTTATGAGACCCCT
>JBDTML010000051.1:0-4412 GCA_039934255.1 Acidobacteriota bacterium | reverse complement strand
CCACGGGCACGAGGATGCTGAGATCGACACGAATCATGGAGTCCTCCCTGCCGCCGTCGCCGGGCGGTCCCCCGAGAGAGGCTACTCCGCCGGCCCCGCGGTCGTCGGATGAGACATCCGCATCATCGACAGCCCCCGCCCCCGCCGGCGTATACTCTTGAAGATGCGACTCAGTCTCATGCGTGCCGCGGCGGCCGTCGAGCGGAACCCCGTGAGTCTCGACGATCTCGCCGTCGGCGAGACGGGCGTTCTCTCGTCGATCGACCTGCCCGAAGGGGACGCGAACCGCCTCATGGAGCTGGGATTCCTTCCGGGCGCCCGGATTACCGCGGCCCGGAGCGCGCCCGGCGGCGATCCCCGGGTCTTCCGCGTGGACGGAACCGAGTTCGCGCTGCGCCGCGACACGGCGCGGAAGCTGAGGGTCGAAGCCGCGAAGGTCGAAGCTGCCAAGGCAGGAGCCGCGTGAGCGCTCACGGTTCCGCGGGACTGCCGACGCTGCCGACCCTCCCGCCGCCGGGATTCACGCCGCCGTCGCGCGGGCCGCGGTTCGTCGCGCTCGTGGGCCCGCCGAACTCCGGCAAGTCCACGCTCTTCAATCGTCTGACCGGCCTGCGCCAGAAAGTCGCGAACTTCCCAGGCGTCACCGTGGAACAGCGGCGCGGCCGCGCGCGCCTCGAGGGGGACCACCGCGAGGTCGTCCTCATCGACCTGCCGGGCGTCTACAGCCTGATCCCGCGCTCGGAGGACGAGCGCGTGACGCGCGACGTTCTCGCGGGCGAGATGGCGGGAACTCCGAGGCCCGACGCCGTCCTCCTGATCCTCGATTCGACGAACCTGAACCGCCATCTCGTGCTCGCGGCGCCCGTCCTGTCGTTGGGCCTGCCGACGCTCGTCGTGCTGAACATGGCCGACGAGCTCGCGGACCGCGGGGGAGCGGTGGACGCGGAGGCTCTCGCGACGAGGCTCGGCGTGCCGGTCGCGCTCGTGAGCGCATCCCGCGGCGAAGGCCTCGAGATGGTGCGCGAGTTCCTCAGCGGTGCCGTCGGCCTGCCGCCTTCCCTCGACCTGCCGGTCCTTGCCGACATCCCGAAATGCAGGCAGTGGGCGATCGGAATGAGCGACAAGGCCGGCTACTCCCAGCCCGCGCCGCCGGTCTGGACGCGCCGCCTCGACGCCGTGTTCCTGCATCCCGTCGCGGGGCCGCTCATCTTCCTCGCGGTCGTCGTCGCTGTGTTCCAGACCATCTTCTCAGCGGCGCGGCCCCTCATGGACGCGGTGGACCACGCCGTGTCGGCATCGGGCGCGTGGCTCTCGGCCGTTCTGCCCGCCTCGGCGCTCAAGTCGCTCCTCATCGAGGGGGTGTGGGGCGGGGTCGGCTCGGTCGTCATCTTCCTTCCGCAAATCCTGCTGCTCTTCCTCTTCATCGGCCTTCTCGAGGACTCGGGTTATCTGGCGCGCGCGGCGCTCATCGCCGATCGGACGATGCGAAAGGCGGGCCTGCAGGGGAAGTCGTTCCTTCCGCTCCTTTCCGCGTACGCCTGCGCCGTGCCTGCTGTCCTCGCGGCGCGGACGATCGAGAACAAGCGCGACCGCATCGCGACGATCCTCATCGCGCCGTTCATGACCTGCTCGGCGCGGCTGCCCGTCTACACGCTCATCATCGCGGCCTTCCTTCCCGAGCGGCCGCTCCTGGGGCCGTTTCTCGGGACGCGCGCGGCCGCGATGCTGGGCCTCTACGTGCTCGGCTTCGTCGCGGCCTTCGGCACCGCGCGTCTTCTGAAGTCGTCCGTCCTCAAGAGCGACGGGGCGCCATTCCTGCTCGAAATGCCGCCGTACCGCCGGCCCACCCTGCGGCAGATCGCCCTCCGGATGTACGACCGCGCGAAGATCTTCCTCCGTCGCGCCGGCACGGTGATCCTCGGCGTCGCCGTCGTGCTGTGGATCCTCGCGCACCTTCCGCTTTCGGGGGGGAAGATGCCCGAGATCGCGAACAGCGTAGCCGGCACGATCGGTCGCCTGATCGAGCCGTTCGTGAGGCCGCTCGGATTCGACTGGCGCATCGGCATCGGCATCGTGATGTCTCTCGCGGCACGCGAGGTCATCGTCGGGACGCTCGGCACGCTCTACGGCATGGACCCGAAGGCCGGAAGCGAAGGCCTCCAGGCCGCTCTCCGGCACGACCTCACGCCCGGCGGGGCGGTCGCGCTGCTCGTCTTCTTCGCATTCGCGATGCAGTGCCTCTCGACGGTGGCCGTCGTGCGGCGCGAGACCGGCGGCTGGAAGTGGCCCGCCGTCCAGTTCGCGTACATGGGGCTGCTCGCCTACTCCGGCGCGTTCATCGCGAACCGGCTGGTCACGCTCTTCCTGAGTTGACCCTCAGGCGGCCGCCGTGGCGACAGATTTCTTTTTCGGGCGCCTTTCGGCCCGCGACGCTACGGAAGCGGCGATGGCGGTGTCGCAATACATCCCGAGATCCTGCATCGTGCGGCACGCCTCGCTACCGCATGCGGGACACAGGAGGCACGTGTGGGGGCCGGACGAGGCCTGAACGGCGGGCCTCGATTCTCCGGGACTCGGGGCTGGGTTCGGTGTTCGTTTCACTGGGCACCTCCGCTGTTCGGGCTCCGGTCACAAATATAGGGCGGATTACGCACTGCGTCAACTCAATGCGTCATACGGAGTTTCGGGTCCCGGGTATATCCTGACGCTGGCGGCCTGTCAGGCCGGAAAGGTCCCCTTGCCGGAGTTGCCGAAGATCATCCAGGGTGGCATGGGGGCCGGCGTCTCGAACTGGACGCTCGCGAACGCCGTCTCGCGCCTCGGCCAGCTCGGCGTCGTTTCCGGTACCGCGCTCGACGTGATCGTCTCGAGGCGCCTTCAGGACGGTGACGCGGGCGGCAACATGCGCCGCGCGATCGCCAGCTTCCCGTTCCGGGGAATGGCCGCGCGCGTCCTCGCACGCCATTTCGTCGAAGGCGGCCGGCCCGCGGGCGCACCCTACAGGGCCATCCCGATGTACGCACGGACCGGCTCGGCGCGTGATCTGGTCGAGCTCTGCATCGTCGCGAACTTCGCCGAAGTCTTTCTCGCGCGCGAGGGACACGACGGGCCTGTCGGGATCAACTACCTCGAGAAGATCCAGCTCCCGTTGCTGCCCTCCATGTATGGAGCGATGCTCGCGGGTGTGGCGGCCGTCCTCATGGGTGCCGGCATCCCGATCCGCGTTCCCGGCATCCTCGACGCCTTCGCTCTCCACGGACCGGCGGAGTACCCGCTGAGCGTGACGGGATCGCTCCCGGGCGAAGACACGATGATGCGGTTCTCGCCGGCCGACTACGCCGAGTGCGTGCTGCCCCCACTGACGAGGCCGGCCTTCTACCCGATCGTCGCGTCGAACACGCTCGCGCTCACGCTCGTGCGCAAGGCGAACGGGCGCGTGGACGGCTTCATCATCGAGGGTCCCACGGCGGGCGGGCACAATGCACCGCCCCGCGGCCGGCCGGCGCTTTCCGAGGCGGGAGAGCCCGTATACGGAGAGCGCGACCTCGTGGACCTCGCGAAGATGCGCGAGCTCGCTCTCCCGTTCTGGCTGGCCGGGGGCCGCGGCACGGCCGAGGGCCTGCGGGACGCCCTCACGAAAGGGGCAGCGGGCATCCAGGTCGGCACCGCGTTCGCCTACTGCGTGGAGTCGGGGATGGACACCGCGACCAAAGAGCGCGTCCTCAAGCTCGCGACCGCGGGCCTGGCCCACGTCTTCACGGATCCCGTCGCGTCGCCGACCGGGTTCCCGTTCAAGGTCGTCCAGCTCGAGGGCACGCTGTCGAGCGAGGCCGCGTACCTCGCGCGCACGCGCATCTGCGACCTCGGATACTTGCGCGAGCCCTATCGCAAGGAGGACGGCGGCACGGGCTACCGCTGCGCGTCCGAGCCCGTCGCGAACTACGTCGCGAAGGGCGGCGGGGAAGAGAACGCGGCCGGCCGCAAGTGCCTCTGCAACGCGCTCATGGCCGACATCGGGATTGGGCAGACTCGGGCCGGAGGCATCGGCGAAAAGACACTCGTCACCTCGGGCGACGACGTCGCCGACATCGCCCGTTTTCTGACCCCCGGCGCGGCGTCCTACAGCGCCGCGGACGTCGTCGTGCGACTGCTCGAAGTCGCTTCTTCGTAAGAGCCGCCTTCGGCGCCCTTGCGCTTCCGCCGCCCCATCCGCGCGCCGAGCCGGTCCATGTAGACGTAGAAGACCGGCGTCACGAACAGCGTGATCATCTGCGAGAACAGGAGGCCGCCGACGACGGCGAGGCCGAGCGGCCGCCGCGACTCGGCGCCGGCGCCGAGTCCGAGCGCGATTGGCAGCGTGCCCATGAGCGCCGACATCGTCGTCATCATGATCGGGCGGAAACGGACGACGC
>JBDTML010000050.1:0-9016 GCA_039934255.1 Acidobacteriota bacterium | reverse complement strand
ATCATCGCGAGGCTGTTGTAGGAGGCGTGCCCGGCCTTCTCGAAGAAAGAAACCGGAATGGCGACGCCGAGCTCCTTCGCGAGCGCCGAGAAGCGGGCAATCGTGGGATGCCCCTCGGCAGGCGTCGCCCACGCGAAGAACTCGTCCTTCTCCTTTGTGCAGAAGTACGGACCCTCGAAAAGCTCCGGCGGCAGGACGACGGTCGCGCCCCGCTTCGCCGCCTCGCGCACGAGGGCCTCGACCTTCGCCACGTTTCTCTCGAGCGGGCCGCCCAGCGCGCACTGAACGGCCGCGAGGGTGACGTTCTCAGGGGCCGGATTCACGGCCCGACTATAACGGAGCGAGTCGCTTCGTCAGGAGTTCGGAGCGTGGAAGGAGCAATAGTGCGAGCCGGTGTGCCCGGAGTCGTACGTACACGGCGAGCCGCACGAGCACCTCCCGAGGCAGTACCGCCAGGGCGCGGTCGGCGCGGCTGTCGGCGGTGCAGCCTTCTTCGCTGCGGCCCGCTTCGGGGCGGCCCGCTTCGGGGCGGCCTTCTTCGCTGCCTTCTTGACGGGCGCTTTCCGCTTCGGGGCCGCCTTGCGCGCGGCCGTCTTCTTCTTTGCCTTAGGTGCCTTCTTCTTCGACTTCGCGCTCGCCATGTCACTCTCCTCGAGGGCCCGGCCCCCGCGCGGAGAGATTACCTCAGAACGGAACGCTTATCCGGCTGTCTTCGGGCTGCGCAGCCGCTCGGCGAACCACCAGTGGTGCCCGCCGACGTCCACGCACTCGTAGCTCCGGTCCGACCAGTAGTCCTCGCCGTAGTCGGAGACCTTCGGCTCGACAACGATGCGCGCGCCCTTCGCGCGGGCTCTCTCGCAGTGCGCGAGCGCGTCGTCGACGTAGACGAACAGGTTCTGCGTGTTCCCGCCGCCGACTTGGCGCGGGCTCCTGATCTGCGGGAACTTGTCGGCCTTCTCCGCGCCGGCGACCATGACCACCCCGTCGCCGAAGACGAGCTCCGAGTGCTCGATCCGGCCGCCCTCGCCCTCGACCCTGAGGCGCACCGTGAAGCCGAACGCGTCACATAGCCAGTCGATCGCCTGCGCGGCGTCGTCGTAGTAAAGGGAGGAGGAGATCCGCGGCCAGTCGGGGGGAGTCGGTTTCATCGGCACCTCCGGTCGTTGGTGTCAAGCCCTTACGCGGGCTCCTGCTGGCTGATGCAGTGGAACGCCCCTCCGCCCTCGAGGAGCTGCCTCGCGGGGACGGACACGGCGCGGCGTGTGGGAAACAGCGTCGCAACGGCCGCGCGAGCGGGCTCGTCGTTGGGAACGCCGTACGCGGGCACGATGACGGTCGTGTTCGCGACGTAGAAGTTCACGTAGCTCGCGGGCATCGTTTTCCCGTCGCCGTCCGTGACGAGCCCGGGAGACGGCACGTTGACGACCTTGAGGCGCCGGCCCTGCGCGTCCCAGAAGGAACACAGATCGGCGTCGATCGCGAGAAGCGTCCGCGCGTTCGGGTCGAAGCTGCCCGAGGGGCGCATGCAGGCGACGACTCCGGGCGAGACGAAGCGCGCGATCGTGTCGACGTGACCGTCCGTATGGTCGTTCAGGAGGCCGTCGCCGAGCCAGAGGATCGACTTGCAGCCGAGCGCGTCCTTGAGGCCTGCCTCGATCGCCTCGATCGTCATTCCGGGGTTGCGGTTCGGGTTCAGAAGACACTGCCGCGTCGTGAGGCACGTGCCCTCGCCGTCCACGTCCACGGATCCGCCCTCGAAAATCCAGTCGAAGTGGAAGGAGGGCAGGTTCGCTGCGGCGGCGATGCGCGACGCCACGGCGTCATCGTGCGGCAGGACGTATTTCCCGCCCCATCCGTTGAATCCGAAAGACACGCTGGCCGCTTCTCCGTTCCGGCCTTTGAGAAATACCGGCGCCGTGTCGCGCAGCCAGATGTCGCCGAAGGGAATCCGGTGAAACCGCGCGCCGAGGCCGGCGAGAGCGGCCTTCGCGAGGGCCTCGTCCTCCGGGCCGGGAACGAGGACCTCGAGCCTTTCACCCCGAACCTTCCCCGTGTCGGGACTGACGTCGGCTATCGCTGCGGCAAACGACGTGAAGGCGGCACGGACGGGCGCGAGGGCATCACCCCAAAGGTCCTCGTGGCTGGGCCACGCGAGCCAGACCGCCTCGTGGCGCTCCCACTCCGCGGGCTGCCGGAACCCCGCGGCGCGCGGGGTCGTCGCGATCTGCCTGTTCACAGATAGCGCTGCTTGACGAGACCGACGTGGTGGAAGACGTGCCCCGCGGTGATCCAGGCGAGCGCCCTGACCGTGAACCGGTTCCCGCTCGCGATGCCGGAACGCGCCCAGGCCGCGTCCGGCAGGTTGCGAAAGAAGTGCGTCGTGGCCGCCCGGACCGCCTCGAATTCCGCGACGTGGCGCGCCCAGGGAACGTCGTGCGCGGACGAGGCCGCGAGGGCGATCTCCTGGTCGAAATCCGGCAGCGGGGAATCGAACCGGCGCGCGAACCAGAAGGCGCGGGACACGAAGACCCGTTCGGTGTCGTTGATGTGGCTCAGCACCTCGCGGAGGCTCCACTTGCCGGGCGCGTAGCGGTGGCGGGATTTCTCCTCGCCGATACCCTCCAGCACGGCGCGCGTCTCCCCGAGCTGCGTTTCCAGCGTCGCGCCGATGTCCCCCGGCGGAACCTTGTCGATGTACGTCGCGTAGTACGGGGCGGCCTCTTGCGGGGCGGGCTTCGTGGATTCGGCGTTCGACATAGGGGTAATAATCCGCCACCATGCGTCAAGCTTCAAGAAGTCTCCTCACGGTGGCCGCTCTCACACTCGCCGCGTTCGCAGCCCGTGCCGGGGAATCTCCCGTCACCCCCGCCGAGAAGGCCGCGGCGAACGAAATCACGCCGGACCTCCTTCGCGCCCACATCCGCTTCCTCTCTTCGGACCTTCTCGAGGGTCGCGGTCCGGCCACGCGCGGCGACGCGCTGGCCGAGGCGTACATCCAGGCGCAGCTCGAGGGGATGGGCCTCGAGCCCGGCGCGCCGGGCGGCGGCTGGATCCAGAAAGTCCCTCTCGTCGGCATCCAGCCGTCGTTTTCCGGCCCCGCCGCGTTCGCGTCGCCGAAGGGGTCGGAGGCCGGCGCTCTCGGCGAGAACTTCGTAGCGGTCTCCGGCAACCAGAAGCCGGAGTCGAAGCTCGCGAACGCCGAGATCGTCTTCGTCGGTTATGGGATCGTCGCTCCGGAGTACCGATGGGACGACTACAAAGGGGCCGACCTCAAGGGCAAGGTTCTCCTCGTGATGAACAACGACCCGGAGGGCACGCCCGACGAGCCCAACCTCTTCGCGGGGAAAACGCGCCTCTGGTACGGGCGCTGGGACTACAAGTACCTCATGGCCGCGAAGATGGGTGCCGCAGGCGCGATCATCATCCACACGACGCCGTCGGCGGGCTACGGTTGGCAGGTGATCCAGACCTCCTGGAAGGGCGAGCTCTTCGAGCTGCCAGACGACGGCTCGCCGCGCGTGGCGATGAAGATGTGGGCGACGGACGAGCTCGCGAAGAAGATTGCGGCCCTCGGCGGGAAGGACCTCGACGCACTGCGAACGAGCGCCGAGTCGCGCTCGTTCCGGCCGGTGGCGCTCGGCGTCGCCGTCTCTCTCGCGTTCACGAGCACCGTGACGAAGAAGGAATCCGGCAACGTGATCGGCGTCCTTCGCGGCTCGGATCCGAAGCGGGCCGGTGAGGCCGTGATCTACACGGCGCACCACGACCACCTCGGGACGAAGGCGGGCGCGCAGCCGGGCGACGACGTGATCTACAACGGCGCTCTCGACAACGCCTCGGGCGTCGCGGGGGTCCTGGCCGTCGCGAGCGCTTTCGCGGACCTTCCGAAGGCTCCGGCGCGATCGCTCTACTTCGCGTTCGTGGCGGGGGAGGAGCAAGGCCTTCTCGGGTCGGAATGGCTCGCGAAGCACCCCCCCGTGCCCGCCGGCCGGATCGCGGCGAACATCAACGTCGACGGAATCGGCTTCTACGGCCGGACTCGCGACGTCGGCATGATCGGCCTCGGGAAGTCTTCGATCGACGCGGACTTCGAGGCGCTCGCGAAGATGCAGGGCCGGGTCGTGCACGGCGACGAGTTTCCCGAGAAGGGGAGCTTCTATCGTTCGGACCAGTTCAACTTCGCGAAAATCGGCGTTCCGGCGGCTTACGTGAAGAAGGGGACGGACGTCATCGGCAAGCCGGCGGGCCTCGGGAAGGAGCTCGAGCGGGCCTACGAGAAGAACGACTACCACCAGCCCTCGGACGAGTTCAAAGACAGCTGGGACCTTGCGGGCGCAATCGAGGACATGCGGCTCGCGTTCTGGCTGGGCTGCCGGACGGCGAACGCCGGAGCGATGCCGCGCTGGAACAAGGGCGACGAGTTCGAGGCCGCGCGCCTGAAGGCGCTCGCGGAAGCGAAATGAGCCGCGACCCGCGCGTCGACGCTTACATCGCGAAGGCGGCCCCCTTCGCCCGCCCGATCCTCGCGAAGCTCCGCGCCTCGGTTCACGCGGCGTGCCCCGGAGCCGAGGAGACGATCAAGTGGCGGATGCCGTTCTTCCTGACGGACGGGAATGTTCTCTGCTACATGGCCGCGTTCAAGGCGCACGCGGGCTTCGGGTTCTGGCGCCGGGGAAAGACGGCGGTCTCCGGCACGGCGTCCGCAAAGGCGAACGAGGCGATGGGACAGCTCGGCCGGATCACGAGCCTTGCGGACCTGCCGCCCGCGAAGACCCTGCGCGGCTGGATCCGCAAGGCCGCTGCGATAAACGCCCGAGAGGCTTCAGGAAAGTAATCAGGGGAGAAGAAGGGGAGGAGGAAGCCATGAACACACGCGAATATTTCGTCCAGTGCTTCAAGGGAGAAAAGCCGAAGTTCGTCAAGGTCCTCAAGGCCATTCCGGCGGACAAGGCGTCCTACACGCCTCACCCCCGGTCGATGACGGCCGCCGACATCGCGGCGCTCCTCGCGGGCGAGCTGCACGATGCGTGCGAGATCTTCGACAAGGGTGAGCTGAATTTCGTCCCGCCGAAGACCCCCGCGAGCGTCGGGGAGTCGGTGGCGGCTTACGAGAAGAACGCCGACGCGCTCGAGCAACGCGTCGCGAAGGCCGACGACGCGACGTGGGCCCGCAACGCGAAATTCCTGATGGACGGGAAGGTCGCGTGGGAGGCGCCGCTCGGAGACATGCTCTGGGGCTTCCTCTTCGACGCGATTCACCACCGCGGGCAGCTCTCGACCTACCTCCGGCCCATGGGGGCGAAGGTCCCGTCGATCTACGGGCCCTCCGCAGACGATCCGGGACAGTGACGGGCTCTGCTAAGCTCGGCGCATGAAGAGACTGAGTCTCGCTCTCGCATTCTTTCTCCTTCTCGCCGCCCCCCTTCTCCTCACCGCCCCGCTTGCCGCCGATCAGCCCACCCCGGGGGACAAGGCTCCCGCATTCTCCCTCCCGAGCCAGGAAGGGACGACGGTCACGCTCGACCAGTTCAAGGGCAAGTGGGTCGTCCTCTACTTTTATCCGAAAGACTTCACGTCCGGCTGCACGGTCGAGGCCCACAACTTCCAGCGCGATCTCGCGAGGTACGAGACGGCGAACGCGGTCATCCTCGGCGTGAGCGTCGACGACGTGGACTCGCACAAGGGCTTCTGCACGAAGGAAGGACTGAGCTTCAAGCTCCTCGCGGACACGCAGGCGGCCGTCACGAAGGCCTACGGCTCCTCGATGACGTACAACGAGAAGACCATGTCGGCGCGGAACACGTTCCTGATCGACCCCCAGGGCGTCATCCGGAAGACCTACGTCAAGGTCAGTCCGGCGACCCACAGCGACGATGTCCTCGCGGATCTCGCGGCCCTCAAGACACCGAAGTAACAGGACAGGAGATCCCGATGCCTTACGACCCCCGGATGATTCAGCCCTTTCGCGACGAGCTCACCGCGGCCGGCTTCACCGAACTTCACACGGCGGCCGAGGTGGACGCCTCCGTCAGGCAGAAGGGCACGACTCTCGTCGTCGTGAATTCCGTCTGCGGCTGCGCGGCCGGACAGGCGCGGCCGGGCGTCGCCCTCGCGGTCAGGCATCCGCTCCGCCCCGAGAGGCTCGTCACGGTGTTCGCGGGACAGGATCTCGAGGCGACGGCACGCGCCCGCTCGTACTTCACGGGCGCTTCGCCGTCCTCACCGTCCATCGGCATCCTTCGGGACGGAAAGCTCGTCTACCTCCTGCAGCGGCACGAGATCCAGATGATGGACGCGCGGGCCGTCGCGGTCGCTCTCGGCGCCGCGTTCGAGGCGATCGCGGGCGGCGGGGAAGCCGCGACCGTTCCCGCCCCCGGCCTCGAGCTTCCCGCCCGGGTCTGAATCAGCGCCTGAGCGTTCCGAAGAGCCGCATGAAGGCGGCGACGCCGACGCCCCACGCGCCGTTCAGAAGCAGGGCGCCGACGACGAGGTCCGGCTTCCAGCCGCCCCCTACGGGCAGGCCCTTGAGCGGGAGGACGACGAAGAACGCGACGAGCGTCGGCAGGATCGCGCCGAGGACGAGCGCGAGCAGCCAGTGGCGCGGCCCCGAAGCCCCGGCGATGATCATCCACAGCGCGATTCCCCAGAGGCCGCCCCAGAACGCCAGCGAGATGACGGCGGGGACTCCCATGGGGGGAACCGGCGCCATGACCCACGGGTTGCGCGGCGTCATCTTCAATCCATGGAGGATCGCGAGAACGCCCTGATGAAAAACGAGTGTCGAGAGGAAGCCGGCGAGGAACGCTCTCACGTATGTCATGCGCAAAATCCTACCGCAGGGTGTGCCCGCCGAGAGGGTGGCGTGACAGGGTCGGCGGGTGCCGGGACGGTCAGCCGATATCGAGCGCGGCCTTCAAGCCTTGCATGACGAGAGAGAGCTGCTCCGAGGTCAGGGAACCGGCTTTCTCCACGAGCTTCCCGCGATCGAGAGTCGTGACCTGATGACAGAGAGCGACACCGGCTCTTTTCATCCCGCCCGCGCCTTTCGGTAAGTGGACGGCCGTCGGGCCCCTGGCGCCCTGGCTCTCCGAAGTGGTCACGGGGATCACGATCACAGAGCGCCAGCCCGGTGTCTCGTTGAAACCGTCGTTCGAGACGACGATCACCGGGCGTCGACCCCGCTGCTCGGAGCCCGAACGGGGCTCGAGGTCGGCCCAGTGAACTTCGCCGCGCTTCAACGTTTCTTGCGGCTCCCCCGCAGGTGCTCGACCGCGGCCTTCTCGAGCCCGGCGTCGAGATCGGCGGCGGACCCCGCGGCGCGCGCGGCGTAGACGGCTATCTCCTCCCGTACGGACTGGCGGCGCCTCTCGCGGAGCCACTCCTCGATGGCCTCACGCGCGACGCTGGTCGCGGGCCGGCTTTCGCGAGCGGCCTCCTCCTTCAGGCGGTCATAGGTCTCGCCGGTGAGAGGAAGGTGAAAGTTGCGAAGCGGAGAAGAGGGCATGGCCGTTAACCTGCCATGACATTATGGCCACTTTGATGCCATGTCAATGTGTGTTCATGGGCCCCACGGCGCCGCGGACGCGCTCGAGCGCCCGGTCAGACCACGAGCTTGAAGCCGTTTGCCCAGAACACCATGAGGAAGCCCTGGAGAAGAGCAAGACCCGCCGTGAGGATCTCGTCGGTGCTTCTCCGCGTTCCGAACCCGGCGATGAGGATCGGGACCGGGAAGACGGCGAGGAGGAAGCGGGGCATCGAGTCGAGGCTCGTCGAGAGGGGCACGAGGATGAAAAGCAGCGCGAGCACCAGGTAGGAGAGCCCGACTCTCCGGGCGCAGACGATGAGGAGAGCGAGGACCGTGACCGTTATCCAGGCCGAGAAGAGCGTGGTGACGTCCGTCGCCCGGAGCCCCTCCGCGAGCACGGCGAGAGGCGAACGGAGAGTTCGCCCCCACGTGGCCTGGATACGTGTGAACGCGAGCGCGTTGCCGGTGAGCGCGAGGTTGTACGCCGCGAACGTGCCGAGCCCGAGAGGAACGAGGCCGAGCCACAGGGCGCGCGGGGAGAGCGGGAGTCGCGCTGTTCTTCTGCCCTGCACGTAAGTGAGTGCGAGCGGCAGAACGAGAAGAACGCCGACCGGCCGTGTGAGAGCCGCGAGGTAACCCGCCGCGCCCGCGAGTAGAAGCCGGTCTCGGCGCACCGCGAGAAAAGCAGCGAGAGTGAGCGTGAGAAACAGCGACTCGGAGAACACGCCCGAAAGGACGAAGGCTGTCGGGAAGAGGATGAGATAGCGGACGGCCCGGTCCGCCGTCGCGGAATCGTGATCGAGGGACACGAGGCGTCGAAGCAGGAGACATGCTCCAACGAGGGAGAGGTTCGAAACGACGAGGCCGGCGTTGAAAGGCCCGCCGACGAGAGGACCGAGAGCGCGCATCGCCAGGGGGTAGAGCGGAAAGAAGGCATAGTTGGCCTGATGGAGAATCGCGGGGTCGGAGCGGCCCGCCGCCGAGTAGCCGAACTCGGCGACGTCGAGATACCAGCCGCTGTCCCAGACTCCCCAGATCGCGAGCCAGAGAGATTTCGAGTAGCTCCAGGGGTACGGCTCCGTCCGAAGAGGAGCCAGAAGGCCACGTGAGACGACGCCGATCAGAAGGAGAACGGCCCTCGTGGCTCCGAGGAAAAGCAGGATCCTGCCGAGTTCAGACCACGGCGGTCGGACGCGGTCAGAGCTCGAAGGCGCTGGGGGGGCGTTCAACGAACGTCCGCGCCGCGGACACGCTCCTCGACGGTGGCCTTCTTCGCGCCGAGGGCGCGCGCGAGTGCGTCGACGGCCGTTCGCGCGCGGGCGACGTCCCCGCACGTGAACAGGTCCACGGCCGCTTCGCCGCGCTCGGGCCACGTGTGGATCGTGAGGTGCGATTCGGAGATGACGACGACGCCCGAGACGCCCTGCGGGCTCAGTCGGTGGATGTGGATGCCGAGCACCTTCGCGCCCATCGCCTTCACGGCGTCCACGA
>JBDTML010000049.1:0-5631 GCA_039934255.1 Acidobacteriota bacterium | reverse complement strand
GGCGGCGACGTCGTGACGGTGGAGGCGAAGGACGAGGCCGGCGCGCCCGCCCTCGCGGCCGCGATCGAAAGCCTTTTCGGCGCCGAGGCCGGGCGGATCACGGTGGTCGGGCCCACGGTGAGAGTCGAGCGGCCGGCCGCGCACACGTTCGTCCCGCGTCTTGTCGAAGCGTTCCCGGGCGCGTTCAAGTCAGTCACGCTCGGGGCGCCCTCGCTCGAGGACGTCTTCATCGCGAAGACCGGGCGCCGCTTCCGCGAAGAGGACGCGGCATGAGCGCCTCTCTCGCCCTCGCGCGCCGCGAGATCGTCCGCTTCCTGCGGCAGAAGAGCCGGGTCGTCGGAGCCGTGGCCCCGCCGCTCGTCATGTGGGTCCTCGTGGGAGCCGGCTTCAGGGGCTCCCTCCGAGAGGACTCGTTCGGCTACTTCTTTCCGGGAACGGTCGTTCTCGTCGTCCTTTTCGCCGCGATCTTCGCCACGATCTCCGTCATCGAGGACCGGCGCGAAGGCTTCCTTCAGGGCGTCCTCGTGTCTCCCGTCGCCCCGTCCTCGATCGCGTTCGGAAAAGTTCTCGGCGGTTCGGTGCTCGGCCTGATCCAGGGGCTTCCGCTCCTCGTCCTCGTGCCCGTGGCCGGCCTCAGGGCCGACGCGGCGGGGCTCCTCACCGCCGCCGCGCTGCTCGTCGTGCTGGCTTTCGCGCTCACGGCGCTCGGCTTCGCGATCGCCTGGTGCCTCGAGTCGACACAGGGATTCCACGCGATCATGAATCTCTTCCTGATCCCGATGTGGCTGCTCTCGGGCGCTTTCTTTCCCGTCGACGGCGCGCCCGGGTGGCTCCGCGCGGCGATGGCCGTGAACCCGCTCACGTATGGCGTCGCCGCCCTCCGCCGCGCTCTCGGCGGCGCCGCGCCGGCATTCACCTCCCCCGGGCTCTCCTTCGCCGTGACGATCGCCTTCGCCGCCGTGACGTTCGGGGCCGCCGTCGCCGTCGTCGCGCGCTTTCCCGCGGGACCCGCCGGTCGGCCGGTCTCCCACATTCCGGAGAAGCCGTGACCGTCCGCGACCTGCCCACGTTGAACGCCTGCCTGAACGCGACGACCGCCGTCCTCCTCGCCCTCGGCTGGTTCCTCATCCGCTCGGGCCGCAGAGACGCCCACCGCCGCGTCATGATCGCCGCGTTCACCTGTTCGACGCTCTTCCTCGCGAGCTACCTCACGTACCACGCCCGCGTCGGGAGCGTGCGCTTCCCCGGCGTCGGCGGGGCGCGCACGCTTTATCTCGGCATCCTCCTCACGCACACCGTCCTCGCCGCCGCCGTCGCGCCGATGGCCGTCGTCACGTTTTCTCTCGCGTGGCGGGGCCGGTTCGAGAAGCACCGGCGCCTCGCGCGCTGGACGCTCCCGATCTGGCTCTACGTCTCCGTGACCGGGGTCATCGTTTACGTGATGCTGTACCGGATGAGTTGGTAGTTCCGCCCCGGCCCCATTTCGCGACGAGCTCGCCGATGCGCGCGAGCGTCACGGGCTTGCTCACGAAGTCGTCCATGCCCTCGGCCTCGCAGCGCTCCTTCACGAGGTCGGACGTGAGCGCGGTGAGGGCGACGACCGGGAGGCGGTCGCCGCCGGGCAGGGCGCGCAGCCGGCTCAGGACCTGAAAGCCGTCCATCACGGGCATCTGGAGATCCAGGAGGACGAAGTCGAAACGGAACCCCGCGGCCGCGTCCACGGCCTCGCGGCCGTTCGCGGCCGTGAGGACTTCCGCGCCCCGGGACCGCAACATGTGGGCGAGAAGCTCGCGATTCTCCTCGTTGTCTTCCACGAGCAGTACGCGTGGACGGCCGTCGCGGGCACCAATCAGACGGCGGCCCGAACCGTCGTCTTCCGTCCCGGCATCGTCTACCCTCGCGAGAAGTTTGTCGCTCGTCGCGAGAAGCTCGGCTTCGGCGCGGGCGCGCAGGACCGGGCCCGAAGTTTCGTCCGCCGCCCGCCGCGCCGCGGCGACGATCTCCTGGACGCGCGCCTTGAGGTCGCGCGTGGTGGACTGGAGCACGTCCAGGGCCGTCTCGCGCGCATCGGCAAGCGCCCGGCGGGCCGCATCCAGCTCCACGAGGAGGCGCCGGCGCGAACCGCCGTCGAGAAAGACGACGTCGGCGCCGCCGCCGGGGCGCGGCGCGACGAGAACGTGGAACATGCGGGAGACCCCTTCCGGAGTCAGGAGGGCGACGTCGTCCTCGAAGGTTGCCGTCGGGGTGCCCTGGGGAGCGCGGTTTACCGCGCGCGCGCGTATGTGCCCGCGAAGCGCCTCGGGCAGGGCCTCGGTACGCTCCACGTCGAGCCCCTCGAGCGCGTCCGCGCGGCGCCCGACCCATTCCGCGAGCCGCCGGTTCACGGCCTCGATGCGACCCGACCCGTCCACGCCGAGAAGGCCCGCCGGCGAGGAGTCGAGAAGGCGCGCACGGTTCTCGTCGCCGCCGACGGGGCCACGCGTATCGACCCTCCAGACGGCCGCCTCGACGACCTTTCCGTAGCGCACGACCGGCGTCATCGAGACGATGGACTGGACGCGCGTCGTACCGTCCGCGAGCAGCATGATCCGCCGCGCCACCCGAGGCCGGCCGGTCTCGAAGACCTCGTTCAGACCCTCGACCATCTCGGGAGTGTCGGACCCCGAGGCTGGGAATTCCGAGGCGAACTTGCCTTCCACGTCGCGCCCTTCGGCGCCCAGCACGTCGCGCGCCCCCCGGTTCGCGTAACCGATCTGGCCCGCACGATCGAGCGTGTAGACGGCGACCGCATCCATCGCGTCGACAGCCGGACCGAAGGCCGCGCGGACGGACGCGACCGCCTCGGGACGCGGACCGGAACCTGGGGTGGCCCGGCCGGCGCCGAAAAGGACGAGGATTCCGGCCGCCGCGATCACGACGGCGGCGGGCACGAGAGACGAGGGCAGGCCGATGACGACCCCCGCCACGAGGAGCAGAAGGCCGAAAAGGACGAGAATCCGGGGGGCGGACATCCTGCCCATCTTAAACACGAGGCCGCATGATCTCCTCTCGAGGCGCCGACAAGTCATGGGGAGCTCTCCTCGCCGAGGGACGGCGACGCCTTTCGGGCGCGGATCACGCTCCGTACGAGGCAGAAGAGTTGCTCGCCCGGGCCGCGGCCCGCCCCCGCTCGTGGTTTCACGGCCGCCGGAGCGAAGCGGCGGAGCCGGTGGCCACAGCAGCTTTCGACACGCTCGTCGCACGCCGTGCGGCGGGCGAGCCGCTGCAATACCTCCTCGGCGAGTGGGAATTCCTGGGCCGGACCTTCTTCGTCGACCCTCGCGCCCTGATCCCGCGCGGCGAGACGGAAGGCATCATCGAGGCGGCGCGCGCCGCGGCTCCAGGCGCCCGGCGGATCGCCGATCTCGGGACGGGGAGCGGCATCCTCGCCGTGTCCCTCGCGCTCGAGCGCCCCGTCGCGCGCGTCGTCGCCGCCGACAGGTCTTTCTCGGCCCTCGCCCTCACGGCCGTCAACGCGCGCCGGCACGGCGTCGCGGAGCGCGTGATCCCCGTCGCCTCCGACTGGCTCAGCGCGTTCGCGTGCAGGCCCCTCTTCGATCTCGCCGTCGCGAACCCGCCGTACGTCCCCGTGACCGACCAGCCCCACCTCTCGAAGACGGTCTCGGAGTTCGAGCCTGCTCTCGCGCTTTACGGCGGGGGCGACGGCCTCGACCCGCTGCGCGTCCTCCTTGCGACGCTTCCCGCTCTCCTCCACAGCGGCGCTCCGTTCGTGTTCGAGTTCGGATACGGACAGGCGAAGGACGTCTCGGCTCTCGTCGAAGCCTCGGGCGCCTTCCGCCTCGCGGCCGTGCGCCTCGACGCCGCCGGGATCCCGCGCACGGCCACGGCCGCGCGTCTCTGAGCCGCTAAACTCGCGCCCTGATGGACGCTTTCCTTCTCAAGGGACCGGTAAGGCTCGCCGGCACCGTCCGGGCCAGCGGCGCGAAGAACGCCGCCCTTCCCGCGCTGGCCGCCGCGCTCCTCACGGGCGATCCCGTGACGCTCGACGAGGTGCCGGACCTCGCGGACGTACGCACCATGAGCCGTCTCCTCGCCGGCATGGGGGTCTCGATCGACCGGCCCCGGCCGGGGCGGCTGGTCCTCGACGCGTCCCGCATCACATCGACGGAGGCGCCTTACGACCTCGTGCGCACGATGCGCGCGTCGATCCTCGTGCTGGGCCCGCTGGTCGCGCGCTTCGGCGAGGCGCGCGTCTCGCTCCCCGGAGGCTGCGCGATCGGCGTGCGGCCCGTGGATCTCCATCTCCTCGCCCTCGAGGCGATGGGGGCGCGGATCGCCGTCGAGAAGGGTTACATCCACGCGCACGTCTCGCGCGTGGGGCGCGGGACGGGTCGTCTCACGGGAGCGACGATCCGGTTTCCCTCGCCCACGGTGACGGGCACCGAGAACGTTCTCTTCGCGGCCGCGCTCGCGAAAGGTACGACCGTTATCGAGAACGCCGCGATGGAGCCCGAGGTGCAGGACGCGGGGCGCCTCCTGACGACCATGGGCGCCCGCGTGACCGGCGCGGGCACCCCGACGATCACGGTCGAAGGCGTCGACCGCCTCTCGGGCACCGGCGACACGCCCCACGCGATCGTGCCCGACCGGATCGAGGCGGGAACGTATCTCGCCGCGGGCGCGATCACGGGTGGAGACGTGACGGTCACGGGCGCACGCGCGGGCGACCTTGGCGCCTTCCTCGACGCCCTCAGCCGCGCGGGAGCCGGCGTCGAAGTCGCGGCCGACTCCGTGCGCGTCTTCGGCGGACGTCCCCTCGTGGCCGTCGACATCGAGACGGCGCCCCACCCCGGTTTCCCGACGGACCTGCAGGCGCAGTTCCTCGCGCTCATGACGCAGGCCGAAGGAACGTCGCGCCTCGTCGAGACGATCTTCGAGAACCGCTTCCTGCACGCGGTCGAGCTCGCCCGTCTGGGCGCGGACGTGCGCGTCGGCGAGCGCGCGGCGATCGTGCGCGGGCCTTCCTCGCTCGAGGGCGCGCCCGTCACGGCGTCGGACCTCCGGGCGTCGGCCGCGCTCGTGCTCGCGGGGCTCGTCGCGCGCGGCGAAACGCGGGTCCGCCGCATCTATCACCTCGACCGCGGCTACGCGGCCATGGACGAGCGCCTCAGGTCGCTCGGCGCCTCGGTCGAGCGGATCGACGGATAATCGCCGCGTGAGCACACACTTCGCCGACCCCTCCTGCCTCTTCTGCCGGATCGGGCGGAGAGAGATCCCCGCGAAGATCGTTTTCGAGAACGAGAACGTCCTCGCGTTCCACGACGTCGCGCCCAAAGCGCCGACGCACGTCCTCGTCATTCCGAAGACGCACCTCGCGCGCATTTCCGAAACGTCGGAGGCCGACGCCGCTCTCCTCGGCGAGTGCCTCGCGGCGCTCCGCGGCGTCGCTCGCTCGCTCTCGTTGGAGTCCTACCGCGTCGTCGTCAACGACGGCCCCGACGCCGGCCAGAGCGTGTTCCACGTCCATTTCCATCTCCTCGGCGGGCGGGCGTTCGCGTGGCCGCCGGGCTGAGCACCATCTTTCGCGCCGCCGCCTCGTTTCTCCTCGCCTTCCTTCTCCTTCTCCCGGCT
>JBDTML010000048.1:0-9368 GCA_039934255.1 Acidobacteriota bacterium | reverse complement strand
CCCGTGATCGAGACGGTCGTCCCGCCCCAGATGTCGAGGACGGCGCCCGAGATCGTCGCGGCCGCCGGAGAAACGAGAAACAGGGCCGCCTCCGCCACGTCGTGAGCGTCGAGCTTCTCCTGGAGCGGCGACGTGTGGGCCCGCCGGGACATCTCGCGGCTCTTGTTGTCGGTCGAGCCCGGACAGATCGCGTTCACCGTGACGCCTGCGCCGCGCAGCTCCGAGGCCAACGCCTTCGTGAGGCCGATGAGCCCGAACTTCGCCGCGCAGTGCGCCACGACGTTCGCGTCCCCCACGGTGCCGTGGATCGAGGAGACGTTCAGGATGCGGCCGCGCCCCGCCGCGACGAGAAAAGGAAGGGCCGCGTGGACGAGGAGATAGCTCGCCTTGAGATTCGTGTCGAGAACGCGATCCCACTCCGCCTCCTCGAGGCTCGCAAGCGTCTTCCACGTGAAGACTCCCGCGTTGTTCACGACGATGTCGATGCGCCCCGTGGCCTCGTGCGTCCGCGCCACGAGCCCCTGGACGGCGGCCCGCGACGTCACGTCGGTCGCGACCGCGAGGGCCTTGCCGCCCCCGGTTTCGATCTCCGTCTTCGTCCGTTCGATCTCGTCCACGGAGCGCGCCGCGAGGGCCACGGTGGCGCCGGCGCCCGCGAGGGCGAGCGCGATCGCGCGGCCAATGCCGCGCCCCGCGCCCGTCACGATCGCTGTTTCGCCCTCGAGCGGCGGCGTGCCGCGGCCTTCCGTAGCGGTCATTTTCGGCAAGGTTAGCAGGCACCCTAGAATCACCCCTTGATTCGACTCCGACGTGGCGCCGCCGTCCTCGCCGTGGCTTCCCTCGCCCTTCCCGCGGGCGCCTCGGCCGCTTCGGCCGAACGTCCCGCGGGCCGCGCAAGTCGCGTCGTCGAGCTCGTGACGTCCCCGGCCCTCCCGGCGCCCGTGCGCGTCGTCGTGATGACGCCTCCTTCGTACGCTTCGGCGCCCGCGCGGCGCTTCCCCGTCCTGTACTTCCTGCACGACGGGGGCGGGAACGAGGAGGTCTTGTTCCGCGAGGGCGTCGCAGACGCGCTCGATGCCCGCATGCGCGACGGAACCCTCCCCGAGATGCTCGTCGTCTCGCCGCGCGGCGTGGGCACGTGGTTCGTCGACGCGCCCGCCGGCGGGCCCGGCGCGCCGTCCCTTTATGCGACGTTCCTGACGGAATCACTCGTGCCGTTCGTGGACGCGCGGTACCGCACGATCGCCTCGCGCGGCGGACGCCTCACGGCCGGAATCTCGATGGGTGGGTACGGCGCGCTGCGCTGGGGCCTCGCCGAGCCCGAGCTCTTCTCGGCGGCGGGCGGCCTCTCCCCCGCCATCCAGCAGTTGTGCTGGCCGGCCGTCGAGGCGATGCCCTTCTTCATCCGGCCTTCGCTCAAGCGCGCCTTCGGCGACGACCCGATCAAGAACGTCCTCAGGAAGAACGATCTCTACGCGATGCTTCTCGACGACGCCTCCATCGCGAGACGCGCCCCGTTCCTTTCCGTGCGCTGCGGGACCGAAGACAAGTACCGGCTCGCCGAGCTGGCGACCTTCTTCGGTCGTTACCTCGGTGCCCTCGGCGTGCCTCACGAAGTCGTCCTCGAAACCGGCGTCCACGATTGGCCGTACTGGAGGAAGGTGTTTCCCGAGTTCGTGCGCTCTCTATCGACCCGGCTTTCTCTCGCGGAGAACGCGCGATGAGCGCGGCAGGTCCCAGGCGCCTCGTGCTCTTCGACGTCGACGGCACCCTGCTCTCGGCCGGGCCGTCCGCGCGGACCGCTTTCGCGACGGCGCTCGAAGACGTCTTCGGCACGAGCGGCGACGTGGACGGGTACGCATTCGAAGGGCGTCTCGACCCCCTCATCGTGACGGACCTCATGCGGGCGGCTGGCGTCTCGGACGAGACGATCGCCCTCCGCCACGGGGAAGCCATCGCTCTCTACCTCGACCGGCTCGAGGCCGGGCTGCGCGCGCGCGCCCCCGTGCTCAAGCCAGGCGTTCCGCAGCTTCTCGACGCGCTCGAGAAGGTGGCCGGCCTCGTCCCGGCGCTCCTGACCGGCAATGTCGAGCGCGGCGCACGCGTGAAGCTCACCGCCGCGGGCCTCTGGCACCGGTTCGCCTTCGGCGTCTGGGGCGACGAGGCGCCCTGCCGCGAGGAGCTGGGGCCGCTTGCGCTCGAACGGGCTCGGCCCGCGACCGGCCTCACCTTCACGGGTTCGGAGTGCGTGATCGTCGGCGACTCGCGCCACGACGTCGCCTGCGGCCTCGCGATCGGGGCGCGCACCGTCGCCGTCGCGACCGGCCGCACGACGCTGCCCGCGCTCGAGGCTGCGGGCGCGCACGTCGTCCTCGCGGATCTTTCCAACACCGAGCGGGCGCTGGAGGCGATCCTTGGCTGACGCGATGCCTCCCCTCTCCCGAGCGTGGTCCCGACCCCTCGTCCTCGCGGCGCTGGCTTCGAGCCTCGCACTGCGATCCCTTGCGGCTCCGATGCCATCCGCCGTGCAGGCCGCGGGCCCGCCCTTCGACCTTTCGGCCCCGACCCCGCACCATCTGTCGTTCACGATCGACACGGCTCCCGCCCGCGACGTCCTCGCGCTCCTGTCGGGCGCTCCGGACGCTCCGGCGACGCTGCGGCGCCTCAAGGCGTCCACGAACGCCGCGGCGGCGATCCGGGCGGAAGGCCTCTCGCCCGACGACTTCTACGGGCGCCTCGTCTCGACGGTCGCCGGCACTCCCGACCCGCTGCTCTCGACGTTCATCGCGAAGACCGCCTATTTCTCCAGGGTCCTCGATGCCATCGAAACGGACGGGCCGCCGTTCGCGAACCTCGTCGGGCGCCGGATCGCGTCGCTCCTGCCGACGACGACGCCCATCCACGCGACGATCGTGCTCGTTCCCTTCTTCGGGGTGTCGGGGTTCGCCGAGGTATCGGGGACGCGCGACGGAGAGCGGCTCGTCCTCTCCGCGGACCTGCCGCGACTGATCGGCGACCTGGGCTCGGCGCCGATGCCTCGCGAGCTGTTCCTCAAAATGCTGCGGACGGCGTCGGCCGAGGGCTGGCGCGCTCTCTTCGACGCTTACGTGAGGAAGGCTCCGGGCTGGCCCGACGAGCGGACCGCCGATTTCGACGCCCTTCTTGCGCGGACGGTCGCCGAAGGGCCGCCGACGCTGTTTCTCATCCCCGACGACTTCTTTCCCATCGTCCCGCTCCTCGAAGAGCCGATCCTTCGCGCCTACACGCGCTGGAATCGCGCGGCGGACGTGCTCATCGAGGGAAAGAAAAAGGACGCCGAGCGTCAGGAGCTTTTCTCGAACGCCTCGAAGGGCGACTTCTGGAGCCGTTACCCCGCGATCGTGGGTGCGCAGATCACGGACGCCCTCCTGCACTTCGCCGGTCGCGAGAAGTACCTCGCCGCCCTCGAGGCCGGGCCCCGCGCCGTGCTCTCTCTGTATCTCGGCACCACGAAGGGCAAGCGCATGCCCGAGCTGTCGAAGGCGGCGAAAAAGGCGCTGACGGACGCCAGGTCGCCCGAGAGGCAGCCCTTGAAGCCCGAAAAGCCGTGAAGCCTCAGCGGACCGGGAGGAGCGGGAAGGCGGTCGCGAGCGGCGGAAGCTCGGGCAGCTTTTCAGTCCACTCGCGCAGCTTCGCGTACGTGTAGAGGCCGTCGCCGTGGCCGTCCCCCCAGTGGATCTGAACCGCATAGCCTCCCACGGGGCTCGTGCCGCGCACCTCATACGACTCCGACGTGAGCGGCCGCGGCGGGGGCTTCATGAGGCGGCCGAGGAGATCCCGCTCGCCCTGACACTCGGCGCAGGGACACAGGCGGCGAAGATCCGCGAGCTTGAAGTACGACTCGGCGCCGTCGCTCCAGGCGATCGCGAGCTCGTTGCCGAGCACCTGCAGGTTCTTCGGGACCGGCGTCACGGCCCGATGGTAACGGATGAGGCAAGATCGTTCCCCCATGTCGGTCGAACGGCCCTCTCTCCGCCTCGGGTCGGAGTCGTTCTTCGCCGCGCTCGCCGGCACGGCGCTCGCGCTCCTCGCCCTCCGCGCGCGACCTGCCTGGACCCATGCCGTCATCGGCGGCGGGGACGCGTGGCAGAACCTCTGGAACCTCCACCACGTGGACCGCGTCCTCCAGACCGGGGGCTCCCTCTGGCAGACGGATCGGCTCTGGGCGCCGGAGGGATGCTCGCTTTACGCGCACACGCTGTCTCTCACGAACAGCCTCCCCGGCGCTCTTCTCGGGCGTTGGGCGGGCTTCTTCTCGGCGTACAACGCGCTCGTCGTCTTCGCGTTCACGCTCGCATTCGTCGCCCTCTATCGCCTCGCCCGCCGCCTCGGCGCCGGCCCTCTATCCGCGGCAGCGGGAGCGGCCGTCTTCGCGTTCGCGCCACCCCACTTCGCGCGGGCGCTCGGACACCTGAACCTTCTTGGGACGGGCTGGATCCCGCTGTCCCTCGAGGCGCTCTTCGTCGCGAGCCGGTCGTCCGGGGCGAAGCGCTGGGGTGCCGCGGCGCTGGCGGGGGCCGCTCTCGCCGCGCTCGCTTTCACGGACTGGTACCTCGCGCTCCTCGGCGCGCTCGCGGCGGCGTGCTTCGCGGTTTTCGAGATCGTCCGCGCCGGGCGCGGGCAGCGGGCGGGACGCGCGGCGGCGTTCGGCCTCGCGGCCGCGCTCTCGCTCGCCGCGAGCTTTCCCGCGATCCTCGGACTCTCCCGCGCGGCCTCCTCGGGAACCTTAGGCCACGAGTCCCGATGGTGCTCGACGGCCCTGACATCTCTCGTCGTACCGTCGCGCATCCAGCTCGCGTCGGCGCTGACCCCCGCGCTGACCGAACGGAACCACCAGAACCTCGCCGAGGGCGCCGGCTACCTGGGCCTCGTTCCCCTTCTCGCCCTTCTCGTGATCCGCAAGGACCCGCGCCGCCCGGAACTCGACTTCGCGCTCGTCGCGGGCGGCGTCGCCCTCGTCCTTTCCCTGGGACCTCAGCCGCGCGTCTTCGACCGGCTTCTCGACGTGCCGCTCCCGTGGGCCGGCCTCGCGCGGATCTTTCCGGCCCTCGACTTCGGCGGGTGCGTGAACCGCTTCGAGGTTCTCGCCTTCCTCCCGCTCGCGCTCGCGACGGCTCTCGCATGCGAACGCTTGCTCGCGCGCCGCACGCGAACCGCCACGGGCATCGCTCTCGCGGCCGCGCTGTTTCTCGCGGTCGAATACGCGCCGAAGGATCCGGGCTTCATGGAGTCGCCGTTCGCAGCCGGCGATCCCGCGCTCACAGCCATCGCCCGCGCGAGGCCGCACGCCGAAGCCGCCACGGAAGACAGCGTCGTCCTCGACGTCGATCCGGGTGCGGGCGCGCTCATCCGGCAGCTGGGTCACGGCAGGGCACAGACGTTCGGTTATCTGTCGCGCCCGCCCGGGATCGCGCTCGCGGAGCGACGTTCGGATCCCGTCATCGGGCCGCTCCTCGATCGCGACCGGAAGAGCCGCGTGCCGAAGGATGCCGCCGCCGCGTGGCTCCGGCATCGGTGGCACGTCGATTTCGTTCTCGCTCCGGATGTGTCGCCCGAACGGGAGCTCGCCGCGGGCCTCGGCTTCGAACGGACCGCTTACAGCCCCACCCTCGCCCTGGTCTGGGCGGTTCCGAACGTCGTACTCGCCCCTCTCGAGGAGGTCGCGTTCGGAACCGTCGAGAAGGAGAACACCGCTCTCGCGATCGGCGCCGTCGCCGGAGGCTTCCGCACACGCCAGGGCGCGGAAGCGGGCCTCTGGACGACCTCGCGCGCCTTCCTTCTCGTTCCGGCCGCGCCCGGAAGATGGTCGCTCGACGTCGCAGCTCCGGGACGATTTCCCCCGCGGCTCGCCGTACGCTGGGGCCGAGGGCGAGAGGCCTCCCGGACCGTCGACGGCGAAACGTCTCTCGAGCTCACCGTTGCTCCCGCGGACGTAAACGCGGACGGCACCGTGCTTCTCGCGCTCGAAACGGACGAGGAGGGCGTGCTCGTCCGCGGGCTCTCGAGGCGCTGAGGCGTCCCTACTCGTACCGGAGGGCGTCGATCGGGTCGAGGCGCGCGGCCTTCATCGCCGGGTAGATCCCGAAGAAGAGGCCGATCGAGACGGAGACGCCGAGCCCGAGGAGGATGCTCCAAAGCGGGGTCTCCGTGCGGAGGCTCGAGACGAGGCGCACGACGAGCGCCGTCAGCAGACCGAGGGCCACGCCGACGACTCCGCCGAGGGCCGTCAGGGTCATGGCTTCCGTGAGGAACTGGAGCGAAATGTCGCGCCGGAGCGCGCCGAGGGACTTGCGGAGGCCGATCTCCTTCGTGCGTTCCGTGACCGAGACCAGCATGATGTTCATCACGCCGACGCCGCCCACGAGGAGCGCGATCGCCGCGATGAGAACCATGACGCCCGAGATCGCGTTCGTGACGGCCTGCATCTGGGCGAGCATCTTCTCGGCCGTGAAAATCGCGAAGTCGTTCGGGGCGTTAAAGGGCACCTTGCGCCGCGCCCGAAGCACGACCGTGCCCTCCTCGATGACGCGTTCGACGAGCTCCGGCGAACGCGGGATCGTCGCGATGTGGATCGTGTCGTCGTGCGAGTTCTTCGTCTGGGGGAAGTGTCGGTCGAACGTCGAGATCGGGATCACGACGATGTTGTCGGGCTGCCCGCCGAAGCCCGAGGAGCCCTTTTTCACGAATGTGCCGACCACCTGCGCGCGCTTGCCGTTGATCGTGAGGACCTGGCCGAGCGGGTCCTTGCCCTTGAAGAGCGATTCGACGACGTCCTGCCCGACGACGGTCACGTCCGTTCCGTGGAGGACGTCCGTCTCCGTGATGTTGCGGCCGTCCTTGATCTCCCAGTTGTTGCAGAGCGCGTAGCTCTGGTTCACTCCGGCGACCTGGGGCGAGTTCGCCTCGACACCGTTCGCCTTCACCTGCGAGGGCGACCACATGTAGCGCTCGGGCGACACGGCGAGGATGGACGGGCAGAGCGCCTGCAGGGCGTCAGCGTCCTCGATCGTGAGGTCCCGACGCTTGCGCTCTTGCTCGGAGCGGTGGCCCGGGCCGAAGCGGGGCTCGAACTTCTGGAACTGCACGAGCGTGGTCCCGAACGACGAGAAGGCCTCGGTCTGCGAGCGGTCGAAGCCCGTCACGAGCGCGACCATGCTGATGACCGTCCAGACCCCGATGACGATGCCGACCATCGTGAGGAACGCGCGCAGCTTGTGCGCGCGGAGCGCGGTCAGCGCGAACCTGAGGTTCTCGACGACGGTCCGCCGGAAGGACTCGAGTACGTGCGTCATCTGGTCCCGGCTCTACTCATAGCGGAGAGCTTCGATTGGCGTGAGACGGCTCGCCTTGATCGCCGGAAACACGCCGGCGACGACGCCCGTGAGCGTCGCGAGGACGAGGCCCGAGACGATGAGCCCTCCCGTCACGAGCGTCGGAAGCGGCGTGAACGCGTCCACGCAGAGCGCGATGAGCCAACCGAAGAACACGCCGAGGCAGCCGCCGCCGAGCGCGAGGAGGCCGGCCTCGAGCAGGAACTGGAACAGGATGTCGCGTTTGCGGGCTCCGACCGCGAGCCGGAGGCCGATCTCCTTCGTCCGTTCGATGACGGAGACGAGCATGATGTTCGCGATCACGATCGCGCCCACGACGAGCGAAATTCCGCTGATGAAGACGAGGAGCGCGAATGCCGCCGCCGTGATCGCCTTCCAGACGACCTGGATCGCGTCGGCGTTCACGAACGAGACGGGGTCGGGCGCCTTCGGGTCCGTGTGGCGGAGCGCGCGGAAGATCGCACGCATCTCGTCCATCGACGCGGGCACGCCCGGGACGCCGCCCTTCGCCTGGACGAGGATGCTGATGTTACGGTTCGCGCCCCACGTCTTGCAGAGAGTCTCGCGCGGCATGTAGACGATCGTGTCCTGGCTCTGCCCGAGGACCGAGCCCTGCTTCACGAGAACGCCGATGACCTCGAACGGGATCCCGTTCAGCGTGAACGTGCGGCCGAGAGGGTCGAGGCGCGGGAAGAGCTCGTCCTTGACGTCCGAGCCGATCACGGCGACGTACGAGCGGTGCTCGTTCTCGGTCTCCGTGAAGAACCGCCCGGACTCGAGGTCGAGGTTCCGGATCTCGCTCATGTTGGAGGTCGTCCCGGAGATCTGGACGTCGGAAAGCTTGCGGCCCTCGTAGCGCGCGAGGCGCGAGGTGCCCGACGAGGCGCCGATCCGCTCCGCGGACTTCGCGAGCCGCAGGACCTGCTCGAGCTCGGTCTTGGAGATCGGTTTGCGCTTCAGGGCCGCAAGAAACTCCTCGCGCGAGGTGATGATGCCCCAACGCGTGACGGCGTAGACGTCGGGTGAGAGCGAGAAGATCTTCGTCGCGACGTAGTTGTTGAGGCCCGAGATGACCGCCACGACGGCGATGACGGTCATGACCCCGATGATGACGCCGAGAAGCGTCAGGAACGAGCGGAGCTTGTGCGCGGTGACCGCTTTCCAGGCGACGCGCAAAAGCTCCCCGAACAGCATCGCGTTCTCAGGATTTCTTCTCGGCGTCGGGCGCCGGGGCGGAGTTGTCGACCTTCACGCGGTCGCCGATCTTGAGCTGCCGGAGAGCCTTGAACGGCCCCGTGACGATCTCGTCGCCCTCGGCGAGGCCTTCGACGACCTCGGTCTGAAGGTCCGCGTTGATCCCCGTCTTGATCTTCCGGAACTCCACCGTGCCCGCCTTGGTGACGATGAAGACGCCCTCGACGTCCTTCTTCTTCTCGGCGAGGCCCGCCGTTGTCGTGGCAATGGCCGGCGCCGTCGCCGAGGCCGAAGCCCCCGCGGCCGGCGTCGCTTTCTTGCCGGGCTTCGTCCGCTCGAGCGAAGCCGGGTCGGCCACGACGAGCGCGGGGATCGGGATCGCGAGGGCGGCCGAGCGGCGATCCGTTTCGATTTTGCCGGACACCGAGAAGCCGGGACGGATGTTCGAGGGCGGGCTCGAGACCTGCACCTTGACCTTGAAGTTCACGGCGGAGGAGTCGGTCCCGAGAGCGGATTTCGTGATGGGGCTGCCGCCGATTTCCGTCACGACGCCGTCGAACTTCTTTTCGGGATAAGCGTCGAAGGTGAGGCTCGCCTTCTGTCCGATCTTCACGTGCGGGATATCCGTCTCGTCGACTTCCATCTCTCCCTCGACGATCGACATGTCCGAGACCGTCACGAGAATCGTGCCGGGGTTGTTCATCGTGCCGATGATGGCGTTCTCGCCCTGCTCGACCGGCTTTGCGGTGACGACGCCGTCGATCGGCGACACGAGGGTCGTCTTCCTCAGGCTGTCCCTGTTCC
>JBDTML010000047.1:0-5603 GCA_039934255.1 Acidobacteriota bacterium | reverse complement strand
TCCTCGACGGTCAGGTACTCGAAGAGGCGCGGCTCGTCGGGCATGAACGCGAGGCGGCGCCGCGCTTCCACGGGCTGTTTCAGGAGGTCGAACCCGCCGAGGCGGATCGTCCCTGCGTTCGGCGCCAGGATTCCCGCGAGGCAGCGCAGCGTGGTCGTCTTCCCGGCGCCGTTCGGGCCGACGAGTCCGAGGACCTCTCCCTTCGCGACGCGGAAGCTCAGTCCGTCCACGGCCGTGACGCTCTCGTACGCTTTGACGAGGCCTTCGACTTCTATCATCAGGGCGGAGTGTACGGAAGAAGGCGTGCCGCCCCCTTCAGACGCTACACTTCGCCGGAATGCCGCGCCTCACGCTCCAGACCGCCGGCGAGTCCCACGGACCACTCCTGACCGGCCTCGTCACGGGGCTGCCGGCCGGCCTCCGGATCGACATCGGCGCGCTGAACGCCGACCTCGCGCGGCGGCAGCACGGCTACGGACGCGGCGGCCGCATGAAGATCGAGAGAGACGAGGCGCGGTTCACGGGCGGTCTCCGCGGAGGCGAGACGCTGGGCGGACCGATCGCCTTCGAGATCGCGAACCGCGACCACGGCGTCTGGGAAAAGGTCATGGGCCCATTGGAGGTCGAGCCCGAGGCGGCGGCGAAGCGCCGGCTTTCGTCGCCGCGCCCAGGGCACGCGGATCTCGCGGGCGGGCTCAAGTACGGCCGCCGCGACCTCCGCGACATCCTCGAACGCGCGAGCGCGCGCGAATCCGCCGCGCGGGTCGCGGCCGGCGCGCTCTGCCGGCAGCTGCTGCTCGCGTTCTCCGTGCGCCTGCGAAGCGGCGTTCTCTCGATCGGCGACGTTGCGGTGCCGGACGGTCCGCGCGGATTCGAGGACCTCGAGAGGGTCGACGAGGCGTCCCCCTTCCGGCTCGTGGACCGCGGTGTGGAGGCAGCCATGAAGGACGCGGTCGACGCGGCCGCGAAGGACGGCGACACGCTTGGCGGAACGATTCTCGCCGGTGCGCGCGGCGTTCCAGCCGGCCTTGGCTCACACGTTTCCTGGGAAGACAAGCTCGACGGGCGGATCGCCCGCGCCCTGATGTCGATCCCGTCGGTGAAGGCCGTCTCTCTCGGCGAAGGAGTCCCCAACGCGTATCGGCGCGGTTCGGCCGCGCACGACGCGATCGCGTACGACGCGGCGCGCGGTTTCTCGCGCGCGTCGAACCGCGCGGGCGGGCTCGAGGGCGGCATCACGAACGGCGAAGACGTGCTCGCCACGATCTACCAGAAGCCGATCTCGACGCTCAAGGACGGCCTCCCGTCGGTGGACATCGACACGAAGGAGCCGCACCGTGCGGCGTACGAACGCTCGGACGTGACGGCCGTGCCCGCGTGCGGCGTCATCGCCGAGGCCATGCTCGCCTTCGTGCTCGCGGACGCCTTCCTCGAGAAGACGGGTGGAGACTCGATGGACGAGGTTAAGAGGAATTTCGAGGGTTTCGTGAAGGCCCAGAGGGCGTACTAGGAACCGGTCCTGCCATGTCTTACCTCGCGCGCACCGTCTCCCCCCGTTCCTCCCGGTGGGGGGTCGCCGTTCTCGTCGTCGTGTTTCTCGCCGTCATCGCGTCGCTCGTCTACGTCGGCTCGGTCGGGCTCGAGGTCCTCGCGAGCGTTCGCGCGTTCGTCGGCGGGGAAGGGCTGTGGTCGAAGGCGGAGAAGGACTCGGTGTCCGCTCTCTCCCGATACGTCGCGAGCGGCGACGAGGCGCACTACCGGGAATTCCAGAGCCTGCTCGCGGTTCCCCTCGGCGACCGCGCCGCGCGGGAGGCGCTGGAGCAGGAGCCCCCCGACTTCGCCAAGGCGCGCGAGGGATTCCTGAAGGGGCGGAACCACCCGTCCGACGTCGACGGCATGTCGCGCCTCTTCTTCCGCTTCCGGCGGTTCGAGCACCTGGCCCGCGCCATCTCGATCTGGGAGCGGGGAGACACTCTCATCGCGCGGCTCGCGAGGCTGGGAGAGGACGCGCACCTAAGGGTGTCGACCGGGGCCCTGACGGCCGATGAGCGCGCGGCGCTCCTCCGGGAGGTCGAGCGCGTCAACGGCGAGGTCACGCCGCTCGAGGACGCGTTTTCGGCCACGCTGGGCGAGGCGGCGCGGTGGGTGAGGGACGTCCTCCAGAGAACGATGCTCGCGCTGACGATCCTTCTCGTGGCGTTGGCGCTTGCGGCCGCCTATCGGATTGGATCTTTTCTCCACCTTCTCGAAGGCTCGCTCCGGATCTCGGCCCTTCACGACCCGCTCACCGGCCTGCCGAACCGGGTCCTGTTCTCGGACCGCCTCGCCCTGGCCATCCGGCATGCCGAGCGGCAGGGCCAGCCGCTCGCCGTCATGTTTCTCGATCTCGACGACTTCAAGAAGATCAACGACAATCTCGGCCACGCCGCGGGCGACGAGGTGCTCGTGCGCGTCGCGGGTCGAATCCAGGCCTGTCTGCGCGGCGACGACACCGTAGCGCGCGTCGGCGGTGACGAATTCGTGTTCCTCGTTCCGGGCGCTGTCCGGCACGCGGACGTCGCGAGCCTGGCCGAAAAGATCCTCGCCCTTCTGTCGGAATCCCTGCTCGTGAAGGGACACTCCCTCCGTCTGACCGCGAGCCTCGGGATCGGCTTCTACCCGGACGATGGAACCGACGCCGAGACGCTCGTCGCAAACGTCGACGTCGCCATGTATCGCGCCAAGGACGGGGGAGGAAACACATTCCGGTTTTTCGATAACGACCGGCACGGCGCGGAGACCATCGTCACCGAGATGAATTCGCGGGCATGACGAAACCTTGCGATTTCGACGGCGAATTCCCGGCCCGCCGCTTCTCCGTCCAGTTCAACCACGCCGCTCTCTGCCCCCTCCCGGCGCGCGCGGCGGCAGCGCTTGGAGCGTACGCCTCGAATCTCTCTTCGCGGGGCGGCCTCGACTGGAAGGACTGGCCTCGGAAGGCAGACGAAGTCCGCGCGCTCGCGGCGCGACTCATCGCCGCGGACGATTCCGTCGGGGGCGCCGCCTCGATCTCGATCGTGCCGAACACGACGTGGGGCCTGAACATCGTGGCGCAGGGACTCGACCTCTCGCCGGGGGATTCCATCGTCACGACGGCCTCCGAATTTCCCGCGAACCTGACACCGTGGGTCGCGCTCGAGAACACGGGCGTCGTCGTGCGCCGCGTCCCGACCCGGGACGGTGCGTTCGCGGCGGAGGACATCATCGCGGCGTGCGACGGCTCGACGCGGGTCGTGTCGGTCTCCCTCGTCGCATTCCACACGGGCTTTCGCGCCCCGGTCGAAGCGCTCGGGGCCTTCTGCCGCTCGCGCGGAATCCTGTTCGGTCTCGACGCCATTCAAGGCGTCGGAGCCCAGCGCGTGGACGTTTCGGGTTGGAACGTCGACTTCCTGTCGGCGGACGGCCACAAATGGATGTTCGGCCCCGAGGGCTGCGGGATTCTCTTCACGACGCCGGAGCTTCGCGCGCGCCTGCGTCCCCCAGCCGGCTGGACGAATCTCCAGCGCGCGCACGGGGCGGACTACCGCGTCCCGGAAAGGCCCGCGTACCGCTCCGACGGAGTCCGGTTCGAGCCCGGAGCGCTTCCGACGCCCGCTCTCTACGCGCTGGCGGCGTCGCTCTCGCTCCTTCTCGAGTTCGGGTTCCCCGAGATCGAGGCGCGCATCGAGAGGACGCTCGCGGTCCTCGTGGACGGCCTTCCGCTCCTCGGCTTCGAGCCGGTCCTCTTTGGCGGTCCCCCGCGCTCGGGCATCCTCGCGGCGCGGCCGCCCGCGGGCAAGGACGCGCGCTACTTCCAGAAGCGCCTCGCGGACGAGAACGTCGTCGTGTCCGCCCGCGAGGGTTTCCTGCGCTTCTCGCCCCACGTCGGCAACGACGAGGGGGAGGCGGAGCGTGTGCTCGGGCTGCTGAAGAGGCTCTAGCCTCAGCGGCCGAGAACCGGCAGGGGAGGAAGCTCGGGGGGCGCGGGCCCGGGGCGGAATCCCGCTGCCCCGATCCAGTCCACGTCGAGCAAGAAGATCCGGGGATCGCGGGGCACCCAGCGGCCGTTCACGAGCCGGTGCACCTCGTAGTGGAGACGAGGGGCCGCGGTGAATCCGCTCGTGCCGACGCGGCCGATCGGTGTGCCGCGCGACACGCGCTGTCCCTTCTTCACGAGAGCCGGGGAGAGGTGGCCGCAGACGGTGCGCGTCCGCGCGTCGTGAGACACGACGACGATCGTCCCGAGCCGCCGCCATGCCGCGTCCGCGTGCCGGGACACGGGCCCCGCATACACGACGACGCCGGCCGCGGGGGCCGTCACGAGCGTCCCTAAGGGAGCCGCCAGCGTCAGTCCGGCGCAGAATTCCTCCCGCCGTGTGACCTCGGACGCGTGCCAGCCGAACAGCTCCACGGGAACGGAGGTCGAGGGCTCGACCGGCGAACGGGACGGCACGAAAACGGGGTCGAAGCCCGCGGGCGGGGGATCCGGCGCGGCGAGCCGCCGCCGGAACAGCTCGAAGAGGCGCGTGCGGCGAGCGAGGTTCGCCGCCTCCGCCTCCATCGCTGCGGGCGTGGGCGGCGCGACGTCTCGCGGGTCGCCGGGAAAGCGGTCCGGCAGCGGGATCTCGAGGATGGCGCCGACGCGGGCGAGAAAGAGCTCGTCCGCGGCGAGCCGATTGCCGAGCGCGAGCACGCGCCGTCCGACCGACGCGAAGGATTCGGCGCCGCGCTGGGCGGTTTCCTCGATCGCGCGGCGGTCGGCGGCATGCACGGCGTCCGACACGACGCTGGGAGCGCCCGCGAGCCCGAGGACGATCGTCGCTCCGCATCCGAGGAGGAGACCCGCGAGGGCGGCGCCGCCGCGCGGGCCGATCTCGAGCGAGCGGCTCTTGCGGCCGGGGTCGGCCGGGTGCACGCGCAGAAGACTCATGGGGAGGGCGGCATCAGCGCGGGAGCCGCGCCGACCTGGATGCCGAGGAGACGCGTGTCGGCGCGGGAGGCGGGCCGGAACGGCTGGACGACACGGATCCTAAAGACCGCGCTCTCCTGCGGCAAAACGGCGAGCTCGATCCTCTTCCATTCTCCGGGCGGTAGCGTGACGCGGCCTCGCAGCGTATCGCCCCAGAAGACGTCGACGGCCGCGGAGCGCCCGTCCGGCCGTCCGTTGCGCACCGGGAGGGCAACGACCGGGGAGAGTGATCCCGGCGCGGGGGAGGACGGAGAGACGAGCCAGGCCGCGGACGCGCCGGTCCACCGGAAGAGCCGTCCGTCCGGATCGTGCTCGACGTCGTAGACGCCGGCAGCCGTCGCATGCCGGAACGCGGCCTCCGTGGTCCGGGTCTCCCAGGCCCGCGCCGCGACGCCGCCGATCGCGGAGAAGAGAGCGCCCGCGAGCACGACGGGTACGACGGCGGCGAGAAACCTCCCGGTGCGGCCGTCCTCGCGGAGCGGCAGGCGCGCCGTCAGGAGGCCGACGAGAGCGGCGATCTCGGAATACACGAGGTGCGAACCGAACAGGAAGACGACGAGCAGTCCGATCATCGACGCGGCGGCGGCGGCGCGGGCCACGGTTTCGTCGTCGTGGG
>JBDTML010000046.1:0-3429 GCA_039934255.1 Acidobacteriota bacterium | reverse complement strand
CCGTGCCCCGCGTGGAGGTCCACGCCGAAGAAACGGAAGAAGCCGTCCACGCCGCGGGCGGCGCCGCCGGCCCCCGTCGTCTCCTTCGAGAAGAGGAGGTCGATCGCCGCCGCCGTCAGGAGCGGGCCCGCGAGCTGGGCGGCGGACTCGAGGAACAGGACGACGACGGCGCCGAACGCGTAGCGCCGGTACGGCCGCGCGAGCGCGAAGAGCCGGCGAACGAGGCGCGGCTCGAAGGCCTTCCCGAGGATCTCCTCTTCGTGCGGGGCCTCGGCCATCAGGCCGCCTCCATCTCTTCCGCCAGGCGCTGGCGCTCGGCGATCGCCGCGTAGACGCCGCCCTTCGCGAGGAGCTCCGCGTGCGTGCCCGTCTCCACGACGCGCCCTCCCTCGAGGACCGCGGCGACGTCGGCGTTCTGGAGGGTGGAGAGGCGGTGGGAGACGAGGAAGACGGTGCGGCCGCCGGCGGCGCCCTTCAGGCCGTCGAGGATCCGCGCCTCCGTCTCCGTGTCCACGGAGGAGAACGCGTCGTCGAGGACGAGGATCGGCGCGTCCGTCAGGAGCGCGCGGGCGAGCGCCGTGCGCTGCTTCTGGCCGCCCGAGAGCGTGATCCCGCGCTCGCCGACGATCGTGTCGAGACCCATCGGGAACCGCGCGACGTCCGGGGCGAGGCCGGCGTCCCTTACGGCGCGCTCGATCTCTTCGCGGGTGGCGTCCGGCCGGCCGAACGCGACGTTGTTCGCGAGCGTGTCGGAGAAGAGGAACGTCTCCTGCGGGACGGCGGCGACGTTCCGGCGCAGGACCGGGAGCGGAATCGACGCCAGGTCGCGGCCGCCCACGAAGATCGTTCCCTCCGGGGGATCGTCGAGCCTCAGGAGGAGGTTGAGGAGCGTGGACTTCCCGGCGCCCGTGCGTCCCACGATGGCGACCGTGGTCCCAGGAGCTACGCGGAGCGCGAGTCCGGTCAGGATGGGCCTCTCGCCGTGCGCGAACGAAAGGTTCCGGAACTCGACGTCGCCGGGCAGGCGCTCGCCCGTGTCCGCCTCTTCCGGCAGGGGCACCCCGTCCCAGAGCTCCACCATGCGGTTCCAGGACGCCGCGCCGCGCTGTCCGAGGTTCACGACCCAGCCGAGCGCGATCGCCGGCCAGATGAGCTCGAGCATGTAGAGGTTGAACTCCACGTACCGCGCGACCGAGAGCTTGCCGGAAAGGATGAAGCGCCCGCCCGCCCACAGAGTCAGCGCGAATCCCACGCCGACGAGGAACTGGAGCAGCGGGAAGAACAGCGCGTTCAGCCGCGCGAGGCCGAGGTTTCGCTTCATGAATTCGCGGTTGTTCGCGTCGAAGCGGGCCTCTTCGCTCTTCTCGCGCGCGAAGGCGCGGACGAGCCGCACGCCCGAGAAGTTCTCCTGCGCCTCGGCGGAGATCTCGCTGAAGAACTCCTGGATGGACGTGAAGCGCTTGTGCGTCGCCTGTCCCATGACCTTCGTCGCGATCGCGATGACCGGGAACACGGCGAGCGCGACGAGCGTCAGAGGCGGGGAGACCGAGAACATGAGGACGAGAGACGCGATGCCGACGAAGAGCGTGTTCGCGGCCTGCATGATTCCTGGGCCGAGCAGCATGCGGACGGCGGAGAGGTCGTTGACGGCGCGGCTCATGAGGTCGCCTACGCGGTTCTTCCGGTACCAGACGGGGGGCAGGCGCAGTAAGTGGTCGAACAGGTCCCGGCGCATCTCGTACTCGATGTCCCGCGAGGCGCCGATGAGGATGCGGCGGGTCAGGAAGAGAGCGATCGCGTCTCCGACGGCGAGGAGGACGATCAGCCCCGCGAGCTTCAGGAGCCTCTCTTGGGTCACGCCAGTGCCGAGCTCCTCGATCGCCCGCCGAACGATGCCCGGCATTGCGAGGAAGAGGCCCGTGGACGCGAGCATCGAGCAGAACCCAGCCGTATACGCGCCGGGACGCCGGCGGAAATAGCGGAAGAAGCGGGGGAGGTCTTTCATGGAATCGGGGGGCGCGCGCCCGGGGGAGCGGGCACGGCGCCGGGGGAAATATACAGGAGGACCGCGAATCGTGATGCCGGAGCATCATCGACGGGAGCCCCCCCTGGCCCCATTCATGAGGGGGGGTCTTAATGAGCGTTCCCCTGGTCCTTCTCGCCCTGGCCGCCCTGGCGGTCGTTTCGATCCTCGTCGCCGTTCCGGTCCTGCGCGTGGCGCGCGGGACGCGCCTCGTTTCGTGCCCGGAGACGAAGGAAACGGCCGCCGTCGCCCTCGACCCGCTCCGCGCCGCCCTGGCGTGGATCGGCGACGAGCCCGGGCGGCTGCGCCTCTCGGACTGCTCGCGCTGGCCCGAGAAGGAGGGCTGCGGCCAGGAGTGTCTCGGCGAGGTCGAGAGCGCCGGGCCGTCCTGCCTCGTGCGCAACATCGTGGCGAGCTGGTACCGCGGCCAGGCGTGCGCGTTCTGCCGGAAGCCGATTCCCGAGGTGACGTGGACCGAGCACCGGCCCGCGCTACTCGCGCCGGACGGCGCGACGGTCTCTTGGAAGGACGTGAATCCGGAGAGCCTGCGCGACGTGTTCGCGACGCACAAGCCGGTCTGCTGGGACTGCCACGTCGTGCAGAGCGTCGTGCGCGAGCGCCCGGACGTCGTGACCGTGCGCCCGGAGCGGGAGCACCTCTACAGCTAACGAGGGAGGCGATCCATGACCATGCTCGGTGCTGGACTCATCATTCTCCTCGTCGCCTTCGGCTCGGTCGGCCTGTTGTGGGTCCTGCCCGCGTGGCGAGGGTACAAAGGCAAGCGGATCGTCACGTGTCCCGACTCGCAGAAGCCCGCCGTGGTCGAGATCGACTCCGCGCGCGTCGCGGCCTCCGCGTGGGGCGGCCCGCCGGACCTGAGGCTGAAGGACTGCTCGCGCTGGCCGGCGAAATCGGACTGCGGCCGGGAATGCCTCGGCGAGGTGGCGCGGGCGTAGCAGCCTGAAACGAGTGAGGGGCGTTCGCCGCGGTCCGCAGCCGCTGACCGTCAGCGGCCCGGAACCCCCAGCCAGCCGCGCGTGGCGTAGTCGGCGGCCAGGAGGATGAACAGGAGAAACAGGAAGAACACGCCGGAAAAGATGACGAGCGGCACGAGCTTCGTGTTTCCCTTCACGTGCATGAAGAACAGGATGACGAGCGTCGACTTCACGACGGCGATCGCGAGCGCCACGAAATTGTTCGCCGGGCCGAGATTCACGAACGCCGCGAAGACCGTGAGCGCCGTGAGCGCCATGAGCCCCGCGAAGACGCCGAAGTAGACCTTGAGAGGCTGGACGTGGCCCGGAATCAGAATCATCAGAGATGCCTCTCGATGAGATAGAGCAGCGGAAACAGGAAGATCCACACGAGGTCGACGAAGTGCCAGTAGAGGCCCGTCCCCTCGAGGA
>JBDTML010000045.1:0-7128 GCA_039934255.1 Acidobacteriota bacterium | reverse complement strand
CTGGGCCGGTTCGTTCCGTACGTGGCGTACGTGAACGACCTCCAGTGGGCCCGGGACGGCACCGTCGACGTGCTCTCGTCGCTTCTCGCGATCCGTTCGGGAGGCGGCGCGGGTTCGAAGTTCTGCCTCCTCGGCAGCACGCGGGTCGACGACGTCGTGAGCCGGCCTCTCGCGCGATTGATGGCGCCCGGGCCGGGGCGGCCCGCGCCGCGCGTGGTGGAGCTCGAAGCGCTGCGAGACGACGACGTCGCCGGCCTGCTCCGGTCGATGCTCGGGCTCGCCGAGCTGCCCGAGGGCCTCGCCGCGCGCGTCACGGAGTCGAGCGAAGGGCTGCCCTTCTTCGTCGAGGAGATCCTGCGCGACCTCCTCGAGGAAGGCCGGCTCGGGACGGTCGACGGAGGGGGCATCGACGCGGCGGCGTCGTTTCTGAAGCGGGCGGCGCGTGTGTCCGCGGACGAGCGGAGCATCCTCGACATCCTCGCCGTCTCGGGGCGGCCGGCCGACTCAGACGTTCTCGTGGACGTCAGCGGCCTCGTGCCGCTGACGGCGCGCGAGGCGCTTCAGATTCTCGGCGAGAAGCAGATGGTCGTCGCGATTCCCGGCGAGAAGGAGCGCTACAACCTCGCCCACGACCGCATGCGCGAGGCTCTCTACTCGAGCCTGCCCGCGCCGGACCGGAACTTTCTCCACCTGCGCCTCGGACGAAGCCTTGCCCGCGCGCGGGCGAAAGGCGGACGTTGGGAGACGCTCTTCGAGACGGTGGGCCACTTCGGACAGGCGCTGGATCGGCACGGACCCGGAGCGCTCGGCGACGAGGCCGAGCGCACGGAGGTCGCCCGTCTTCACCTCGAGGCGGCTCTCGCCACGAACGCCACGGGCGGTTTCGCAATCGGCGTCACCTACCTCGAGCGCGCGCGGACGCTCCTGCCCGAGCGCCCCTACGAGCGCGCGTACGACCTCGCCCTCGCCGTCGACCACGCGCTCGCCGCGACGCTGATCCCGCTGGGGCGCGTCGACGAAGCGCTGAGGGCCGCGGACCGCATCGTGGCCGAGGCCCGGGGCGTGCTCGACGAGTCGCCCGGATGGGAGGCCCGCATCCTCGCGTACGCGGCGCTCAACGAGTATCCGAAGGCGATCGCGGCGGGGATCGAGATCTGCGGCCGACTCGGCCTCGTGCTGCCCCCGGACCCCACGCGCCTCACGATCGCGTGGAACCTCGGCGGCGTCATGTGGAAGCTCCGCGACATGACGGACGAAGAGCTCGCGTCCCTCCCCCCGATCCGGGATCCGCGCGCGACGCGCCTCATCCGCATCATGACGTCGATGACCGCGCCCGCTTACGTCACGCGGCCGTACCTGTGGCCGATCCTCATCGGCCACTGCGTGACGCTCATGCTGCGCCACGGCCGCGGGCCGACGCACGCTCTCCTCTTCGTGTGGTTCGGGACGGCGCTCAACGCCGTGGGCCTTTACGGCGCGTCCCCGCGCTTCTCGCGGCTCGGCACTCGCCTCATGGGCGCGCCCGACGGCGCCGCGTTCCTCCCGAAGCTGCACCACGCCATGGGGCAGTTCGTGGCGCACTGGCGCGAGCCCATGGCCCGCTCGTCGGACTGGTGCCGGGAGGGCTACGCCCTCGGCCAACGCGTCGAGGACGCCGAGTTCTCGGGCTACTGCCACATGGGCTGGGCCAAGGCGAGGCTCGAGCTGGGCGACTCCCTCGGCGAGGTGAGGACGACGGCTCTCGCCGCCCTCGAGACGATCAAGGGGTCGGGCCAGCGGGGCACCGAGGTGATGCACCGGCCGACGATCGAGGCGATCGACGCCCTCATGGGCCTCTCGGGCGAAGCCGGCGGGAAGGACGACGCGGAGCTCAGCAACGCGCAGAACGGCTTCCGCCTGCTCGATCACGCGCGCCTCCAGTGCTTCTTCCGGAAGAGCAGCGGCGCCGCGTTCGGCACCGAGCTGCTCGAGGTGACCGAGCTCGGCCTGCCGGCGACGTTCTACTTTTCGATCGCGCACTACTTCGCGTGCCTCGGGTGGCTGCTGGAGGCCCGCCGCGGGGGTTGGACGAGGATTGCGTGCCTCGTCCGCGTGCTCCGCGCCCGCCGCCGCATCCGCAAGTGGGCGCGGGCCTGCCCGCACAACTTCGAGCACCGGTCCCTGCTCGTGGACGCCGAGTGGCTGCGCGCGACGGGACGCCCCGGGCGCTCGCTCCGCAAGTACGAGGAGGCCATCGCGGCGGCGCACGACCACGGGTTCCTCCAGGACGCGGGCCTCGCCCACGAGCTCGCGGCCGAGATGTTGGTCGGCCGCGGGCAATCCCGTGCGGCGCGGACGCACGTCCTCGCGGCGGTGGAGAGATACCGCGCGTGGGGCGCCGACGCGAAGGTCCTGGACCTGCAGTCGCGCTACGCCCTGTTCTTCGACGCCGCCTGACGCGCGGCCGCCGGCCGGTCAGATCGAGATGCTGTTCGGGATCAGAGAGGGGAGCTGGTTCTCGTAGGGCAGGGGGCGGGCCTTATTCCGTTTTCGGATCTCGGCCTCGATCTTCGCGAGGGCCAGCCGGAAGTCGATGGCGGTCGCCTCAGCCCTCGCATCGGCGAAGTAGGGACGGCGGGGGTTGTCGGCGTACGTCCCGAGCGTGTCGTACTGAATGCTGGAGAGGAGATATCCGAACGACAGCTGGTAGAGCGCGACGTCGATCGGCGGGAGCACGGCAAGGTAAGGGTCGGGAACGCCGCCGCCCTTCGCGACCGAAGGGGGCTCCGCGTACGCCGTCCCCGAGACGCTCGGCAGATACGACATCAGGGGGTACTGCGCATAGTTGACGTTCGCGTGCTGCGGACCGGCCGTGTAGACGATGAGCGACACCATGTCGACGAGATAGTCGAAGCTGTCGAGAAAGGGCGTGCCCTTTCCCTCGGCGCCTCCCGACCACTTCAGGCCGCCCAGCCCCTGGAACGCGGCGCCGGCCGCGCTCGTGACCTCCGCGACCCACGCCTGCACCTCGGGGTCGTTCTTCACGTCTTCGTTCCCCGCGTAGGAGCAGGCGAGGTACGCGCGGACGTAGGCGCGGATCGCGTCCCACAGGAGCAGTGTGTCGTCGCGGAACGGGAACTCGGGCAGCCGGTCGCGGTCGACGCCCCGGAGCGCGAACAGGCGGTGCGGCAGGTTCTGGTCGAAACGCCACGCGAGGCGCGCGTCCCGGACCATCCCGAGGCTCCCGGCGATGCTCGGCGACAGCACCGAGGCGACGACCCCGTGAGGAATGATGAGGCTGTGCTTGGCGCCCTCGTTGATGTCGAGCGTGAACCGGAAGTGCGGCCCCAGGAGCGTGAGGATCGGGTGCTCGTACGAGAGCTGCCGGTTCGTGGCGACGACGAGCGTCTCGATCGTGAGGTGGCAGGCGCCGAGGTGCGCGACCGTCTCGTGCTGCACGGCGAGGCCGTTCAGCACGAAGAACTTCGCAAGCTTCCACGCCGCCGCGTCGCCGCTGGGCAGAAAGATCGGGCACGCCGCGGCGTCGTTCTTCTGTCCTGTCTGGATCGCGACGGGCTGCAGGCTGCCGCGGCCCTCCGGGAAACCGGGCCCCGGCTCCGGATTCCAGTAGAAGAGGGCGATCGACGCCGCGAGGTGGCGCTGGTCCCCGTGGAGCTTGCTCGTCGCGATGCCGTCGAGCATCGTGAGGTCGAGCGCGTAGAGCCTGCCGGTCTCCGCCGCCCGTTGCAGCGTGACGGACGAGTCCCCGGAGGCGCTCTGGAGCATCGCGTCGGTCACGGGCATCTTCTTCAAGAGGGCGCCGAGGTCGAGCGCGAGTTCCGGCGCGGCACCCGCCGGAAAGACCCCCTTGAGATTCGACGTGTTGAACCCGGCAATCTGGATCCAGCCGAAATACCAGTCGCTTTCCCACACCGCCTGGCCGGGCGCAAGGTGCATCCATGTCTCGGGGCGGAAGTTCATCACGGCAGGCGGCCCCGTGAGGGCCGGGTACAGCGTGGCGAACTCGGCGATGTCCGTCGCGTGGAGGTATGCGTCTCCCCTCTCCGGCGTCCGGAGAACGTCGTAGAGCGTGTCCCTGAGAAACGACGTCACGCCGACGTCCTTCATGTCCGCGAGCGACTTCGTGAGCGCCTTCTCGAGCCCTTCCACGAGCCGGGGGGTCTCGGCGAGTTTCTTGTACGTGTCGACCAGCTCCGGCGGGCCGTCGTGCAACGCCTCGAAGATCGCGTGGATGGCGGCGAGGTCCCGGGGGATGTTCAGCGGGTTGAGGCCTGCGAACTGCTTCTCCGCGGCGTCGATCGCAGCCCGGAGCTCGACCATCCACGGCATCGGCATCGCGGGAAGGTCGGCCTTGAGCTGCGCTTCGAAGCGGGCGAGGAGAACGCTCTTCAGATTTTCGGCGATCTCGAGGAGGACGGGAGCGACTTTCGCCTTGTACGCGAGCGTGAACTTCTCGGAGTCGGGCACCTGGGCCGCGAGAGGCGCGGGGTAAAGGTAGCTGGTCGTGTAGTTGTAGCGCGTTCGTGCGAGCGACAACTCGTACGCACGGTGCCTGCTGCGTTTCTCGTCGTCTTTCTGCGGGAGGGACGGGAGAGAGTTCAGAACGGAGCTCGAAAGCACGACGTCAGTCACGAAGCCTCCTTGGTACGTCAGCGCACGACCGGTTGCGATCGCGCAGTATATAGACGCTCAGCCCGATGCCGCCCTCGTCAGGCCTCCGCGATACGCCGCGCCATGAGCCCGAAGATGGCGGCATGAACTGGCAAGAGTGCCCACCAGTAGGCCCGGCCTGCCCACCCGTCGGGATGGAACTCCGCGATCTGACGGAGGCGTGAGCCGCCGGGCGCCGCCTCGACCTCGAACGTGAGCCGCGCCTGGCCCGGAACCTTCATCTCGGCGCGCAGCGTCAGAAGACGGCCCTCCTCGAAGTGCTCGACTCGCCAGAAGTCCACGGCGTCTCCCACGCGCAGCTCGACGGGATCGCGCCGGCCGCGGCGCATGCCGACGCCGCCGAGCGTGCGGTCGATCGCCCCGCGCAGCTCCCAGAGGCCGTTCGCGAAATACCAGCCGGTCGCGCCGCCGATGCGGCGCACACGATCGAAGAGCGCCGCGGGCGCGAGCGCGGACGTCACGACGCGGGCGTCCGCGAGGAGCGGCCGCGTCTCGGACCAGGGCTGCGATGCGGCCTCGGTCGACGCACCGGTCCACCTCGCCTCGACGCCGGGCCGCGCGTGCGGCCCGAGCGCCGCGTCCACGGCCGCCCGGAAGGACGTCAGGTCGCGGGGAAGAAGCTCACGAATGGACCTCTCCTCGCACACGACGTCGAATCGGAGCCCCTCCACGAGCGGGAATGCGAGAGACATGGGCACGGCCGTGACGAGGTTGAGCCAGTACGCCGAAAGGCGAGGCGTGAGGAACGGGACGGTCAGGATCCTCACCCGCCGGCCCATGACGTCCGCGGTGGTGCGGAGGAGATCTCCATAGGTGTGAACCTCGCCTCCGCCGATTTCGAACGTGCGGCCCGCCGTGCGCGGCTCCTCGAGAACGCGCACGAGATAGAAGAGGACGTCGCGGACGGCGATCGGCTCGCAGCGGGAGGCCACCCAGCGGGGACAGATCATGAACGGCAGCTTCTTCGCGAGGTCGCGAATGATCTCGAACGAAGCGCTGCCCGCGCCGACGATGATCGCCGCGCGCAGCTCCGTCACGGGAACACTCCCCTCGCGCAGGACGTCGCCCGTCTCCTGCCGGCTCCGGAGGTGCTCCGACAGGCCGCTCGCGTCCCGGCCGAGGCCGCCCAGATAGACGATCCGCCTGACTCCCGCCGCGGCCGCGGCCGCGGTGAAGTTGCGGGCAGCCGCGCGGTCGCGCTCGGCGAACGCGTTCGCGCCCATCGAATGAATCAGGTAGTACGCCACGTCTATCCCGGCGAGCGCGGGCCCCAGAGACGGCGGGTCGAAGGCGTCTCCGCGCACGGCCTCGACGCGCGCCGAGAGGCCCGCGGGCAGCTTCGCCGGGTTTCGCGCGAGACAGCGGACCCGATGCCCAGCCGCAAGGAGCTCCGGCACGAGCTGCGAGCCGATGTACCCCGTCGCGCCCGTGACGAGGACGTTCACGCGGCCGCGCGCCAGGCGACGGCCGCCCCGCCGAGAAGCCGCGACAGGAATCCGCCGCGGCAGCCGAAGCCAAACGAGAACAGGGCGCGCCCGCCTCTTTCCACGTCGACCCGGAGGCGATGCGTCTCGAGAGCGCGCGTCAGGGAGCTCAGTCGTCTCCGCTCGCGGGCGCGAAGTCCGATCCGCACGAGCGGCGCCCAGCGGAAGCCGGACGCGTCCAGGACGCAATGCGTCCCGCGACCAAGAAGGCGCAACGTCCCCTTCGGCCCGGCCAACATCAGGTCGCCGTCGACGAGGAGTCTCGGCCTCAAGGCTGCGGCATCGCGATCTCGCGCGTCCGGATGACGACGCGGCCGTTCAGCGTCCACTGCGCGTGCTCGGCGTCCTTGCCGGTCCGGCTCGGGACATGCACCTGCAGGTTCTCGAAGTCGTAGGCGATCTCGGCGCCGCGGCCCGTCAGCTTCTCGAACAGGCCGATCGCGAGGTCCGGCCAGGTCTTCGTGTCGGGATCCAGGTAGGGGTTGGTCATGAACGTCTCCTCAATCCTTTCTACGTTTCTCACAGGGCGGCGGATGGACTCTGCCATGACTCTTGAGCGACCATGCCAACAGGAACCAGGTCCTGCCGAATGACCGATCATGAAGCCCCGCTCGGTCCGCTCCTGAAGCGCGTCTTCGGGCACGACGCGTTCCGCCCCTTCCAAGAAGCCGTCTGCCGGAGCGTGACGGAGGGCCGCGACGCGCTCCTCGTGATGCCGACGGGCGCGGGAAAGTCGCTCTGCTATCAGCTTCCCGGGCTGGCACGAGCCGGCACCGCGCTCGTCATCTCGCCGCTCATCGCCTTGATGGAAGACCAGGTCGCGAGGCTCCGCGCGCTCGGGCTCGCCGCCGACCGGATCCACTCCGGCATCGACCGCGTCGTCTCGCGCGAGGTCTGCCGCGACTACTTGGGCGGCAAGCTCGACTTCCTCTTCATTGCGCCCGAGCGGCTCTCGGTGCCCGGCTTTCCGGAG
>JBDTML010000044.1:0-6723 GCA_039934255.1 Acidobacteriota bacterium | reverse complement strand
GAAGAACATGTTCCTGACGCCGGAGCGGAAGCTGAAGCGCAAGGTCGTCGAGGCGCTGATGGCCGTGATCCTCGAGGCCAAGTACAGCAAGAGGGAGATTCTCGAGGCCTACCTGAACGAGATCTACCTCGGCCAGCGCGGCTCGATCTCCGTGACGGGCGTCGAGGAAGCCGCGCGTTTCTACTTCGGCAAGAGCGTGTCGAGGCTCGAGCTTCCGGAGGCGGCGATGCTCGCGGGGCTCATCTCCTCGCCGGGGAAATACTCGCCCTACCGCAATCCCGAGAACGCCCGGGCGCGCCGCGCCCTCGTCCTCAAGGGAATGCTGGAGCAGAAGAAGATCGACAAGGCGGGCTACGAGTCGGCGCTCGCCGCGCCGCTCACGAAGTCGAAGGGCCCGCCGTCGGGCATCGTCGCGCCGCACTTCGTCGACTTCGTGCTCAAGCAGGTGAGGGAGGCCCCCGGTTTCGTGAAGGAGGACGGTCTTTCGGTCTACACGACGCTCGACCCGGACATGCAGCAGGCGGCACAGGCGGCGGTCCTGAAGGGTCTCGAGGAGCTCGAGAAGCGCTTCAAGCGACTGCGGCCGCGGGAAGAGGAGGATTCCCTCCAGGCCGCCGTCATTGCGCTCGACCCGGCGACGGGATCGGTGCGCGCGCTCGTGGGAGGGCGCGATTATCAGGTCAGCCAGTTCAATCGCGTCGTTCAGGCCCGGCGCCAGCCGGGGTCCCTGTTCAAGCCGTTCGTGTATCTGACGGCTTTCGGCAAGCGCGACCTGCCGAAGCCCATCACGCCCGCGTCGATCTTCGTCGACTCGCCGATCGCGCTCGTCTGGGGCAAGGGCGAGGACGAGACGTGGTCTCCGAAGAACTACGACGGCGAGTTTCGCGGGCCCATGACGGCGCGTCAGGCGCTCGAGCAGTCCATCAACATTCCGACGGTTCGGATTGCCGTCACCGAGACCGCGCCCGGGCGCACGTTGCTTCCCGACATCGTGGAGACGGCGCGCCGAGCGGGGATCTCGTCGTCGCTCAAGCCGTATCCGTCTCTCGCGCTCGGATCCTTCGAGACGAGCCCCATGGAGATTGCCGCGGCCTACTGCACGTTCGCGAACGGGGGATTCCGCGTGAGTCCGAACGCGCTCCTCGGGATCGTGGGAGCGAACGCGCGTCGCATCGAGACGAAAAACGAGCCCGTCGTGCGGGGCGTCGACGCCGACGCGATCTCGATCCTCGACTCGGTTCTCCGCGGGGTGGTGGATCGGGGCACGGGCGGCTCGGCGCGCCGCCTCGGGGCGCAGGGCATCTTCGCGGGCAAGACCGGCACGACGAACGACGGGCGCGACGCCTGGTTCGTCGGCTTTTCGCCGCGCCTCCTGGTCGCCGTCTGGGTCGGATTCGACGACAACCGCGGCCTGAGCCTATCGGGCTCCTCGGCGGCTCTTCCGATTTTCGCCGACTTCGTACGCCGCCTGCCGGCGCAATACTTCGAAGCCCCTTTCCCCTCCACGCCGGGCGTCGTCACCGCGTCGATCGATCCGACGACCGGCATGCTGGTCACCGAGGAATGTCCAAAGTCATTCGACGAGGTCTTCCTCGAGGGAACCCAACCGAAGGAGCGCTGCACGGCCCACGCCGCAGGTGCGCCCGGCCCGGGCGTTGCGGCCGGAGTGCCGTGAGGCTCACGTTGCCTCCGATGGACCTGGGGCTCGTCGTCAGGAGCCACGGGTGGTACGACCTGCCGCCGTTCGAATGGGATCAGGAGAAGAAGACCCTGGGATTTATTTGCTTAATAAAGGAAGAACCCGTGCAGGTGCGAGTCCGGAGCGCTGGGAGCAGGCTTGTCGCAACCGCAAGGGCGCTTTCTTCGAAAGGTGAATTGCGGCGAAGCTCAGCCGGGATCGCTTCGGCTGTGAGTTCGCCCTCTTTACCATTCAAAGAAAATCTCTCTTCGAACATTTCATCTCGCGCGGTGCGTCTCGTTCTGGCTCGGGTCCTGAATCTGAAAGCAGATCTCTCTTCCTTCCATTCGATCTGCGCCGCCGATCCCCGCTTCGCGTGGATCGCGCGGCGCAGCGCGGGGCGCATCCTGCGCGCGCCGACGCTGTTCGAGGACGCGGTCAAGGTGCTCGCGACGACGAACTGCACCTGGGGACTGACGAAGTCCATGGTGAAGAACCTCGTCGAACGCTTCGACCGCGGCGGGGCATTCCCGGACGCGGCGTTCGTCGCCGGCCTTCCGGCTCGCGCGCTCGCCGCGGCCAAGTTCGGGTACCGGGTCCCCTACCTGGCAGCTTTCGCCGGGCGCGTCGCGTCGGGGAAGCTGGATCTCGCGCGCTGGGAGGAACGGGCTCGTCCCGACGAAGACGTCGAGAAGGAGATTCGCGCCGAGAAGGGCTTCGGCCCCTACGCGGCCGACACACTGGGGAGGCTTCTCGGCCGGCATCGGAAGCTGGGCCTCGATTCGTGGTCGCGGAAGAAGGTGGCCGCCCTGAGGTTTCGCGGGAGGGCGGTAAAGGACGCCCGGGTCGAGCGCCTCTACGCCCCGTTTGGGCCGCATGCGGGGCTCGTGTTCTGGCTGGACGTCACCCGCGACTGGCACGAGGAGAAGGAAGGCCTGTGGCCGTGACGGCGGCGTCTGCGAAGATTCCCCGCGTGCGGAGGGAATCTTGAAGAGGGTGATTCTCGTCGGCGCGACGGACGGGCTCGGGAAAGCTCTCGCCGAGGTTTACGCCGCGCGCGCCTTCTGGGTGACGATTCTCGGACGCTCACGGCAGAAGCTCGACGCGCTTGTGGCCGACCTCCGGAGCCGGTTCCCGGATGCGACCGTGAATGGAGTGGTCTGCGATCTCTCGGACCCCGGGCGGCTCGAGCCCGCGTTCCGCGAAGCGCTGGCGGTGACGGGGCATTGCGATCTCTTCCTCTACAACGCCGGCGTCATGCACCACGGCGACGGCGTGACCAGCGTGCCCGAGCGCGACGCCGAGATGATGGAGGTGAACGCCGTGGCCGCCGTGAGGCTGCTCGGGCTCGCCGCGAACTGGTTTCGCGCCGTTGGGCGCGGGCAGATCGCGGGCATCTCCTCCATCGCGGGCGATCGCGGGCGCAGGGGAAACCCCGCGTACAACGCCTCGAAGGCGGCGCTCACGACGTTTCTCGAGGGGCTTCGAAACCGCCTCGCGCCGTTCGGCGTGACCGTCTCGACCGTCAAACCCGGCTTTGTCGGAACGCGCATGACCGCGGGGAAGTCCGGGCTCTTCTGGGTCGTCCCGGCCGCCGACGCCGCCCGGATCATCGCGGACCGGCTCGAGAAGCGACACGAAGTCTTCTACGTCTACCGCCGCTGGGCGTTCTTCGGCCTCGCGATGCGGCACGTTCCTCGTTTGCTCTTCAAGAGGTTCGGCCCGCCGTGAGCGCGCTCCCCGTTCCTGAACGCCCCGTTCCTGAGCGCCTTGAAGGCTTCGGCCTCTACAACGTCTCGGTATCGCCGGTTCTCCGGCCCTCTTCCCTCGAGGCGCTGCGCGCCGCGCTCGCCGCCTGCACCGCGCGCGGCGAGGCGCCGGTGTTCCGCGGCGCGGGCCGCTCGTACGGCGACGCGTCGCTCAACCCCGCGGGACCGGTGATCGTGTTGACCGGGTTGAATGCGATTGCCGGCTTCGACGAAGCGACGGGCATCGTGCGGGCGGGCGCGGGGCTCACGCTCGGCGCTCTGTGGGAGTTCGCGATCCCGCGCGGGTTCTGGCCCCCCGTGGTGACGGGGACGATGCACGTGACGCTCGGCGGCGCCGTTGCGATGAACGTACACGGAAAGAACGGATGGAAGAAGGGCACGATCGGCGATCACGTCGAGAGCGTGTCGGTCATGAAGAGCGACGGCCGCGTCGAAGAAATCAGCCGCGGGACGCGGGCCTTCGACGACGTCGCGGGGAACTGGCGCCGGGCGGACCCGATCGTGGAGGTCGCGCTCAAGCTGAAGAAGGTCGCGAGCGGCTATCTCGACGTCGAAGCGTTCGTGACGCCGAATCTGCCCGCGACCCTCGCGGCGCTCGACGCGGCGAAGGATGACTGGGACTACGTCGTCGGCTGGATGGACTGCTGGGCGACGGGGAAGAGCCTGGGCCGGAGCGTCGTCCACGTCGCGAATGAGCACGCCGTGAAGCAGGGCGAATCGGGCGGATTCAGCGTCGCGGAGCAGATCGCCGACATCCACATGGGGCCGCTGCCGGCGCCGGTCCTTCTCCTCGGGCTGCGCCTGACGGCGGTCGGACCCCAGATGCGATTCCTGAACATCGCGAAGTACGCTTCGGCCGCCGCGCGCGGTCGCCACCGCTATCGCCAGTCGCTCGTCGCGTACTCGTTTCTCCTCGACTATCTGCCCGGCTGGAACGAGGCCTACCGGCCCGGCGGCTTCATCCAGTACCAGCTCTTCGTGCCGAAGGAGGCCGCGGAGGCGGCGCTCGCGAAGGCTCTTCTCCTTCAGCACGAGTTGGGCGTCGTCTCGACGCTGGCCGTGATCAAGCGCCACCGCGGCGACCCCTCCCCGCGGGGCTATGCGCTGGATGGCTTTTCACTCGCCCTGGACTTTCCGGTCACGCGACGAAACGCGAGCCGGCTGGTCGGGTTGTGCCGCGCGTTCGATGCGTTGCTCCTCCAATGCGGGGGGAGCGCCTACAAGGCGAAGGACTGCGTGGGCAGCGTCGAGCGTCTCACCGGCGCGCGGGGTGCGCGGCCGTGAGAAGGCTGAAGCGATTCATGGCGCTCGCGGGCCTGCTGGTCCTCGGGAGCTGCAACTCGAATACGACTCCCACCTCGCCCGCTTTCTGCGTCTCCCTGACGGGTCAGTACACGGGCGTCTTCACGGACTCGTGCGGACTCTCGAAGACGGAAGACGTGACTCTGTTCCAGACGAGTTGCGCCGTTGTCGCGCAGTTTCCGGCGGTGGGCAGCCTTCAGGGCACCGTCGACGGCCAGACCCTCGTCTTCGCGATCGGGTTTGCCGATATCTCGCCTTGCGGCGGCTCGGCCAGCGGGAGCGCGACGGTCACGTCCTCCGGCGGCTTGAATGGGACCTACCGGGGGCAGGCGACGGGCACCGGCGCGACCTGCTGCGGGAACGTGTCGGGCACGTTCACGCTCACCCGGCGTTGAAGCGTCAGGCTTCCGCACCCACGAATTGGTCCGCGTCGGACGACACGATGATCGCGAGGCCGCCGTCCACGCTGAACGCCGCGGTCTCCGTCGTCCCGGCCTCCGAACGGCAGTAATCCCCCGCACGGAGCGTGACTCCGTTCAGCACGACGGATCCGGAGACGATGAAGACCTCCTCCGTGGCCCCGTGCCGGTGGGAGGGATACGTGGACCCGGGCGCGAAGCGCAGGAGACGGGTCGTGTAGCCACGGGCGTCGTCGCGGTGCAGGATCTTGAAGTCGAGGCCGGGCAGATCGCCCGGCATCCAAGGAACATCGGCGACGAGGACGGCAGATACGCCGGGCAGGATCTTCCTGCCGCCCGGAGGAAGCGAGGCGGGGCGCGCGTGGTCCTCTGCGTCCGAGGCGATGCGGCTGAGGATGCGGTCCTTCAGGCGCGGCGGGGGCGCGGCCGCGGCCGAAAGCGCGAGCGCGTCGACGACGGCGTCGCCAAATTCCCTTCTCAGCTCCAGCCACTCGCGTGCATTCATTTCGTCTCTCGTGTCTTCCTTCACGTGGTCCATCCTTCGGCCTGAGACCCGAGGGCTTGCTTGAGGTGTTGAAGGCCGAGCCGGATCCTCGATTTCGCGGTTCCGAGCGGCTGCGCGAGCTTCGCGGCGATCTCCGTGTGCGTGAGGCCTTCGAAATACGCGAGCTCGATGACCTCTCGTTGCTCGGCCGGGAGGCCGAGGAGCGCGGCACGCACCGTGGACGCGCGCTGAGCGAGCGACGAGGACGTCTCGGGATCGGCGCCAGTCGACGCGAGGCCGCGCGCCTGCTCCAGATCCTCCTCGTGGCGCCGGGTTCCTCCGAGGGAGCGGAGACGGTCGATCGCGCGCGAGCGAGCGAGCATGAGGAGCCATGCGAGCGGCTCGCCCCGGTCCGCGTCGAACCGGTCCGCCTGGCGCCACGCCTGCGTGAAGACGTCCAGCGTGACCTCCTCGGCATCCGCGGGATTGCGCAGCACCTTCATGCAGATTCCGTAGACGAAGCGGCTCGACTGGTCGTAAAGCTCCGACAGCGCCGCCGGATCGCCGGAAGAGATTCGGCGCATGAGATCCGACGGGCCGGACCGAACCGCGCGAGCCTCCCTCGCCCGGGGCACCAGGGTCATGAACGGTCTCGCATTGTTGGCGGGATTATGCCCGGCCGGGCGCGCGTCGCCTCCTGAAAGAACACCGGCCATACAGGCTCTACGGAATTTCGCGGCGCTTGGATCAGGTCGCGGGTGGGCGTCGGGCGGTCGCGGCAGACAGCGCCTTCGTCGACGCGAGCATCCGCTTCGCCTCGGTCGCATACAGCACGTGAAACCGCGGGTCGATCTTCAAAGCGCGGTCCAGGTGGCGGCGCGCGCCGGCCGCATCGCCCGCGGCCCTGGCGATTTCGCCTGCGTGAAACTCCAGGAGCGGGTCGACCGTTCCCATCGCAAGTGCCTTTTTCATCGGCTCCACGGCGTCCGCGGCCCGGCCCGCGCGGTAGAGCGCCCAGGCGTAGGCGTCATAGCCGTAGACGTCCTTGCGGCCCTTCAGCTCGCGCTCGGC
>JBDTML010000043.1:0-6670 GCA_039934255.1 Acidobacteriota bacterium | reverse complement strand
CGAAAGCGTCGACGTCACGCTGCGCGGGCTCTGCCCCGGCTGCGCGCGGACCTGATCCGTCGGCCTGATTCAACCGCACCCTTTCCGTCGCCCTGGCGCGAGGGTCAAACTCACGCTGGAGGAGCGTTCCCAACTCATGGCCGAAGCGAGCGTGGCGTCTGCGTGGCGGATCCTCGCGACGGACGTTCCGCCTCGGGTCGCCGGGAGCCTTGTCCGCGCGGCCGTGAGTGAAGCCGAGCCGGCCCCCGGCTTCGTCGACGTGGACGCCTTCGGGGAGCACGAGTGGGAGAGACTCCGGCGCGAAGCGGGGGACGTCTTCCTCGTCTGGGAGGATGGATCCGCCGGGGGCGGCCTCGAGCGCGTCCGCACGCTCCATCTGAAGCAGCCCGGTGCGCCAATCGTGGCGCGCGTTCCGAAGGGCCGGCCGGACCTCGTCGCCGGAATGCTGCGCGCCGGAGTCCTCGAGGTCTTCAGCGACGTTGGGCATTTCCGCGAGGCGCTCGAGCGGGCCCGCGCCCGCATCCCGTCTCCGGACCGCGCCCGTCCGGACTCGCCCTCCCGGCCGGTGGCGAACGAGCCGGACCAAGGCGTCGAGGGACTCTTCCCGAACCTCTTCGACTGGATCTACGTCGTCGGCGTCGCCGAGGACGGCGTCCTGACCTTCCAGACCGTGAACCCGCCGCTGAACGCCGGGATCGGCTTCCTGAATCCCGATTTCGCCGGCCGCACCGTCTCGAGCTGCCTCGAGGGCACGAGCGTGACGCAGCTCGTCCCGCACCTCGATCGCGTGATCTCCGAGGGGAGGCCGCTGCAGTTCGAGGAAGAGCACCTCGTCGGCGAGCGCACGCGCGTCTTCCAGACGGTCCTGACCCCCGTGCGGAACAAGTGGGGCCGGATCCACCGCATCGCGGGGATCTCGCGCGACATCACGGCCCTGAAGCAGGCCCTTGCGGACCTGCGTGCGAGCGAGGAGCGCCTCGCCCACGCGCTGGAAGGCACGCAGCAGGCCCTCTGGGACTGGGACCTCGCGACAAACCGCCTCTATCGAAGCCCGCGCTGGTTCGAGATGCTCGGCGTCGAGCCCGGCTCCGTCGACCCGACGCTCGCGGCCGGTCTCGATCGGATCCACCCCGAGGACCGCCGGCAGGCCGAGGCCGCGCTGAACGCCCACCTCGAGGGTCGCCTTCCCCGCTACCAGGCCGAGTACCGGGTCCGAACACGCACCGGCGAGTGGGTCTGGATCTTCGACGCCGGAAAGATCGTCTCCTGGGATCCCGCGAACCGCCCGGCGCGGCTCGCCGGGATGTGCACGGACATCACGGAACGGCGCCGCGCGGAGGAGTCGCTCCGCGCCCTCGTCGGCGGCGTCGTCCACGAGATCCGCAATCCCGTCTACGGGATCTCGATCAACCTCGACGCGCTCGAGGCGACGTTCGGCGACGACCCGCGCTACGCCTCCTTCGTCTCGGCTCTCCGCGAGAGCGCCGAGCGGATCTCGAGCCTCATGAACGACCTCCGCGACTACGGCGAGCCGAGGACGCTGAACCCCGAGCCCTGCAACGTGCGCGCGCTCCTCGACGGGGCCTCGCGATCCTGCGAAAAAGCGGCCGCCACGCGCGTCGTCCGCGTCGATCTCGAGGATCCGGATCTCGTGCTTCCGCTGAACGCACGCCGCATGCACCAGGTGTTCCGCAACCTCCTCGAGAACGCCCTCCAGCACGCGCCGGGCGGCAGCGTCGTCACCCTCTCGGCGCGGCGCATGCGCGCTGCCGGCCACGACTGGTGGACCTTCTGCGTCGACGACGACGGCCCCGGCTTCGAAGGCGAGGCTCTTTCGCGCGCCTTCGAGCCGTTCTTCACACGCCGCGAGGGCGGCACGGGCCTCGGGCTCTCGATCGTCAAACGCGTCGTCGAGGAGCACGGAGGAAGCGTCGAGGCGAGCAACCGGCCCGAGGGCGGCGCGCGCGTCGTCGTGCGGCTCCCCGCGCCGCGCCTCAGGATGGAGCTCCCGGAGGCCCCCCGTGGCTGACTCGCGGATCCTCCTCGTCGAGGACGACCCCGCGGTCCGGCACGGGATGGCGGCGTTCCTCCGCGCGAGCGGCCTCGACGTCGACGAGGCCGAGACGGTCGCGAAAGCGCTCGAGCGCTTCCGCGAGGTCGGTCACGACGTCGTCGTCGCGGACTACAGCCTGCCCGACGGCACATCGCTCGACATCCTTCCCGAGGTCAAGAAGGTCAGCGAAGACACGCCCTTCATCATCCTGACGGCACACGGCTCGATCGACCTCGCCGTCCGGGCGATCAAGGAAGGCGCCGAGCAGTTCCTCACGAAGCCCGTGGAATCCAAGGCGCTCCTCGTGCTCGTGCGCCGGCTCCTCGAGCAGCAGCGGCTCCGCAAGAAGCAGGAGCTCGTCCGGCGCGAGCAGCCTGGCACCTTCGATCCGTTCCTGGGCGCGAGCCTCTTGATCCGCCAGCTCGAGGAACGCGCCCGCCTCATGCTCGAGTGGGACAGCCCCGTCCTCATCCTCGGCGAGACGGGCTCGGGCAAAGGCGTCCTCGCCCGCTGGATGCACGCGAACGGTCCCCGGCGCGAAGAGGCCTTCGTCAACCTGAACTGCGCCGGCCTCTCGCGGGAGCTCCTCGAGTCGGAGCTGTTCGGCCACGAGCGCGGCGCCTTCACGGGCGCCGTGAACCACAAGCTGGGCCTTCTCGAGGTCGGCCACCGCGGGATCGTCTTCCTCGACGAGATCGGCGACATGGACCCCGCGATCCAGCCGAAGCTCCTGAAGGCCCTCGAGGAAAAGACGTTTCGCCGGCTCGGCGACGTGCGGGACCGCCGCGTCGACATTCGGCTCCTCGCGTCCACGAACCTCGACCTCGAGGAGGCCGTGCGCGCGCGGAAGTTCCGCGACGACCTCTACTACCGCGTCAGCACCCTCACGCTGAAGATCCCGCCGCTCCGCGAGAGAACCGAAGACATCCCGCTGCTCGCGCGGAACATCCTCCGCGGCGTCTGCGCCCGCATGGGCAAGCCCGAGATCGTGCTCGGGCCCGTTGCCGACTCGCAGCTCCTGCGCTATCCGTGGCCCGGGAACATCCGCGAGCTCGCGAACGTCCTCGAGCGCGCGATGATCCTCCTCAAGGGCGACCGCCTCGAGGCCCTCGACGTGAGCCTCGACGGTCCGCGAGCCGCTTCCGCCCCCGAGGGCGAGATCTCGACCATGAAGGAGATGGAGCGGCTCCACATCGAGCGCGTCCTCCAGCACACCGGCGGAAACGTCACCGAGGCCGCCGCGGTCCTCGGGATGGCCCGCCGGACGCTCTACGACCGCCTCAAGGTCCTCGGCCTCGCTCCGGTCGGCGACTGAGCGGACCTCCGCACTCCGCGTGCGGGATTCCGCACGCGCTGCCGGTTCGATCCGCCCTAACCGTCTGACGCAAGAGGACTAACCGCGCGCTCCCGCGTGGCTCGGGCCTTGCACCTCGGCCGCAGGAGGATTTCCATGAAGATCCGAGCCGTCACCCGGCTGCTCCTTGCGGCGCTCGTCGCCGCCGCCGCCGTGGCCACCGCCGCCGACGCGCCGAAGCCGCTCTACACCCAGACGATCGCGAAGTATCCCGCGCCGAAGCTCGCCGACGTCGGCGGGCGCGAGTACAAGTTCCTGCTCGATCCCACGAAGACCAAGAGCACGCCCGAGGCCGCCTTCAAGGACCTCTGGGGCCAGGTCAAGGCCGCGGCGGAGAAGAGGGGCTTCACGGTCACCGAGAAGGAGAAGAACCCTCTCAAGATCGAAATCTCGACGAAGGAGTACTTCGACACGCCCGACCAGGCCCTCTGGAACAAGGGCTACCTCGTCCGCATCACGACGAAGTACAAGGACGGCAAGGCCGACGAGACCGTCTCGGTGACCGTCAAGGCGATCACCGATGACGCGGTCAAGACGCTCGCGACGCCTCTCGCCGTCGAAGGCCTCAAGACGAAGACCGAGGCCGAGGGCAACGTCGGCCCGGCCTCCGCGACGACGCTCTTCGAGGTCATCGAGAAGGGCTCCTCTTTCAGCGTGAAGCCCGCCGACCTGGGCGCCATGACGCTGGGCGACTTCGGCAAGTTCATGCCGGAGCTCCTCCGCCTCGGCCTTCCCTCGACGACGAAGCTCGTCGGGACGAAAGCCTGGTCCTACCGCGTGCGGCCCGGCTACGTCGTCCTGCCCGGCACGGAGCCCTGCGGCGTCTCGATGGAAGGCTGGGCGGAGAAGGAAGGCGGAGCGCCCTACCTCTACGACTTCTCCTACGGCTACGGCGACGTCGACTTCTACGGCATCGCCGAGACCCATGCCGCGGGCGAGCAGTTCCTTCTCAAGGTCGTGATGGGCGACCTCGCGAACGTCGGGATGGCCGACGGCGCGAAGTGGGGAGGCTCCAAGGTTCGCAAGCTCATGAACCGTCCGATTCCGGCCAAGTAACCGAACCGATCACCGGGAACACGCAAGGAGACACATCACGATGAGACCAACCCTCAAGACCCTGCTCGGCGGCCTGCTCCTCTCGGCGCTGCCCCTGTGCGCCCAGACGCCGGCCGCGCTCGACCAGTCGTTCGGGGTTCCCTCGCAGCCGGCGTACATCAAGCACTACGAGGCGGACAAGACCGACAAGGTCATCCTGAACCCGTATCTGGAGGTCGCGACGAAAGACTTCCCGGGCATCCTCGACGTCAAGATGGCCCCGTACAACTGGGTCATCGACATCCAGGGCCGCGTCGCAATCATGCCGGAGGCCGCGCACCCCCTCGGCCGCACGTACGAGAAAGGCTTCTTCCGCCCGGAGGACCAGTCCGATCGCAAGCCCGGGACCCGCGAGAACTTCGGCCACGTCTCCGCCCTCGGCGGCGCGCCCGGCCGCATCAGCGGCGAGATCCTCTACGACAAGGCGGCGAACATCTGGACGATCAACAACAAGTCCGGCCGCTATTCGAAGCACAACATGGACCGCACGCCCGAGCAGCTCGTCAACGCCGCGAACCTGATCTACGCGGTCGTCGATCCGGGCAAGGCGACGTGGGGCGGGGTCTATTACCTCCTCGACTACGCGCCCGAGAAGATTCGCGAGGAGCTCCTCAAGAGCCCGAAGCTCGCCTACGACGACGCGAAGAAGAAGAGCCGCCCGCACATCGTCGTCATGGAAGCCGGCGCTCCCTCGATCAAGGCCGAGAAGCCGTTCGAGATGGTCGCCGCCGCGCCTGCCGCCGAGACGGCCGCTGCGGCGAAGCCCGCCGACAAGCCGGCCGCGCCGGCCGACGCCCCGAAGAAGACCAAGAAGTCCAAGGCCGCGAACAACGACGACCCGTCGTGAACGAAACGAGGAGCTGACACACCATGAAGAAACACCTCATCAAGTCCGGCGTCGTCGCCCTCGCGCTGTTGCTCGGGACGGCCGCCGGCCTCTCGGCCTCGGCCGAGACGCTGCAGCCCCAGGTCTCCGTCCTCAAGGGCGAGAAGAACTTCTGGACCGGGTACGACCCCGTCAACGTCGACGGCACGGTCAACGTCGTCATCGAGATCGCCGCGGGCACGACCGCCAAGTACATGGTCGAGCTCAAGAGCGGGAACATCGAGCTCGAGCAGAAGAACGGCGGCCCCCGGTACGTCCAGTACCTCGGCTACCCCTGCAACTACGGCAACATCCCCCGCTCCGTGCTCCTGAAGTCCAAGGGCGGCGACGGCGACGCGGTGGACGCGCTCGTCCTCGGGCCCGCCGTCCCGACGGGCTCGGTCGTCCGCGGCCGCGCGATCGGAATTCTGAGCCTCATGGACACGGGCGAGAAGGACGACAAGGTCATCGTCGTCATGGAGAACACTCCGTTCTTCGCGGCTCGGAGCATCGAGGAGCTCGACCGGAAGTTCCCCGGCGTCACCCTGATCCTCCAGACGTGGATGACGTCGTACAAGGGCCGCGACAAGGATGGGAAGCTCTACCTGTCCTCCGCCGGCTTCAAGGGTCGCGCCGAGACGATCCGGTTCATCGGCGACGCCGTCCTCGACTTCGAGAACTCAGTCGTGACGGACGCCGACCGGCGGCCGCTCGACGAGAAGGGCAATCCCTATCTCTACCGCTGGCCGGGCGCGAAGAACGTCGGCGAGTAGTCGATCTCTGCACCATCTCCTCCTCATATCGGGGAAGCGGGGCACCTCGTGTCCGCTTCCCCGCTTTTTTTTCTGGCGTCCCTCGCGACCTGTCTTCTTCACGCGCGGCGGCCCGCACAGCGCGTGCGGATTCCCGCACGGCGCGATCTTTCCTCCGTCGGTCCGCCGGGCGCAACTGCTCACCGGCACGCACTTGCGACGCCGGGAGAGCGTGGCTCGGCCTTTGCGGAACGAGTCCAGACGAACATGTGCCTCGCCCCGGGGGCAGGCGCTCATAACGAGGTAGGAGTAACCATGAAGAAGTCGCTCGTGACCCCCCTGCTCCTCGCTCTGCTGGCGGCGCCAGTCTTCGCGCAGGAGTCCACCGACACCGACAAGCGCATCCGCGACCTCGAAAAGCAGGTCGAGGCGCTCCAGAAGAAGGACGCCGCGAAGGCCGCGGACAAGGCAGCCAAGCCCGCCGCCGAGGCGAAGACCGAAGCGAAGGCCGAAGGGAAGAAGTCCTCCAAGGCGAAGGACCCGGACATCGA
>JBDTML010000042.1:0-2086 GCA_039934255.1 Acidobacteriota bacterium | reverse complement strand
GCTCGAGCTCCGGCGCACCCGCGCCATCGCCCACGACGACGAACCGGGCACGAGGCGCCGTCCGCAGAGTCTTCGCGGCAGCACGCAGGAACATCTCGTGGTTCTTGATGGGGGCGATCCGGCCGACCATGCCGACGACGAAAGCGTCGTCCCCGAAACCCATCTCACGGCGAAAGGCCCCTCGCGGCGGCAGCGATGCGAACACGCCGAGGTCGAGCGCGAGCGGCACGATGGAGACCTTCTCCGCCCGCGCGATGCGGAAGCGCTCGACGATCTCCGCGCGCTGCTGGGGCGAGAGCACGAGGATGGCGTCGGTCGCCGCGTGAGCGAGGAGGCGTTCGAGGCCCCGGAGCGCGCGTTCCCGCACCGGCGGGAAGTGGCCGCTGAGGACGTTCCCGTGAAAGGTGTGCACGGCGCGGATCCGATCCCCTCTACCGCGCGTGGAGTTCACGAGATAGGTCGCCGCCCGCCCCAGGAATCCCGCCTTCGTGGTGTGCGTGTGCACGATGTCGGGATCGAATTCCCGGATCGCCGCGACGACCTTCGCGAGCGCGGCTCCGTCGCGAACCGGATCGATCTTCCGGGACAGCCCCGGGACGCGGCGCAGGTCCAGGCCGCGGCCGTCCGCGACACCGGTGAGGTCGTCCTCTCCCGCGGCAACGTCGCCCGTGAGGAGCCGCGTCTCCCACCCCCGGGCGGCGAGGCCCTCGCTGACCCACGCCACGTGGCGAGCCGGCCCGCCCGCGTTCATTCGCGTGATGACGCGCAGGATCCTGCGGGACGTCATGTCGTCATCGCCCGGACGCCGGGCGCTCGAGGGGGGACGGCTTCCAGCGGTCCGCCCACGCGAGCAGTGCGAAGAGGTTCCAGAGAACCGACGCCCGCAGCTCCCGTCCCGCGCGAAACGCCAGCCAGAAGTCCCGCGCCACGCGCTCGTCGAGGCCGAGCGTCCGAAGCGCCGGACCCGCAAGGAGCTCGTCCATGCGCGCGCGCAAAGGGCCGTTCAGCCAGTCGGCAAGGGGGACGCCGAAGCCCATCTTCGGGCGGTCGAGAAGAGCCTTCGGCACGCGGCGATAGAGCAGTCGGCGCAGCAGCCACTTCGTCGATCCCCCGCGCCACTTGAGGGAGAGCGGAAGCCGGAGCGCCAGCTCGGCGACGCGGTGGTCGAGAAGCGGCGCGCGGGTCTCGAGCCCGACCGCCATCGAGGCGCGGTCGACCTTCACGAGGATGTCCTCCGGCAGGTACGTCACGAGGTCCACGAGGGGAGGGCGTTCGGTCGCCGGGAGAACCGCCGCTCCCGCGCTCGCCTCGTCGTAAGCAAGGTACGGCGGCACCGGCCGGCCGGTGAGCGCGGCGACCTCGTCGGCGCGGAACCAGGCCACGAAGCGGAGATAGGGGTCGGCGTCGTCGTGGCGCAGCACCTCGGCCGCGCGCCGGAGGCGGCGTACGGGAAGCACCGAAGCCACGCGGGCCACGGCTTCCCGGACGGCGCGAGGGCCGTCGAGCAGCCACACGGCACGCGCATTCAGGACGTAGCGCGGATACCCGAAGAAAAGCTCGTCGCCGCCGTCGCCCGACAGCGCGACCGTGACGTGACTTCGGGTCATGCGGGACACGATGTGCGTGGGGATCGCCGACGAGTCCGCGAACGGTTCGTCGAACATGTCCGGCAGCGTGTCGAGGACGTCGCGCATCGCCGTCGCCGTGCAGGTCTCCTCCGCATGCTCCGTCCCCAGATGCCGCGCGACGGCGGCCGCGTGGTCCGCCTCGTCGAACGCGGGGTTCTCGAACCGGATCGTGAAGGTCTTCACCGGCCGCGCGCTGGCTTCCTGCATGAGCGCCACCACGAGCGACGAGTCGATTCCCCCGGAGAGAAAGGCCCCGAGCGGAACGTCCGCGATCATCCGGAGGCGGACCGCGTCCTTCAGGAGGTCATCGAGGCGCTCTTCGGCCTCCTGCTCTCCGATCTTCAGCGGCCCTTCGCACGCGACCGCGACGGGATCCCAGTAACGCTCGACCTTAAGCGACGCCGCGTCCGGCTCCCACAGCGCGAAGTGACCCGGCGACAGCTTTCGCGCGGCGCGGT
>JBDTML010000041.1:0-10637 GCA_039934255.1 Acidobacteriota bacterium | reverse complement strand
GTCGCCGCGGCGATGGCGAGCCTCAGTGCGCGGCCGGGGCCCGCGCCGCGCACGGCGGAGCCCGCCACGCGCACCAAATCTTCCGTCGACAAGCTCCTCCACGACACGCTCTCGGGAATCATGCCGCCCCCGAAGACCGCCGCGCCCGCGCCCCCGGCACGACCGCGCGAAGTGCGCGAGCCCAGGGAAGTCTCGCGCGAAGTCTCCGGGGAGACCGTGCGCATGAGGACGTCTCCGCTTCCTCCCTCCGTCCCGCCGGCGCCGCCTCCGATGCCGCGCCCCGTCGACGCGACACGTCCGGTTTCGTCCCCGCGGCCGCCGTCGTCGCCGGGCGCGTTCGGGCGCTACCAGCTCCTCGAGAAGATCGGCACGGGCGGCATGGCCGAAGTCTTCAAGGCGCGCATGAGCGGCGAGCAGGGCTTCGAGAAGATCGTCGCGATCAAGCGCATCGTGCCGAACATGGCGACGAACGCCGACTTCGTCACGATGTTCGTGGACGAAGCGAAGCTCGCGGCCCAGCTCAACCACAACAACATCACGCACATCTACGACCTCGGCAAGGTCGACGCCTGGCACTACATCGCGATGGAGTACGTCGAGGGCAAGGATCTGCGCACGCTCCTGAAGCTCGCGAAGGAAAGAGGCGTTCCGCTGCCTGCCGAGCTCGCGCTCTTCATCGCGGCGAAGATCGCGAACGCGCTCGACTACGCGCACCGCCGTCCGGCGCCCGACGGCAGCGAGCTGAATCTCGTGCACCGCGACGTCTCTCCGCAGAACATCCTCATCAGCGACGAAGGCGACATCAAGCTCTGCGATTTCGGCATCGCGAAAGCCGCGAGCAAGGTCTCGACGACCATCTCGGGAGCGCTCAAGGGAAAGCTGCAGTACATGTCGCCCGAGCAGGCCTGGGGCAAGAGGCTCGACCGGCGAAGCGACATCTTCTCCCTCGGTTCGGTTCTCTTCGAAATGCTCACGGGCGCCCCTCTTTTCGAGGGCGAGACGGACATGTCCGTGCTCGAGAGCGTGCGCGAGGGCGAAGTCGCGATGCCGTCTTCCCGCGGCGCCGAGGTGCCGAAACGCGTCGACCAGATCGTCCTCAAGGCGCTCGCGAAAAACCCCCAGGAGCGCTATCAGAACGCGTCCGAGTTCGAGAAAGACCTTCACGCGGTGCTGTACACGTATCAACCTTCACCCGGGCCCGCCGATCTCGCGATCTACATGCACCGGCTTCTCCAGGCGCCGCAGGCGTCGGATGACGAGATCGACGCCGCCTTCGACAAGGCCCGCGACATGCCGGGGCCGGTCGTTCCGGCCCCCTCTCCCACGGCTCCCCCGAAGAAGGGGAAGGGTCTCGTGATTGCGAAGGCCCAGACGGGCGAATTCGCGCGCCCCGCGGTGCCCGCGGCCGAGACGCGTCCGGAGCCCGCGCCGCGCCGAGCGGTGGGCGAAAGGGCCGCCGTCCTGCCCGCGGCGGGCGAATCGCGCAAGAGCCGTACGGGCCTCGTGGCCGGCATCGGTCTCGCCGCCGCGGCCCTCGTCGCGGGCGGCCTCTACGTCACGAAGGACCGCTGGTCGGGCGCCAGGCCACCCGTGGCGGCGGGCGCGCCGAAGACGGAGCCTGCGCCCCCGAACGCTCTTCCCGGGACGTCCGAGCAGCCGGTGGCCCCTGCGGCGGCGCTGCCGGAGCCGGCGAAAGTCGTCGATCCCCGAGCGGTCGAAGCCGAAGCGCGCCGGGTCACGGCGGAGCGCGAGAAGGCGCTGCGCGAGGCGGCGAAGCAGCCGGGGGCCGCGGGGAAGCCGGGGACGGCGTCCATTCCTCCTTCGCCCGTCGTCGGGCTCGCCGCCGTGAAGGCGGTGGAGCCCCTGCGTCCTTCCGAGGTTCAAGCGGCCCCTTCCGCCGCCTCCTCCACGGTCGCGAAAGCCCCCGAGCCCGCCCCGGCGGCGACCATGGTCGTGCGCACCCCCGAGCCGAAGCCCGAAATCGTGGCCGAGGCGAAAACCGCGGCGTCTTCCCCCGTCGAAATTTCCGTGCCCGACAGGGCGCCCGTGATCCCCGCCGCGTCGAACGCGCCGGTTGCGGAAGGCGACCTCGTGGGTCCCGGGGAGGGCGTCGTCGAGCCCCGCCTCGTGCGCCTCGGAAGTATCGGCGGCCTTCCCGCTCAGGCGCGGCAAATCAAACGCGCAGCCGACGGAACGATCGGGACGCCGTTCCTGATGGCGCTCGTCGACGAGAAGGGCGGCGTTCGGGACATCCGAGTCATCAAGCCGTCGAGCTACAAGTTCATCGACGAGGCTGCGGTGCGCTCGTTGAAGAATGCGACAATCCTGCCGGCCACGAAAGATGGCGTGAAGGTCAAGATGTGGAAGACCTTCCCCATCAACGTGAAGCCCTGAGTCCGCCGAGCCCCACTTTCGAGGAGAACGCATGAGTCTTTCCGACGAACAGAGAAGGTTCTACGAGAACACACTGAAGGTGACGAAGGCCGAGATCGACCAGCTCGAGGGCGACATTCAGGCCGAGCTCGCGAAGGTCAAGGAGCGTCTCGCGGATCTGCAGAACGCGCAGAAGGCGGCGCGACAGATGTACGGGGCGGCGTGTCTCCGCTTGGGAATTCCGAACGATCTCGAGGAAGCCGAGGAACCCTGAGCGGGCGTCTCGGAGTCGTCTCCCTCGGCCTCGCTCTTCTCGCCCCTCCGGTTCCGACCCGTGTCCCGGCACCGCCCCGGCGCATCGTTGCGCTCGCTCCGTCCGCGGCCGAAATCCTGTTCGCTCTCGGAGCGGGACCGCGCGTCGTCGGCGTTCCCGATTTCTCCGGCGACCAACCCGAGGCGTCGGGAAAGACGCGCGTCGGGGGTTTCGCTCCGGACCTCGAGCGCGTCGTGTCCCTCGAGCCCGATCTTGTCGTCGTGTCCAAGGACGGCACCGATCGCGCGGCATTCGAGAAACTCGAGGCCCTGGGGTTTCCGGTCGTGGTCACCGCCGGCACGACGCTCGACGGCGTCCTCGAGGACGTCAGACGGGTGGGGCACGCGCTTGGCGAGGACGAGCGCGCGGCAACCCTGGTGGGCGCCCTCACGAGGCGAATCGCTGCGGCAGAGGCGCTCGGCCGCGCGCGCCCGAGGAGACGCGCGGTCGCGCTCATCTGGCCCGACCCTCCGGTCGTTGCCGGCGCCGCCACGTTCGTCGGAGACGTCCTTTCGCGCGCCGGTTTCGTGAACGTCGTGCCCAAGTCCGCGGGCGACTGGCCCCGCGTCTCGTTCGAGACACTCGCGGCCTGGAACCCCGAGCTCGTGATTCGTCCCGACACGAAAGAGAACGCCGGTGCCTTCGCGCGAGCCTTCTCCGACGCGCGCTGGCGTCTCGTGCCCGCGGTCAGGGAAGGCCGCATCGTCGTCCTCCCCGGGGATCTGCTCGAACGTCCGGGCCCTCGGCTCGTCGAAGCTCTGGAGCGCCTCGCGGCGGTACGCGTGCCGTGAATTCCCGCCGCCCGGCGTGGGCGTGGGGCGTCCTGCTCCTGGGCGCGCTTCTCGCCGCGCTTCTCGCCTCGCTGCTCCTCGGGAGCGTGTCCCTTGAGCCTCACGACGTCCTGCGGGCTCTCCTCGGCCGGGGAGACGCCGGGACCGTTTCGATCGTGCGCGAGCTCCGGCTGCCGCGCGCGCTCCTGGCCGTGCTCGTGGGCGGCGCGCTGGCTCTCTCGGGCGCCGCCCTCCAGGCGCTGCTCGGAAACCCCCTCGCCGATCCCTACCTTCTCGGCGTTTCGGGAGGCGCTGCCTGCGGGACGCTCGTCGGGTCGCTCCTCGGTCTCGGCGCGTCCGTCGGAATGCGCGCCGGAATATTCGACGCCCTCGCACTGCCTTTCGCGGCGTTTCTCGGCGCGCTCGCGGCCGTCCTCATCGTGGGCATCGGGGCGTCCGCGGGCGGCCGGCTGGACCGGGGCCGGCTCCTCCTTTCGGGTGTCGTCGTGAATGCGCTCGCCTCGGCGATCCTGCTGTTTCTTCTCTCTTTTGGCGACCCCTCGCGCACGCAGACCTTCGTGTTCTGGATGCTCGGTTCGCTCGCGGGCGCGACGCCGGGCGCGGTCGCGGCCCTGTCCGTCTACGTCGCCCTCTCGCTCGCCCTCCTCCTGCCGCTCGCGCGCGCCTTCGACGCGCTCACGCTCGGCGAGGAGACCGCCGCCACGCTCGGAATCCGCGTGGAAACGGCGAAGCGAACCGCCTACGTCGCGGCATCGCTTCTTGCCGCGGCGGCCGTCGCGTACGCCGGCATCATCGGATTCGTGGGTCTTCTCGTGCCGCACGCCGTGCGGCGCGTCACGCGCTCCCACCGCGGCCTGCTTCTTCTTTCCTTTCTCGGGGGCGCCCTCCTCCTGGTCGTCTCGGACGTGGTCGCCCGGTCGCTCTTCGCGCCCGCGGAGATCTCGGTCGGCGCCATTACCGCCCTCCTGGGGGCTCCGGCGTTTCTCTTTCTCCTGAGGGCGAGGCCGTGACGGTCCCTCTCGGCGCCGAGGGGCTCGCCGCGGGATACGGAGCCCACGATGCCATCGCGGAGATCACGCACATGTTCGCGGGGGGGCGCGTCACGGCGCTTCTCGGCGAGAACGGGGCGGGAAAATCCACGCTTCTGAAGGCGCTCGCGGGCATCGTGCCCGCTCGCCGCGGCACCGTGCGGCTGGGCGAGCGCCCCCTCCCGGCGGTCCCGCGCCGCGAGGTGGCGCGCATGCTCGGCTACCTCCCGCAGGGCTTCGAGCCGCTGTTCCCGATTCGAGCCCGGGATCTCGTCCTCCTGGGCCGAACGCCGTGGCGCACGGCGTTCGGAGCGCCCTCGGCGCGCGACCACGTCGCCGGCGACGCGGCGCTCATCGAGATGGATGCCGGCATGTTCGCCGAAACCGATCTCGGCGCGATGAGCGGAGGCGAGAGGCAGCGCATCCTCCTCGCGCGGGTCCTGGCCGGCGAGCCCGAGGTTCTCCTCCTCGACGAGCCGGCCGCGAATCTCGATCCGCGCCACCGGTTCCTCGTCATCGACGCGATGCGGCGCCGTGCGGAGGCGGGCGGCGCCGTCGTTTTTTCCACGCACGAGCTGGACGTCGCCTCGCAGGGCGCGGACGACGCGGTGCTTCTCTCGGGCGGGCGCGTGCTCGCCGCGGGTAAGGTCGCGAGCACGCTCACCGAGCCGCTTCTCTCGGAGCTCTTCGGGGTCTCGGCGTGCGTCACGCCCGGCGCCGGGGGACGGCCCCTCGTTTCCATCGGGCCGGCGCGGGCGCGGTAAGATCCGCGGTTCACGCCATGTGGTTCCGAAAGGACAAAGCCCCCCGGGCCCCTCGGGACCCGAAGACGACGTCCTCGCTGGGCGAGGGTCTCTTCCTGAAGTGCGACGGGTGCCGCGAGGCGCTCTATGTCAAGGAAGTGGAGAGAAACCTGCGCGTGTGTCCGAAGTGCGGATTCCACTTCAGGATGCCGGCGATCGAGCGCCTCCGGCTCCTGCTCGGGGAGGGGGGCGGGCAGCCGCTCTTCACCGGCGTCCGGCCGACCGATCCCCTCAAGTTCAAGGACAGCAAGCGCTACCGCGATCGCCTGAAGGATTCCGAGGCGAAAACCGGCCGTCCGGACGCGATTCTCGCGGCGAAGGGACTGATCGACGACATGCCGGCGATCGTCGCGATTCTCGACTACGCCTTCATGGGAGGCTCGATGGGCTCCGTCGTGGGCGAGGTTTTGACGCGCGCCGCCGAACAGGCGCTCGTCGAGCGCACGCCGCTCGTGATCGTTTCGGCCTCGGGCGGCGCCCGCATGCAGGAGGGGATCCTCTCCCTGATGCAGATGGGAAAAGTCTCGGCGGCGCTCGCGCGCCTCGGCGCCGCGCGGGTGCCCTACGTCGCGATCCTCACGGACCCGACGACAGGCGGTGTGACCGCCTCGTTCGCGATGCTCGGCGACGTGACGCTCGCCGAGCCGAAGGCGCTCATCGGCTTCGCGGGCCCGCGCGTCATCGAGCAGACGATCCGCCAGACGCTGCCCGAGGGCTTCCAGCGGTCGGAGTTCCTCCAGGAGCATGGCTTCGTGGATCTCGTCGTCCCCCGTGCCGAGATGCGGGCGGCGGTCGCGAACGTCCTGCGGCTGCTGCGGGTTGGGTGATGGCCCGTTTTGGGAAGCGCAGTTTCGGATTTTCTTAGAAGGTGAAGAGGGGACGTGGCTTGAATTCGCGCGCCGCGTATCCCGGACTGGCGTGGCTCGACGCTCTCGGCCCGCAGCGCATCCGCCCCGGGCTTTCGCGCACCGCCGCCCTTCTTTCATTTCTAGGAAATCCCCAATCTTCCTTCTCCTCGATTCTCATCGGCGGAACGAACGGGAAGGGTTCGACGGCCGCCGCGATCTCGTCGCTGCTGACGGCTGCCGGCGTCCGCTGCGGGCTCTACACGTCCCCGCATCTCGTGTCGGTCACGGAGCGCGTCCGCATCTCCGATCGTGACGTTTCATCCCTTCTCCTCGACGACGCGCTTTCCGTCATCGCCGCGATCGCTCCTTCCGGCGTCCGCGGCCCGACGTACTTCGAGGCGCTGACGGCCTGCGCCTTCGAGCTGTTCCGGCGCGCGCGGGTCGGCGTCGCGGTCGTGGAGGTCGGGATCGGAGGCCGGCTGGACGCGACGAACGTCCTCGAGCCGGTCGTTTCGGTCGTGACGAACGTCGCCGCCGACCACCTCGACGTTCTCGGCCCGACGCTGGAAGACGTCGCGCGGGAGAAGGCGGGCATTTTCCGGAAGGGCCAGCCCGTGCTCATCGGGTCGACGGGAACCTCGAATGATCCGCGCGAGGTCCTCCACGAGGAAGCCCGGCGGATCGGGGCGCGGCTCGTCACCATCCCTCCGCTCGAGGCGGCGGCCCCCGGGGACCCGCTTCCGGGTGCCCACCAGAGGCAGAACCTCGCTCTCGCGCTCGCCGCGGCCCGCGCGGTCGCACCCCTCCACGAGGAGACGGCGCGCCGCGGTCTGGCCCTGGTGCGCTGGCCAGGCCGGCTGCAGACGCTCGCACGGCGGGGGTTCCGGACGCTCCTCGTCGACGGCGCTCACAACCCGCCGGGAGCCTTCGCGCTCGCGGAGTATCTCGATGAGACCGGTCTGGCGGGCCGCGTCGACCTGCTCTTCGGCGGCATGGCGGACAAGGATCTGACCAACGTGTTCGGGCCGCTCGCCGCCCGCGCCCGCCGCATCGTCCTCGTGGCTCCGGATTCACCGCGGGCCGAGACGCCGGAGAACCTTCGGCTCCGCCTCGGGCGGCCGGAGCTCGAGACGGCGCCCTCCGTCGCCGAGGGCCTCGCGCGCCTCGAGGACTCGATGTGCGACGGCCCGATCCTCGTCGCCGGATCGCTCTATCTCGCCGGCGAGGTGCTGCGGCTAAGATCGGAAGCGTGAGCGCTTCAGTCTCCTCTCTCGTTCCCTCACTCACGAAGAAGGACCTCGAGGCCCAGGAAGATGCGCGGCTCGCGGTCTACGCCTCGCGCGCGTCGCGCGCCGTGCGGCGGTATCCGGTTGCCGAAGAAGGCAAGACGTACGACTACCGGACGGAGTACCAGCGCGACCGCGACCGCATCGTCCACTCGCGCGCGTTCCGCCGGCTCAAACACAAGACGCAGGTCTTCATCCCGTTCGAAGGCGACCATTACCGCACGCGTCTGACGCACACGCTGGAAGTCACGCAGATCGCCCGCACGATGGCGCGCGCCCTTGGGATCAACGAGGACCTCGCCGAGGCCTGCGCGCTGGGCCACGACCTCGGGCACACGCCGTTCGGACACTCGGGCGAGAAGGTCCTCAACCGGATCCTCACGGGAGGCGAGTCGTCGATCCAGATCGAACCGCGCGTCGCCGCGCAGGTCGGAGCGTTCAAGCACAACTACCAGTCGGTGCGCGTCGTGGACGTCCTCGAGAAGCGCTACGAGCACCCCGGCCTCAACCTCACGAACGACACGCGCGAGGGCATCCTCAAGCACACGACCTGGCGCCGGGACTTCCCCTTCCCCGACATCGACGCCGAAGGCCTGAACCTCTCGTCCGGAGGTCACCTCGAATGCCAGGTCGTGGGTTGGGCCGACGAGTTCGCGCAGCAGGCGCACGACCTCGAGGACGGCCTGAAGATCGTGGACTTCGACAAGGTTCTCGCGCTCCCGGTCGCGCGCGCGGTCGTCGAGGCTCTCGGCCCTGCCTACACCGCCACGAAAGACAGGACGGTGAAGGAAGCCATGCTCATCCGCGGGATGATCCACCTCCTCGTCACGGACCTCATCACGACCTCGCGCGTTTCGATCGGGAAATGGCTCGACGCGAGGAAGGTCACGACGCCCGACGAGTTCTACGCCCAGCGCCGCAAGCTGCCCGGTTCCCTCGTGGCGCCGTCGAAGGCCGGGGAGCGCTTCTACCAGGACCTCAAGGAATTCATCTACCAGCACGTCATCCATAGCCACCGCGTCGCGCAGCACGACGGGCGCGCGCAGCTCGTCGTAACGACGCTTTTCGCCGCGTGGTACAGGAACCCGCGCCTCCTCCCGGATTACGTGCTCCTCCGGTACCGCGATCTCGCGGGGGTCTCTTACCTGAGGGACGTGCCGCTGAAGCGGCTCGACGCCGAGATCGCCTCGAACTACACGCGAAAGCCCCTCTTCCTCCGGTCGATCGCGGACCACCTCGCGGGCATGACGGACAGCTACGCGCTGGCCGAATACGACGGCATGGTCTCGGCCTACCCGCGCCGCGCGCCCGGCGGTCCCTGAGGCGCCGCCTGGCGCTCGCCGAGATTGTGAGGTGAACCGGGCGGCCCACACTTCCACCCGATGGAACGTGTCTCTCGCCTCGCCACAGCTTGTGCTCTTGCCTGTTTCGCGTGTTTGCCTTATTCCGCGTCGGCGGGCGTGTTCTGGAAGACGGTGCCGGCCGAGGGGCCGACCGCTCCCAACGTCGGGTTGGTGCTCGGGGACGAGAGCCGGACGCTCGCCTTCGACGGGTCCGGCACCTACGAGTTCCAGGGATTCGGATGGCATCGCATCCGTCTGTACGCCGATTCCGGAGCGGAAGCCACACGGCCGCCCGGTCAGCCTTTTTCCCGCGCGGGCCGGTTCTTCGCGCTCGACCGCGGCGATCAGTCACGCACACGGCTCCTGAGGCTCGAAGGCGACACGTGGAAGACGCTCTTCGAGACGGGTCCGATCGACACGTTTGCGATCGGTGCGACGCGCCTGTTCTTCATGAAGGGCGGATTCAACACCTTCTGTCGCACGGCGATCTGTCTTGATGCCTTTTCCGAAGGGATCAAGGCGTTCTCGGTTGCGTTCAAGGACGGGACCCTCCGCGAGGAGGCGAGAAGTCCCGCGTGCACGGGTGAGCTCCACGCGGCCGGGGACGTGCTCTATCTTCGGGCGCTGCCCGCAGGGTGTGCCGGCCCCAGTGCGCGCCGGTCGGAGTCCCAAGTGTCGCGGTATGGCGCGGCCTCCATCCCGCTGTACCGGCTGGACGGCGACCACTGGACGCTCCTTCCACCGCTCGACGAGTCTTACTTCGGGCTCTTCACGACCGAGAACGACCTCTGGACGATTGGGTCCGCCGGTCCTTCCGACCGACAGGTTCGTCGGCTGACCTCTGCGGGCCTGACGCCTCCTGTCTTCCTGCCGCGGGCAGGGTATTCGTCGGACATCGCGTTTGTGGAGTGGAACGGCGACCTTCTGTACCTCACCGGGTTCGGAGACAGTCGAGCCTTCCGACTTCGAGCTGGCGCCTTCGAGATGATCCCCGCGCCCTTCGTCGGAGCTTCATATTTCGTCGCCGGGAGCCGCCTCTTCGCCGCGGGCACGGGGTCGGAGGTGCATCTCTATAACGGATCGGGCTGGAACGTGACGCCTGGAATCGAGGGATCCCCGGAGGCGGTCGACGCCTTCCTCGCCGGAAGCTCGTCGCTCTTCGCCGTCGTCGGCGCCGAGGTCTGGAGAAGGGAGGGGAGTGAGTGGAACCGGCTGCCGCGCCCGCCCCTCGTGAACGGCGTGCCGCGCGGCTTCGTATTCCAGAACCGGCCGATCCTCGTGAGCGGTTCGCGATTGCTCGCCTTCGACGGCTTCGCATGGACGGACCTCGGACCCTTCGAGGCGGACATATTCGTCACGTCCTACTCAGCCGTCCCCCCCACGCTCGTCACACCGAACGAGTTCTGGATCTCGGCCCAGGTGGACACGTTGCTCCGCTATCGCGACGGCCTCCTGACGACCTTCCACAATTCGTCGGTCCAGAGCCCCCCGCCCGGAGGCCCCTACGAGATCCATCCGACGGCCCACGTGCGCGAGATCGACGGCTCCGTCGTGGTGTTCGGAACTGCCGGCGATGCCTACCGGCTGGCCGGAGGAGGCTCGAACAGCCAGGTTCTCGTCCCGGCTTTCCCGGAGCTGACGGACTACTGGTTGAGAGACGGCGCGTCGGTCGACGGCCGGACGTTCCTGACCGTCCAGAAGAAGCCGGACACGGCGTCCCCGCCCGCGGTTCTCGTCGAGGTCACGTCGCTGGGCGTCCGGCCGGTGATCACGCCTCAGGATTACCAGCGCGGACTCGGAGCGAAACAGGGAGAGGAATTCCTTGGCACGTTCGGCGGGGCGTTGCTTCTGG
>JBDTML010000040.1:0-3626 GCA_039934255.1 Acidobacteriota bacterium | reverse complement strand
GCGCTGCTTCTCCAGTCGTCCGACTGGCCGTTCCTCATCGACAACGAGGTCTCGAAAGACTACGCCGAGACCCGGATCAAGGAGCACGTCCGCGACTTCTGGCACCTCGCGCGCATGGCCGACTCCGGCTTCGTGGACGACGCCGCCTTCGCGGAGATCGCCGACCGCGACCGCCTCTTCGAGCCCGAGCTGGCTTCACGCTGAGCGCGCCGAGCGCCCGAGCCGGAATGGCGGTGAGGGTGGGATTCGAACCCACGTTACCCTTTCAGGTAAAACGGTTTTCGAGACCGTCCTGATCAACCACTCCAGCACCTCACCGCAGCCGACCGGAGCGGCGGATTATAGGGGCAACTACTTCAGAAAGCTCGCGGTGACTTTCATCTTCACCGCGTTGGGCCAGTCCACCGTCTTGAGCTTCATCGGAAAGCTCAGCGTGTCGCTCGTCTGGCCCTTGTCCATCGTGCCCATCCGCCCGGCGTCCGCGAGGACGTTCCCCGAGGCGTCGAGCAGTACGGCGCGGAGGCGCACGCGGTGGTCGACCCAGTCGGTGTTCTGGTAGCGGAATCGCACGAGAAGAAAGGTGAGGTCCTTGGGATCGTGGTCCTTGGCGGCCTGAACGAGCTTTTCGTTGGGGTCGTTCTGCGTCTCCACGTCCACGAGAACGCACTTCTCCCACGTCATGTCGAGCGGGATGCGGGTCGCGCGCGGGACCTCGACCTCCTTTTCGAGAAGCGGACCGCCGGCGGCGAGCGCCATCGGGGCGGCGAGACAGGCGGAAGCGGCCAGGACGGCGGTGCGAAGCAGGTTCCTCATCAAACAGACCCCTTTCAGGCGCCACGGGGCGGGCACCGCACCGGGGAGTGCGAAATACGTGCCGGATCTTTTGGGTATCGTCCCGGGGGTTATTGGAAGTAGCCGGAGACGTCGATCACGAAGTTCGCGGACCCGGTAACCGACTCGCATGAGACGTCGACCGCCCCCGTCGCGTCCATTCCCACAATCGTGCTTGCAGCCCGGATTTGATCGCCTTTCCAGGCCGGCCCGGCGGCCGCTGTAGCGGTGATTCCTCCTGGACTCACGGAAAGGGATCCGGCGCCGGAGACTCCCACAGCGGTTACATTCAGGGCAACGGCTCGAGCGGTCGAGGGAAGACCGCAAGAACTGGTCAGCGTGAGCCGCCGCACCTCGCCGGCTGCGATGGGTACGTTTGAGACCCGAGAATCGTAAATTCGACACGGTGAAGTCGAAAAGAACAGGGTCGCTGCGGGCGTCACCCGGGTGGTGAGGGACGCGGCCGGTGCCCTGCAGCCGGCGCCGTTCGTTTCAACGACGGTGAGCGTGAGGACTCCGCCCACGCCGGCCTCGAAGCGGATTCCATATGTGCCCTGGCCCGAGACGATCGCGCCTCCCGCGATCGCCCAGACGTAGCGACTTCCCGGATGGTCCGCTACTGTCGCGACGAGGTTGCCGGCGAGGGCGGCGACGACGGCGGGAGCGGCGATCGAGGGCTGGACCGGTTCGGGAAGGACGGTGATCGTGCGGCTCCCCGTCCGAACGCATCCGCCCGAGTTCGTTCCGACGAAGGTGTAACTGGCCGTTGCCACGGGCGAAACCGTAATGGTCGGCGTCGTCTCGCCGCCGGGTAACCACAGATAGGCGGCGAACGCTCCCCGCACGGAGAGGACCGCGCTGTCCCCCACGCACAACGTCGGGTCGCTCGTTTCGACGTCGATGACGGGCTGGCCTTCCACGACGACCATCGTGTAGTCACGCGAAATGCTCGCGGTGCCGCTCCCCACTCGCAGACGGAACGAATACGTGCCCGCAGGCCCCGCCATGCCGGCGAGAACGCCGGTCGTCGGGTCGAGGGCGAGCCCTGGCGGAAGCGCGCCACCCGTGACAGAAAAAACGGCGGGCGCGACGGCGTTGCGGACCAGGAACGCGAACTGGAACGCCTGACCGCAGAGAGCCGGCGGTAATTGCCAGGTCTGCGTTTCCAGGCTAAAGGCGAACCCGAAACGCACCGTGCGCATCGAGCCCATCGAGGTCCCGGCGAGAACAGGATCCTTCCCGACGAGGGCCATGCTCGTCAGGACGTTGGTTCCTGGTCCGTCGAACGTCACCGGCCCCCAGACGGGAGCCCCGTCGGCGCCGGAGTACTTCCGAACTGCCATGTTCATGTAGTCGTCGTCGAGGCCGTTCGCGGCGAGGACGACGTCTCCGGAGGAATCTACGGCGAGGAGGACGTCCTGGGGCGCTCGTCCCTCGCTCGCGTCCCAGGTCACAGGTCCCCAGAGCTGGCTTCCGGACGCGTTGTCGTACTTCGCGAAGACGGCCGCCCGTCGCGCCGTCACGCCGTCGTACGTGAAGACTTCGGCGATCGGGTTACCGGCCTGGTCGAGCGCGAGCGCGGCCGAGGAGCTGAAGCCACCCGTCAGGTCGACCAATGTGACAGGTCCCCACGCGGTCGAGCCGTCGACCCCCCGGAGTTTCATCACGAGGCCCGATCCGGCCAGCAGAATGTCGCCCGACGCGTCGATCGCCATGGCCTGGGGATACGACGCGGCGACCGGGACGGGCCCCCAGACGAGCGCTCCAGTCGACCCGCTATGCCGCGCCACTGTGGACACGCCCGCATACCAGCCCGCGATCATGACGTCACCGGAGAGGCCCACTCGCATCGTGCTGGCGTAGACGTTGTTCACGGCGATCGGACCCCAGAGGAGCCCGCCGGTCTGACCATCGCATTTCAGGAGGACGGAATCTCCAAGCGCGAAGACGTCCCCGTTTCCGTCGAGCGCGAGGGCCACGGCGTAGGCCTGTGTGAAGACCCGCGGACCCCAGACGACGGCTCCCGTCGCCGCGCTGAACCGCGAAAGCACGACGCCCCCCGTGCCGATGGCGGGACTCTCCCCGGTTCCCACCCAGATCGGATCGCCGTTCGCGGCCAGCTTCAGATCGACGGGCGCGCCCCATGCGTCGGAGGGCACTTCGACCGGGCCCCAGAGGATCGCTCCCGTCGTGCCGCGGTACTTGACGAGGACCGAAAAAAAAGTGCCGCCCCGATTCAATACACCGAGAGTCACGACGTCGCCGTTGCCGTCCACCGCGACCTTCACCGCGCGGGCCGAACGGGCGCCCGGCGGCAGATCCAGCGGCCCGCGAATCGTCGCTCCCGTCGCGCCCGACAGGAAGACGACCTCGGGTCCCGTCACGAGGTTGGAGTTCTGGGGGTTCATGGTCGTGACCGCCAGGAGAATGCTGTCGCCCGTGTCGAGCAGGAGATCGCCGCTCACTCCGCCCGTTGCGAGAACCACCGGCCCCCAGAGAACGGCGCCCGTTCCCCCGTCGATCCTCACGGTGAGGGTCGAATGGGTCACCGGATTGTTCGTCCTCTCCGAATACGTCGCCACGACGTCGCCACCCCGCGCGACGACGGCCGCGAGGGGATACGGAAATGCGTTCGAGTCCCCCGGATAGGGAATCGGCCCCCAGAGGACGGACCCGTCCTGGCCGGAAAGCTTCACGAGCGCGGGAACGCTGCCCCCCGGCAGCAGCGCCCATACGAAGACGTCACCCCGACCGTCGATGCGCAGGAACCTCACGGCGGCAAAGGTGGTGCCGGT
>JBDTML010000039.1:0-3630 GCA_039934255.1 Acidobacteriota bacterium | reverse complement strand
GTCGGGGCTGCTCTTCGGCTACGTGAGCCTCGTCGAGGGGATGGTCGAGAGGTTCAAGAAGGAGCTCGGACCAACCATGAAGACGATCGCGACCGGGGGGTTGGCCGAGACGGTCGCGAAAGAAACGACGTCGATCGACGTCGTGGCCCCCTGGCTGACGCTCGACGGCCTGCGGCTGATTCACGAAATGAACGCGGACTGAAGTGAGCGCCATCCCGGTTCTCAGCGGAAAGCGAATTCTCCTCGGCGTCTCGGGCTCGATCGCCGCCTACAAGGCCGCGGATCTCGCGAGCCGCCTGACGAAGGCGGGGGCGCGGGTGGACGCGATCCTGACCGCCGCCGCTTCGCGCTTCGTCACGCCGCTCACGTTCCAGTCCCTCACGGGACGGCCGGCGCTTCACGATCTCTGGAGCGAGGAGGCGCACGTCCTGCACGTGGGCCTCGCGGAGGGAGCGGATCTCTTCGTCGTGGCGCCCGCCACCGCCGACGTCCTCGCGAAGCTCGCTCACGGGCTCGCCGATGACCTCCTCACGGTGACCGCGCTCGCGGCGCGGTGCCCGCTGCTCGTCGCCCCCGCGATGGACGCCGGCATGTTCGAGCATCCAGCGGTCCAGGCGAACCTCGCAACGCTCCGTGCGCGGGGCGCTATCGTGATCGGGCCGGCGGACGGCCGGATGGCGTCCGGCCTCGAGGGACGGGGACGCATGCTCGAGCCCGAAGAGATCCTCGGACACGTTCGGCTCGCGGCGGGCCGGAACGGATCGCTCCACGGGCGGCGCGTCGTCGTGACGGCGGGCGGCACGCAGGAGCCGATCGACCCCGTGCGCGTGATCGCGAACCGATCCTCCGGGAAGCAGGGGTTCGCCGTGGCGCAGGCCGCGCTGGATCGCGGCGCGGCGGTCACGCTCGTGGCGGCTCCCTGCAGCCTGCCGACGCCCGGCGGGGCTTCGCGCATCGACGTCGCCACCGCGCAGGAGATGGCCGACGCCGTCCTCGAGGCGTGTGCGGGCGCGGACGCGCTCGTCATGGCAGCGGCCGTCGCGGACTTCAGGCCGGCACGTCCCGCGGCCGGGAAGCTGAAGAAGGACGCGGGCCCTCCTGTCGTCGAGCTCGAGCGCACGACCGACATCCTCGGCATCGTCACGGCGGCGCGCGCGCGGCCCGCGTGCGTCGTCGGCTTCGCCGCCGAGACGGGCGACCTCCTCGCGAACGCGCGGAAGAAGCTGAAGGAAAAGCGGCTCTCTCTGATCGTCGCGAACGACGTGACGCAGCCCGGCGGTGGATTCGGCTCGGACACGAACCGAGTGACGCTGATCGATGCCGCGGGAACCGAGGAGCTCCCTCTCCTCTCCAAGGCCGAGGTCGCCGGGAAGATCCTCGACCGCGTGCAGGCGCTTCTCTCCCTCGCCTGAACCCTCGCGGGGCTTAGAATGCGTCTCCTTCCTGGAGGTGACGCATGGCTCCATCGGCCCCTAATGCCGCTGCATCCGGCCCCGCGCGCGGCGCGGCGTCCGGATCCCACCCCGCGTACGTCCCCGTTCTTTCGAACTTCATCGGGGGCATGTGGGTCGACGCACGGGCCTCCGGCACGGTCGACGTCTTCAATCCCGCCACGGGCAAGGTGATCGCGAAGACGCCGCTCTCGACCCGCGGCGACGTGGACGCCGCCGTCGCGGCCGCGAAGGCCGCCTTCCCGGCCTGGCGCGCAACCCCGGTCGTCGAGCGCGCTCGCACGATGTTCGCGTTCAAGAACCGCCTCGAGGAGCACTTCGAGGAGCTGGCCCGGATCGTCACGACCGAGCACGGAAAGACGCTGGACGAATCGCGCGGCTCCGTGCGGCGCGGCATCGAGTGCGTCGAGGTCGCATGCGGGATGCCGTCCCTGATGATGGGCTCGGGCCTCGAGGAAATCTCGCGCGGCATCGACTGCGACGTTCACCGCCAGCCGCTCGGCGTCTTCGCCGCGATCGCGCCCTTCAACTTCCCCGCGATGGTGCCGCTCTGGTTCCTTCCTACCGCGGTGGCCACGGGCAATACGTTCGTCCTGAAGCCGTCCGAGCTCGTGCCCCTGTCGCAGAAGCGGATCTTCGAGCTCCTCGAGAGCTGCGTGCCGCCCGGCGTCGTGAACGTCGTGAATGGCGGCGTCGACGTCGTGAACGGGTTCTGCGAGCACCCCGACATCCGCGGCGTCTCGTTCGTCGGCTCGACGCCCGTCGCGCGGCACGTCTACCGCACGGGCACGCACGCCGGCAAGCGGGTGCAGGCCCTCGGCGGCGCGAAGAACTTCATCGTCGTGATGCCGGACGCGAACCTCGACAAGTCGATCGGCATCGTGTCCGAGTCGTGCTACGGCTGCGCGGGCGAGCGCTGCCTCGCGGGTTCGATCGTCGTGACGGTCGGGAAATCGCACGGCGACGTGAGGGAGCGCCTCGTCGCAGCGGCGAAGTCGATCAAGGTCGGCGACGGCGCCGACGCCGGCGTCTCGATGGGCCCCGTCATCCGCGAGAGCGCCCGTCAGCGCGTTCTCTCCTACATCGAGAAGGGGCTGGCCGAGGGAGCGGACCTCCTCCTCGACGGCCGGGGCCACACCGTGAAGGGCCGCGAGAAGGGTTTCTTCCTCGGGCCGACGGTGTTCGACAAGGTGGACCCGAAGTCGTCGATCGGGCGCGAGGAGATCTTCGGGCCCGTGCTCTCGATCATCAACGTGCCGGATCTCCCCGCCGCGCTCGAGCTCCTGCACGCGCATCCGCAGGCGAACGCGACATCCATCTTCACGTCGAGCGGCAAGGCCGCGCGCGATTTCGCGATGCAGGCGCCTCCCGCGATGGTGGGCGTCAACATCGGCGTCGCCGCGCCGATGTCGTTCTTCCCGTTCGGAGGCTCGAAGGAGAGCTTCTTCGGGGACGTCAAAGCCCACGGCCGGGACGGGGTCATCTTCTACACCGAGCAGAAGGTCGTCATCGAGAGATGGTTCTAGAGAGAGAAAGAGAAGGACGAATGCGAAAGGTCACGATTGGGCTCGTCCAGACGCACAACCCGATTTCGGATCCGAAGGCGTCGGTCGCCCGAGTGCAGAAGGCCGCGCTCGCCGCGACGCTTCCCTTCGTCCACGCAGCCGGGAAGAAGGGCGTCCAGATCCTCGGACTGCAAGAGATCTTCAACGGGCCGTACTTCTGCCCGTCGCAGGATCCCCGCTGGTACGACGCCGCCGAGAGCGTGCCGGGGCCGACGACAGAGGCGATCGCGAAGATCGCAAAGAAGTACCGCATGGCCGTCGTCGTGCCCGTGTACGAACGCGAGGACGCCGGGGTTTACTACAACACCGCGGCTGTCTACGACGCCGACGGGACGTACCTCGGCAAGTACAGGAAAAACCACATCCCGCACACGTCCGGTTTCTGGGAGAAGTATTTCTTCAAGCCGGGCAACATGGGCTACCCCGTCTTCCAGACACGCTACGCGAAGGTCGGCGTCTACATCTGCTACGACCGCCACTTCCCGGAGGGTGCGCGCGCCCTGGGGCTGAACGGCGCGGAGATCGTCTTCAACCCGTCGGCAACCGTGGCGGGTCTCTCGCAGTACCTCTGGAAGCTCGAGCAGCCCGCGCACGCCGTCGCGAACGGCTACTTC
>JBDTML010000038.1:0-8208 GCA_039934255.1 Acidobacteriota bacterium | reverse complement strand
CCTGCGAGAACTTCGTCTTCGCGAGGCCGAGTGCCGGGTCCGTGAAGTCGACGCCATCCACGAGAATCGTCGTCTGACTCGCGTTCCCGCCGCCCCCGATGACCGGGCCGCCCGAGACGAACCGGAAGGCGCCGCGCTCGCGCTCGACGCCCGGTGCCACGAACGCGAGCCTCTGGAAATCGCGGTCGGGAGTCGGGAGGTCCTGGATCTGCTGCGGCGTGATGTTCGTCGAGGAGTCCGTCTTGTAGACGTCGACGAGGGGCGCCGTCGCGACGACGCTGATGCTCTCGGTTCGCTTGCCCTGGAGCGTCGCGTACACGCGCGCGCTCTGGCCGACGAGGAGGACGACGCCCTTCTGCTCCACGGCCTCGAAGCCCGGAAGCTTCACCGAGACGTCGTACGTGCCCGGCGGAAGGGCCGCGAACGACGCGAGGCCGCCGGGGCCGGTGACGCCCGAGCGCGAGAAGCCCGTCGATGGGCGTTTCACGTCTACCGTCACGCCGGGAAGCGTTCCCCCGCTCCCATCCGTTACCACGACGTCGAGCGTGGCCGTCGCCGTTTGCGCGACGGCGGGGAACGACGCGACCGTCAGAAAAAGCACGGTCGCGAACGCGAACCACCCGCGCGCTGCCATGACCCTCATGCGATTCACCATCTCGTCCTCCTGATGCCGCACGCGCGGCCAAATCCCGAACACTCGGTTTGTTTTAACGATAAGGGTGAACAAACGGCTCTGTCAAGCTGAAATGCCGCACGCGCAGGCCCTTGTTACGACGTCTAGCGACGCTCCCGAGCCCGCAGCCGCCCGCGGTTTGCCAGCTTTTCCGTGAGCTGCAGGTTTCGCCGGATCTGCTCGAGCATTTTGGCCTCGAGGCCGCGGCCCGCGGACACGCGCGTGTCGCGCCTCTTGGCCCGTCCGAACGCCTGTCTCGCGGCACGCGCGTCGCCCACCGCGAGATACGCGAGGCCGAGGTGCGTGAGCCCGGTCGGCGTCTCGCCAAGGTTCGTCGCGCGGCGCAGGCACTCGACCGCGCGATCGTATTCGCGGCGCTTGTAGTGCACCCACCCCTTGGCGGCCAGGGGGAACTGGCGCATCTCCTTCGGCGAGAGTTTGAGAGAGAGGTCGGCGAGCTCGAGGGCCGCGTCGAGATCCTCCCCCATCTCCGCCAGGGTCGACGCACGTTGAAAATAGGCGATCGAACGGGCGTAATTCGACTTCACCACACCGAGCATTTCCTCGGCGACGCGGCTGCCTTCGCGGAACTTACCCTCGGCCTTAAGGGCTTCGAGAAGCGTCGTGTATGCCGCGGCCGCGACCATCTCGCCCGGCGCGCGCGAGAGCACACGGCGGGTCGTGGCGACCGCTTCCGACGTCCGCCCGACCGCCGAGCACAGCAGCGCGTACGCGATGAGGAGCGTCGGATTCTCCGGGTCGAGCTTCAACGCGCGCCGGTAGAGCGCCATCGCTTTCTGCGGGTCGCGCGGCGCGGCCGCCTCCGCCCTGCGCGCGAGGAGGGCCGCCTCCCCGGTGACCTTCGGGAGCGCGCGGGCGCCCGAAGGCGCGAGGAGCTTCGAGGCCTCCTGGTACTCGATGCGATTGGGGTTCAGCTCGAGTGCCGACTGAAACTGCTCGGTCGCCTTCTGCGTCCATCCACGGTCGAGATAGCAGAGTCCGAGCTGATACAGCGCGTCCTCGTCGTCGGGATCGAGGCGCGCGGCCTTCTGGAACGCTTCGGTCGCCTCTGTCAGACGGCCGCGCTCGTAGGCGATCGTCCCGAGGAGCGAGTAGGCCTGCGCGTTCTCGTCGATCGCCACCGCCTTCTTGAGGAACGTTTCTGCCCGGGCGAGCTGCCCCTTGAGAGCGAACAAAGCGCCGAGCGTGAAGTAAGGCAGAAACGCGTCCGGCTTGACCGCGACCGCCTCCTTCAGAACCTCGAGTGCGTGGTCGGTGCGGCCCGCCTCGTTCTCGAGGACGCCCGTGTAGACGAGCGCGTCGAAGTGTTTCGGCTCCTTCGCCAAGACCGCCCGCAGCATCGAGGAGGCGCGATCCGTCTCACCCTCGTTGAAATACGTCTCGCCGAGGAAGAACGCGAGGTCGGCGTTCCCCTTGTCCAGCCGGTAGGCCTCCTCCAGCACCTTGACCGCCTTGTCGGGGTCGAGCGCGTAAAACGCGAACTCGGCGTCGGAGAGAAGCCCTTTGAAGCGCTCGCGCCGGTCCCCCGAAAAGCCGCCCAGCATCCTCTCCTTGCGCTCGAGGAAGCGCTCGCGCTTCTCCATCGCCGTCATGTGGTGGTCGACGCGCGTCTCCCACAGGTCGAGGAGCTCCTCCTCGACGAGGAGGCCCTTTCGCTCGAGCAGGTCCTTCAGGGCGAGGAGCCCCGTCTGGGCGACGAAGCCGTTCTTCTCCTGACGATTCAGGGCGTCGAGCAGCATCTTGAGCGTCTCGGCGCTTCGCTTGACGATCTCCTCGAGGACGCTGACGCGCTCGAGCAGGTGCTCGTCCATCGAGACGCCCTCTTCCTGCTGCGTCCCCTCCTCGTACGCGTCGGAGGCTCCCGAGACGACGAGAAGCTTGCTCTGACACTTCACGCAGTACTCGCGCTCGAGCTCGTTCGCGGCCCCGCACACCTGGCAGATCACGGGACCTTCTCGCCCCCCGGCCCGTCGTAAAGGTAGAAACCGCGCCCGGTCTTGCGGCCATGCCAGCCCGCGTCGACCATCTGCACGAGGAGGGGGCACGGCCGGTACTTGTCGTCGCCGAGCCCACCGTGCAGGACCCTGAGAATCGCGAGGCATGTGTCGAGGCCGATGAAGTCGGCGAGCGTCAGCGGGCCCATCGGGTGGTTCATGCCGAGCCGCATGATCCCGTCCACCGCATCCGGCGTCGCGACGCCCTCGTGGACCGCGAAGAATGCCTCGTTCAGCATCGGAAGAAGGACCCGGTTCGAGACGAAACCGGGAAAGTCGCGGCACGTGAGCGCGGTCTTCCCCATCTCCCGGGCGAGAGCGAGGACCGTGTTCGTCGTCTCGTCCGACGTCGCGATGCCGCGGATCACCTCGACGAGCGCCATGACGGGCACGGGATTCATGAAGTGCATGCCGATGAACCGGTCCGGCCTCTTCGTGCCCGCCGCGAGACGGGTGATGGAAATCGACGACGTGTTCGTCGCGAGGATCGTCGCGGGCGGGACGAGAGCGTCGAGCCGCGCGAAGAGGTCCTTCTTGACCGCTTCGTTCTCGAGGATCGCCTCGACGACGAGACCGGCGTCGGCGAGCCGGCCGAGATCGGCCGTGGCGGTGACACGCGCGAGCGCCGCATCGCGATCGCCCGCCCCGACCTTGCCCTTGTCGACCTGGCGCGCGAGGTTCTTTTCGATCGTCTTCAGGCCCCTTTCCGCGAGGTCGAGCGTCACATCGGCGACGACGACCCTCTTCCCCGCGAGCGCCGCCACGTGGGCGATGCCCGCTCCCATCTGTCCTGCTCCCACGACGCCAATCGTTGCCGGTGTCATCGAGTCCTCTTCTCCTTCGCGGCCCTTCGCGAGGGCCCTCGGCCCGAGCCTATCAGGAGGCGACGAGCACGAGGCGCGGCTCGCGGGACGTGGCGGCGGCGAGCGCCACGCCGATCCCGACGAGAGAGGAGAGGCCCCAGAGGAGGGGGCCGATGGCTGGAAGGAGCGACAGGAGACCGAGGAAGAGGAGGCCGGCCGCGAGCGCCGCCGGATCGCCGAACAGGAAGCTTCCTCGCGGGGCGCGCCTCGTGAGCCGCCGCCCGAGCGTGACGAAGACGACCGCGAGACCGAAGATCTTGGCGGCCGCGAGCGCCGCCAGAAGGACGGCGCCGACGGCAAGCGCGGGCCGGGCCGGGAGGACGGACAGGGCGAAGGCGGCCAGAAAGAACGCGGTCAGGACGGCGGTCGCGCCGAGCGCGGCCAGGAACGCGAAGCGGCCCGGCGCGTCGTCCGCGGCACGTAGGAGCGGGCGAGGCGCGAGCAAGAGAAGGCCAAAGGAAATGACGAGCCACGCGAAGAGGAGGAAGAGCCGGAACGAGAGAACGAGAGGCGACGACTTCCCGGCGGTCAGCGGCGAAGTTTCAAGTTCGGCAAGCACCGCCGCCTCGAGGGCGGAAATCGTCCGGATGCGCCCACGCACCTGCGGGCGGGAATTTTCTTCGAAGGTAAGAGATCCTCCGATGGCCAGCACATCTCCGTCGATGGTCGCGCCCCTTTTGATCGTCGCACTCGACCCGAGAAGTACGAGGTCACGGCGAATTCTTCCCGACACGATCGCGGTGCCTCCTCCGACGAGCACCGCGCTTCCGCCCAATTCACCTTCTAAGAAAATCTCCCTTCCGAGAACGACGACGTCGCCCACCCGGATCGTCCCTTTCGGAATGGAGATCGCTGCTTCCTCGGCCTCCGCGCGCATGCTGAACCCGAAAGCGAGTACCAGCAAAAAGATCTGAATCGCCCGACTTCCCGTCGACCGCGTGCCGCGACTCATGCAGGGCCCCGCGTCAGCCGCGAGGCGTGTCGGCGAGCGCGCGCGCGAAGCGCGACGGACGACGGGACAGCCGACGCGCGAGCGTGGCGAGCATGGCTCCGGAGGCGAGGAGGCCGCCCGCCAGAGCAGCCCGAGTCCCTGGCGTTGTGGACAGGACCGCACCGAGGGCGTCGGCGAGCGTGGGGATTGCCGCGAGGAGCGCCGGCAGGCCGGCCGTCGTGCCGGCCGCCATCACACGCGCCCACATCTCGAGGGCCGTCTGGGGTCCCAGCGACCAGAGGGGTGCCAGAAAAACGGCAAGACTGGCGGCCAAGAGGCCTCCGGCGGCCATGGCGGGGGCCCGCCAGGCCCGAGCCCGCCGGACCTCCCACGGTGCGAAGGGTCGCGCAGCCATCACCCGGGCGGCCAGGCCCGCCTCCCAGACAGACGCGGGAGCAGCCATAACGCATTCATCCAGAATGGCTTCCATACGCCGGTCTCGCTCAAGCTCCCCGGCGGAGGGGGGCTGCAAGTCCCGGATGTCGGCGGCGCTCTCGTTCATCCTGATCCCTCTATACGATGTCCTTGGGCAAAAGATCTCTCAAAGCCTGCCGCGCCCGGAACAGCTTGTTCTTGACCGTGCCGAGGGGCATTTCCTTGAGCTCCGCGATCTCCTCGTAGGGCATCTCGCCGTAGTGGCGAAGGCTGATGAGCTCGCGGTAGTCGTCGGGAAGCCGGTCGATCGCCTCTGCGAGAGCGGCACGAAGCCGTCGGCGGGTCAGCTCCTCGTGCGGATTCGGGCGGGTTTCGGGAGGATCCACCGAACGCGCCTCTCCATCCTCGCCGGGAGGCCTCTCGAGCGGCAAGGTGCGGACCCGCCGCCGCCTCAGGTGGTCGATCGCGGCGTTTCCGGCTATTCGAAAAAGCCACGTCGAAAACTTGAAACGCGGGTCGAACGAGTCGAGTGCGCCATACACTTTGATGAAAACGTCCTGGGTGACGTCGCGGGCATCCTCGACGTCGTACGTAAAGCGCTGCACATAGCGGGACAGGCGGGTTCGGTAGCGGTCGACGAGGACGGCGAAAAGCTCGGTCTCGCCCTCGAGAACCAGCCTCACCAGCTCCGCGTCATCCCGGTTTTCGAAAGTCGCCATGATGAGATCGTGTCATATGAACGCCGTTCGGACCTCCTAGAATACCCAGTCGGAAATAGTCCCTTATGAAGGAGGATTCCGTGACTTTCAGACATGAATCGACGTCGGGCGTCCTGCAGCACACCGCCAAAGGCGCCTCTCCAGCCATCAATCCGTTCGAGGAGATGGCTAACCGCTTCGACCAGGCGGCCCGCCTCCTGAAGCTCGATCCGGGCCTCACGAAGGTGCTCCGCGAGCCCATCAAGGAGATCAAGGTCGCGATTCCCGTCGTGATGGACGACGGCCGGATCGAGCTTTTCATTGGCTACCGCGTTCATCACAACATCGCCCGCGGGCCCGCCAAGGGCGGCATTCGCTTCGACCCGCACGTTTCGCTCGACGAAGTGCGCGCGCTCGCGTCCTGGATGACCTGGAAGTGCGCCGTCATGAACATCCCGTTCGGCGGCGGCAAGGGCGGGGTCATCTGCGATCCACTGAAGCTCTCGCGCAACGAGCTCGAGCGCATCACCCGCCGGTACACAGCCGAACTGATGGACTTCTTCGGTCCCGAGAAGGACGTTCCGGCGCCTGACGTAGGCACGGACTCCCAGACGATGGCGTGGATCATGGACACGTACTCCATGCACATGCGCCACACCGTGACGAGCGTCGTGACGGGCAAGCCGGTCTCGATCGGCGGCTCGGCCGGACGGGTCGAGGCGACGGGCCGCGGGGTCATGATCGCCGCCCGTGAGGCCGGCAAGGCGCACGGGGTGCCCCTGAAGGACGCGCGCGTCGCGATCCAGGGCTTCGGCAACGTCGGGTCCATCTCCGCGAAGATGTTCTACATTGAAGGCTCGAAGATCATCGCCGTGTCCGACGTGAACGGCGCGATCCAGAACAAGAAAGGCCTCGACGTCCCGGCCCTCCTCGAATACATGGCGAAGAAGAAGACCGTCGTCGGGTTCCCGGGAAGCATCCCGCTCGACGCCGACGATCTCCTCACGATCGACTGCGACATCCTCGTGCCGGCCGCGCTCGAGAATCAGATCACGGCCGAGAACGCGAAGGACATCAAGGCAAAGATCGTCGTCGAGGGCGCGAACGGACCCACGACGCACGACGCGGACGAGATCCTCCAGAAGAAGGGCATCGTCGTCATCCCCGACATTCTTGCCAACGGCGGGGGCGTCACGGTGTCGTACTTCGAGTGGGTCCAGGACCGGATGGGCTTCTTCTGGCGCGAAAAGGAAGTGAACGAGCGCCTCGAAGAGATGATGGTGCAGTCCTTCGGCGACGTGCGCGACATGGCCGCGGCGCACAAGGTCTCGTACCGCATCGCCGCCTACATGGTCGCGATCCAGCGCGTCGCCCACGACATGCAGGTGCGCGGGCTTTACGCTTAAGATCTCCATGTGATCCGGTTCGAGGGGGCCGTCAAGCTCTACGGCAGCAAGACGGCTCTCTCGGACCTCTCTCTGGAGATCCCCGGAGGCGCGCTCTTCGCCCTCGTCGGTCCGAACGGCGCCGGCAAGACGACCGCGATCGGCCTCCTCACCGGCCTCCTCTCCCCGACCTCGGGCCGGACTTTCCTCGCGGGCATCGACGTCGCGAAGGATCCCGTCGCCGCGAAAGCGCGCCTCGGATTCGTGCCGGACCGACCCTATCTCTGGCCCAGGTGGACGCCCCGCGAGACCCTGCGCTTCGTGGGAGCCGTGTTCGGCCGGCGCGGGACGAAGCTGGAGAACCGGATCGACGAGGAGCTCGCGGCCTTCGACCTGACGGAGTTCGGCGGTCAACGCAACGAGACGCTATCCCACGGCACGCGGCAGCGCGTGGCTCTCGCGCAGGCCTTCCTCCACGATCCGGAAGTGCTCGTCCTCGACGAGCCGATGGTCGGCCTCGATCCGCTCGCCCAGCGGGGCCTGTCGCAACGCCTCCAGTCCCATGCGGCCGCGGGCGCTGCCGTCCTCCTCACGACCCATCAGCTCGCGCTCGCCGAGGCGATCGCGACCGACGCGGGCCTTCTCGTCGGCGGTCGGCTCGTGGCACGCGGGACACCGCGGAGCCTCGTAACGGCCGCCGGCCGCACGGGCACGCTATCGGAGATCTTCTTCGACCTCGCGGGCGGAGCCCCCCATACGTGAACGGCGTCTTCCGCGCGAACACGCTTCGCGCCTCCGGGAGGACTCTCCTCGCGGGCAACGCCCGCGCGCGCATCGCCGCGATGGCCGGATTGTTCGCTGTTCTCATGTTTTGCGGTCTCGAGATGGCCGGCCTCGAAGGCGCTCTCCGGGCGTCGCGAGCCGCGCTCGGCGAGCTGCCCGAAATCCGGCCCGCGTTTCTCCTCCAACGCCTTCTCGGCGGCGCCTTCACGGCCGCCCTCCTCCTCGGATTTCTCGGCTCCCTCACGACCGCCATCGGCACGCTCTTCCTGTCCGATGAACTCGTGGCGCTCTCCACGCTCCCATTCCCCCACCGCCGCCTCGTGCGACGCCAGGCTCACCTGACACTCCTTCTCGCCGCCGCGCCGACGCTCCTTCTCGCGACGCCCGCGCTCCTCGTAGCGGCCGCGGCGAGCCCGCGGCCGCTA
>JBDTML010000037.1:0-7764 GCA_039934255.1 Acidobacteriota bacterium | reverse complement strand
CGGCGCGACGGCCGCGAGAAGGAGAAGCGCGCCGCCGAGCGAGGCGGCGACGGTTCCCGCCGTCGTCCGGTGCCTCCAGAGCAGCACGGCGCCGAGGACGGCGAAGACGCCGCCCACGGTCCACCCGAACTTGCGATCTTCGGACCTCGTCGCCACCGCGCCGATCTTAACGTGTTCGCAGCGTTGCGCCGAGAGAGCGCGCCGAGGCGAGGAGCTCGACGAAGACGGCGGCGGTAACCGGCGCGCTTACGCCGAAGCCCTGGAGCCGATCGCAGCCGGCCTCCCGCAGGAACTCGATCTGAGCCGGCGTCTCGACCCCCTCGGCGACCACGACGAGCCCGAGGTCGTGACCGAGCGTCACCATCGTCTGCACGAGTTTCGCGGCGCGCCCGGCGGAGTCGACAGGCGCGACGAGCTCGCGCAGGAAGGCCTGGTCGATCTTCAGCTCGTCGATCGGCAGGAGCTGGAGATAGGAGAGCGACGAGTAGCCGGTTCCGAAGTCGTCCACGGCGAGGCCGAGTCCGAGCGCCTTCAAGCGCCCGAGGAGCGCCATCGTCGAGGCCACGTCCTTGACAAGGAGACTCTCCGTGACCTCGAGTCTCAGGAAAGACCCGGGCACGCCGTGCGTTTCGAGAAGCCGCTCGAGCGTCTCGGCGAGGTCGGCCTGCGTGAACTGAGCGGGCGACAGGTTGACGGAAACCGGCACGGCGTCGATGCCCTCGCGCCGCCACGCCGCGATCCGGGTGCAGACCTCCTCGAAGGCCCAAAGGCCGATGGCATGAATGAGGCCGCTTTCTTCCGCCACAGGGATGAATCGGCTGGGGCGCACGGGGCCGAGCTCGGGATGATTCCAGCGGAGGAGTGCCTCGGCCCCGACGAGCGCTCCCTCGCGGTCGATCTGAGGTTGGTACACGATTTCCAGCTCCCCGCGGGTGAGAGCGCGGCGCAAGTCGTTCTCGAGCCGCAGGCGCTCGCCGCCGCCGAGCGTCACGTCGGGCCCGAACACCCGGTAGCCGTTTCCGGCCATCGCCTTCGCCGCGTACATCGCCGCATCGGCGTGCCGCTGGAGCGCCACCACGTCGCGGGCGTCGTCCGGGAACAGGCTCACGCCGATGCTGGCTCCGACGAATACCTCTTCTCCCCGCAGCTCGAACGGGGCCTTGAGGCCCTCGAGCAGACGTTCCGGCAGGTCCCCGCGCCGACCGGACACCCCGGGAGTCTCGATCCGAAGCACGCAAAATTCGTCGCCACCCATGCGCGCGAGGACGTCCCCGTCCGCGAGCGCGTTCGAGAGCCGAAGCGCCACCTCGCGGAGCAGCTCGTCTCCGCCCGCGTGTCCGAAGGTGTCATTGACCTGCTTGAAGCGATCCAGGTCGACGTACGCGAGCAGGACGCGGGCGCCGCTCCCCGCCGCCTGGGAAACGGCCCTCCGGAGGCTCTCCTCCAGGGACAGCCGGTTCGGCAGGCTCGTGAGCGAGTCGAAGCGGGCCTGGAAGGCGAGTTGCTCCGCGAGCTGCCGCTGCTCGATCGCGATCGACGCGAGCGAAGCAGCGCCCGCCAGCAATGCCATGTCGGCTCGCTCCGGCTGGCGAACCTCGGACAGGAGAACGCTCAGCGTGCCGAGCACGACACCTCCGCCGGTCTCGATGGGGACGGTCCAGCAAGCCTTGATTCCGTGCGGGGCGAAGGTCTCGCGGCACGCGCTCCAGAGCGGATCTCCGGGTGCGTCGAGCGTCACGACGAGCCGGTGCTCTTCGACCGCGCGCGCGAGAGGCGGCGTCGTGGATCCGAGCGGGATGTCCTCCTGCGGACTTCCGAAGGGCCCCACCGAACCTCCGGACCCGAGGGCGCGAACGCCTTGGCGAAGCGGCGAAATCGCGCAGATCGTGCTGGGGCGCTGGTGCTCGACGAGGGCCGCGACCTCCGGGAGGATCACGCGGAGCGGCTCTCCGCGCGCGATCATCTCGAGGATCACGCGCCGGTCCCGCTCGAGGAGGTCGCGCCCGGACAACGTGCCCTCCACGAATCGCCGGTCCTTGCGCTCGCGCTGAAGGAGGACATCCGTCTCCGCAACCGATTCGGCGAGAGCGTCGCGCTCGACCGTGAGCCGTTCGCGTTCCGCCGAGACCTGCTTCACGCGCTTCTGGAGAGGAGCGATCACCGACAGTGTCGCGGCGCCCGCCCCGAGCGCCGCGAGAGCGAGGGCCGCCGCGAGGCTGACCTGTCGCTCCCGGCTGGCCGCCTCGCGCGCGGGAGCCAGCGAAAGCCCGAGAACGAGCGTGCCGACGCGATTCCCTTCGCAGGTCACGGCCGCGCGGGTCACGTGCGTCTCTCCGGCCGCCGGCGCCTGCCAGACGGCGGCCGGCAGGCCCGCCCGGTTCAGGACGACGACCGAGACGAGCTGCCCGCCCGGCACGAGGTCCTTGACGGTCTCGACGGCGCCGTCCGCGTCGTGAAACACGAGGAGCGACCCGATCGCCCCCGCCGCACGGCTCGCGACCGCATCAGCTTCCTGGGCGGCCGCCGCAAGGGAACGGGTTTCGGTCCCGGTCAGCCGAACGGCAAGCACGACCGCCGCCCCGAGACAGGCCAGCGCGAAGACCATCGAAAGGCGGCGCGCGAAGACCACGTCAACCACTCTACGCTCCCGCCTCCTCAGCGGTCGCGGCCGGCGGCGAACAGCGCCAGCCCGGCGAGGAGCCCGGACGGACCCTCGAGGTCGCGCGCGGCCTCCCGCGCCGAGGCGAGCGCGAGGTCGCGTTCCTGAAAAGCGCCCGCGAGGCCGAAGACCGACGGATAGGTGAGTTTCTCCTGCGCGAAATCCTTCCCGGCCGTCTTGCCGAGAGTCTCCGACGTCTGCGTGACGTCGAGGATGTCGTCGGCGATCTGGAACAGGAGCCCGAGGGCTTCCCCGTAGCGGGAAACGCCGCCGAGCCGCTCCGGATCCGCTCCGGCGTGAAGAGCGCCGAGTTCGAGAGACAGCCGGATGAGTCGGCCCGTCTTCAAGGCATGAATGCGGCGAAGGTGCGCCTGACGCTCCGCCACGGGTATCGGCGCGCCCGTCGCCCCGAGGTCCAGAGCCTGGCCGCCGGCCATTCCGAGGACGCCGATCGCGCGCGCGGTCCGGGCGACCGCATCGGACCGTCGGCCCGCTCGCGAATCTCCAGAGGGCCTGGTCGCGAGGAGTTCGAAGCCGAGCGTCTGCAGCGCGTCGCCCGCGAGGAGAGCGGTCGCCTCGCCGAAGACGACGTGGCACGTCGCCCTTCCCCGCCGCAGCGAGTCGTCGTCCATGCAGGGGAGGTCGTCGTGGATGAGCGAATACGTGTGGAGAAGCTCGAGGGCCGCGGCGGCTTCCAGGGCGTCCGCGGGAAGGCGCTCCGGCCCCGCCGAGTCCGCGCCCGCGAGAAACAGCAGAGGCCGCAGGCGCTTCCCCCCCCCGAGCACGCCGTACCGCATCGCGGCGACGAGGGCGGCGGGCTCGGTTCCCTCGGCGGGAAGGACCGCGAGGAGCGCGTCCTCGATCTCCGGACGGCGCTCTTCGAGGCCCGGCGGCAGACCCGCAACGCCCTTCCCGGCCATCGTCAGGGTTCTTCCTCGTCGAGCTCGTCCTCGAGAGGCTCCGTCACGAGAACACCGGCGGTCTCCTTCAGGACGACTTCCACGCGCTTCTCGATCTCGTCGATGCGGCCGCGGCAGAAACGCGACAAGGCGACGCCTTCCTCGAAGAGGACGAGGCTCGCTTCGAGGCCCTTCTCGGGGTCCTCGAGCTCGCTTACGATGTCCTGAAGGCGTGAGAGCGCCTTCTCGAACGTCAGGTTCTTCGGAAGGCTCTCGGCTTTCCCCTTACTCATCATCGACCTCCGTGGAAACGACGTGCGCGCGAATGCGGCCTCGCGCGAGGCGAACCCGGAGCCCCTCGCCCGCCAAAACGCGAGCGGCGTCCGTCAGCGGCGCTGTCTCGCCTTCCCTCGTGACGACCGCGAACCCGCGGGCCAGGACGCGGAGCGGGCTCAGCGCCTCGAGGCGTCCCGCCGCAACGGAGAGCTTCTCGTTCGCAGCCGCCATGCGAAGAGTCATGCGGTCGGCCGCCGCGCGCTGCTCCTGGGCGACGCGGCCGAGCCTGAGGGACAGGGCGGCGCGATCGACCCACGAGCGCACCTCCTGGGCGAGCGCCTCGACCCGGGAAGAGAGAGACGAGGGAATTCTTTGAAAGGAAGAAAGAAGAGCGCGCGCGGCGGCCCGCGACTCGGCCGCGCCTCGCGCCGTCGCCGCCGGAAATCCCGCGAACGCCGATGCGGCCGCGAGCCGCGCGACGCGATGGGTCGCTCTGTCTACTCTTCCTCTCAAAGAACTCTTCAAATCCCTCTCTCCCCGGGAGAGCCTCTCCTCGAAACGGTCGAGGCGCTCGACGACGAGCTCCGCCGCCTGCGAGGGCGTGGCCGCGCGGACGTCGGCCGCGAGGTCCGTGAGCGTGACGTCCACTTCGTGTCCCACCGCCGAAACGACGGGCACCCGCGAGGCCGCGACGGCACGGACGACGGCCTCGTCGTTGAAGGCCGCGAGATCTTCCTTCGAACCGCCGCCGCGCGCGACGATCACGACGTCCGCGGAGCCCGGCACACGGGAGAAAGCGCTGATGGCGCGAACGATCTCTCCGGGAGCCGCGGCACCCTGCACGGACGAAGGGTAGAGAGTCACGTGGGCGTTCGGAAATCGCGTGTCCAGCACTTTGAGAATGTCGTGCAGGGCGGCGCCGTGCCGCGAGGTCACGACTCCGATGCGGCGCGGCAGGAGAGGAAGCGGCCTCTTCTTCCCGAGGTCGAAGAGGCCCTCGGCCTGCAGACGCGCCTTGAGCTGCTCGAAGGCGAGCTGCAGCGCTCCGATGCCGGATGGCTGGAGCTCTCCGATGACGAGAGAGAGCTTTCCGGAAGGTGCGTACACGTCCGGATAACCGCGAGCCAGGACGAGAAGTCCTTCTTCTGCTTCGAAAGGAAGACGGACGACCGTGCTTCGCCACATCACACAGCCCACCGCCGCCCGCTCGTCCTTCAAAGAAAAATAAAGATGGCCCGAGCCGGGGCGCTGAAGGTTCCCGATCTCACCTTTCACCCAGACGTCCGGAATTCCACTTTTCAGAATGCCGTTGAGGCGTTCGACGAGCTGCGAGGGAGTCATCGCCCTCTCTTCCGGAGCCGCGTCCCCGAACGACATCTGCGTCTCGCCGACACGGGCGGCCGCGCCGCGGAGCGTGTACGGGCGGGGCGGAGGGCGAGACGCCATGCGGCGATTCTAGTCGGCGGCCGCGGCGGGGCTGCGGCCTGTGAACGGAAGAGACGCGACGACGAGCGTCGCCATGAGGACTTCGACGTCGCCGAAGTTGTACTCGAACATCCCCGCCGCGAAAACGGCGGCCATCGCGCCGATCGCGCCCAGCGTGACGCCCCGAAGCGGCTCGCCGCGTGCGAGGGCGCGCACCCGGCGGACCGCCGCCGCGAAAAACGCGCCTACGAACCAGAGATACGCGAGCAGCGACGGGATTCCCGTCTCGGCGGCGATCATCACGACGTTGTTGTGGAGGTGTCCCGGCCGGGGCTCGACCCAGCCGTTCACGCGGTAAGCGGGATACAGGGCCTTCACGCGACTCGGGCCGACTCCGAAGAGCGGCCGCTCCCGGATCATCGCGGCGCCGGCCTTCCACATCGCGACGCGGTCGTTCATCGTGACGTCCTTTGGATTCGTGGCCGACATGAGACGGTCGCGCACCGCGAGCGGCATCAGGACGAAGAAAACGGCGATCGCGAACGGCGCGGCAAGCGCGAGGCGGGGGCGCGCGACGAGCAGGACGGCCAGAAGCCCCACCGCGAGGCCCAGGTAGGCGCTTCGCGTGAGGGTCAACGCGATCGCGAAAGCGCCCGCCCCCGCGACACACACGTCCGCGGTGCGCGAGATCCGGCCGCCTCCGGAGAGGCCGCGGCTGCCGAGAAGGGGCACGAAGACGAGGAGAAGGCCCGCATACGTCATGTAGACGGAGAGACCGCCCGCCACGCGCAGGTCCAGGTTGTCGGCGCCCGCGAGCCACTCGACGAGACCGCGCAGCACGAGGTAAAGGGCCGTCGTCCGCCAGAGGTCGACGAGGAGACGCACGTCGCTCTCGTCGTCCATCAGCGCGGCCACGAAGACGACGAGGAGGAACGTCCCGAATCCCTTGATCTGGATGAGCGAGCGGGACGGAAGTGTCGAGAACACACACGACAGGATCGAGAGCAGCACGAACGCACCGATCGGGGCATGAAGGGGCGTCGTCCGCCGGAACGGGCCCAGAAAATCCTGGCCGCGCGCACGTTCCGAGAGGCGCCATGCGAGGGCGCAGACCGCCGTCGCCCCGAGGCAGATGTTCGCGACGCCGATGCCGGGAACACACGCGACGCCGAGCAGGAAGAACACGAACGCCGCGCGCTCCCAGCCTTTTCGGCGCGTGATCGGTTCGGGAAGGAGCCTCAGGGGAGAATCAGGCCATCCGGGCGTCGGCCGGAAGAGCCTCCTCGACGAGCATCACGGGAATGTCCGAGACGATCGGGTAGACGCGACCGCATGCCGCACACGAAAGACCCTCGGTCACGACGGGCTCCTCGTCCTTGAGGCTTTCGCGGTATTTCTCGACGACGGCCTTCGCCACATCGGCCTTCAGCGCGCAGAGAGTCACCGGCGGCCGCGCGTCGCAGGCGGGGCACGCGAGAATATCGAGCAGTTCCTTGTCGACGGCCATCCGCAGATCCTAGCAGGATTGCGGCACGCAACGAGGTCTCAGGACGGAAGTTTCTCCTGGATCGACGTGATCGCGCGGGCCTTCCCCGTCGCCTCGTCCACGTCCACGATCGCGCCGCACATGCGGACGTCCCGGGTCGCGGTCTCCATCGAGCGCGGCGTCTGGTAGAGGAACTTCTCGAGGATCGCCTTCGGATCGAAGCCGATGATCCCTTCGTACGCCCCCGTCATGCCCGCGTCGCCCTGGTAGGCCGTGCCCTTCGGCAGGATGCGCGCGTCCGCCGTCGGGACGTGCGTGTGCGTGCCGATGACGAGCGAGGCTCGGCCGTCGAACCACCATCCGATGGCCTGCTTTTCGGAGGTCGCTTCGGCGTGGATGTCCACGAGGACCACCTTGAGGTCGGGCCGCTTCGCCTTCATTTCCGCGAGAGCCTGGTCGCCGATCCGGAACGGAGAGTCGGTGTTCGCCATGAAGACCTGCCCCTGAAGGTTCAGGACGCCCACCGGGATTCCGGACGGCGTGTCTTGTATCGCCCATCCGCGGCCGGGGTTTCCCGGCGGGTAATTGGCGGGGCGGAGCAGGTTTTCGAGATCGCCGAGAAGCGGCACAAAGTCCTTCTTGTCCCAGATGTGGTTGCCCGAGGTGAAGACGTCGATCGGCAGCTTCGAGAGGTCCGCGAACAGCTCGGCCGTGACGCCGAAGCCACCGGCCGCGTTCTCGATGTTCACGACCGTGAAGTCGATGTGCTCGCGCCCGATGACTTTCTCGAGCAGAGAAAGCGCCTTGCGGCCGGGCTTGCCGACCACGTCTCCGATAAACATGAGCTTCATGAACCGGCCCCGACCCCTCTTGTCTTTCTCATTACCCTTCTAAGAAAATCTTCTCTTTCCTCTTCTCTTCTATTTAGCAAAATCGACTGCTCTCGTCTCCCTGATGACCGTGATCTTGATCTGCCCGGGGTACTGGAGCTCGGCCTCGATGCGCTTCGCGAGGTCTTT
>JBDTML010000036.1:0-2134 GCA_039934255.1 Acidobacteriota bacterium | reverse complement strand
GCGATCGCGCAAGTGAGGTCGCTCGGCATGCTCGGCGACAAGTACGTCGAGCTGAGCACGGGCGATCCCTCGGCCCCGCGCCTTCCGAACGGGGCCCTCCTCGAGGGGTCCTCGGGGACGGGATTCGACGACATCGCAAAGCTCGCGGCCGACATCGGGAAGGACCTCAAGGAGGTTTCGGGCGCGATGGCGGGCTCTCTCGGAGGCCCGAAGGGCGAGGACAAGCTGAACCGCATCGTCGACAACCTCGGCCGCCTGGCCGAGTCTCTGCGCGAACTCGTCGACTCGAACAGGGGCAACGTCGACGTCATGCTTGCGAATCTCAAGACGCTCTCGGAGCAGATGAAGCTGACCGTCGCCCGCGTGGACCGGATGCTGGACGAGAACCGCACCGGCGTGAAAGACACCATCTCGAACATGGACGAGGTCACGGGTAAGCTGAAGACGACGGCCGACAATCTGAACTCGATTACCGGCAAGATCGACACGGGGCAGGGCACGCTCGGCAAGCTTCTGAACGACGACGAGACGCACAAGAACGTGAACGACGCTTTGAAATCCGTGAAGGAGGGTGTCGAATCGCTCTCGGGAACGCTCGGGCGCCTCAATCGTCTGCAGCTCGACATCGGGTTCCGGACCGAGTACACGACCCGCGCCAGAGACGGCAAGTATTACTTCACGCTGGACGCGATTCCCCGAGAAGGAAAGTTTTATCGGCTCGAAATCGGCGCGATTCCGCACGGCAAACGGGAGGACGTCCTGGACACTTCGACGGTGACGTTTCCCGACGGCAGCCAGCAGACGATTACGACGACGGGTCAGCATTACGTGGACCAGTTCGTTCTCTCGGCGCAACTCGGGTACCAATTCAAGAACACGATCCTGCGGGCGGGAATCATCGAAGGGCGCGGAGGCCTCGCGGTGGAGCAGACGTTCAAGGCGGACGCGTTTCGCCTTGCGGGGGAAGTGTGGGACTTCACGCGGCCGGACCTCAGCGGGCACGTGAAGCTCTACTCGCGCTGGAACGCGAGCCCGAACCTCTACGTGACCGGCGGCGTCGACGACCTCCTGAACCCGGGGCTCAGGTCGCCGTTTATCGGTGCGGGCATCCGCTGGAAAGACGAGGATCTCAAGGCGATCATGGGCAGCATCCCGATTCCGAAGTAGCGCAGCAGGAAATGGCCCGCAAAGCCGCCATCGTCTTCTCCTGCACGGCCTGCGGGGCGCAGAGCCCGCAGTGGATCGGGCGCTGTCCCGAGTGCGGCGGGTGGAGCACTCTCGTGGAGGAGCGCGCCGCCGACGCGCCTCCGCGCGGCGGCGCGGCCTCGTCGTCTTCGGCGGCCGCCGGCTCGTCCACGCCCGTCCGGCTCTCCGACGTCGCCGCCGCGGCGGTGCCGCGTATCCCGACGGGCATCGGCGACATGGACCGCGTCCTCGGCGGAGGTCTCGTGCCGGGCTCGGTCGTCCTCGTGGGCGGCGAGCCGGGCATCGGCAAGTCGACGCTTCTCCTGCAGGTCGCGGCGCGCCTCTCGGAACGGCTCGGGAACGTCCTCTACGTCAGCGCGGAGGAGTCCGCGCAGCAGGTGAAGATGAGGGCGGACCGGCTCAACGCCTCGGCGCCCGGCCTCTTCCTTCTCCCCGAGACGTCGCTCGAGATCATCCTCGAGGCCGCGAAGGCCAAGGCCTTCGGGGCGATCATCGTGGATTCGATCCAGACGATCGCTTCGGGGGATTCACCTGCCGCGACCGGATCGGTCACGCAGGTTCGCGCCTGCGCCGGCCACCTTTCGGCCCTCGCGAAGACGACGGGCGTCCCGGTGTTCCTCATCGGCCACGTCACGAAGGACGGGACGCTCGCGGGCCCGAAGACCCTCGAGCACCTCGTCGACGCGGTTCTCTCGTTCGAGGGCGAACGCTTCCACGCGCACCGCGTCGTGCGGGCGCTGAAGAACCGATTCGGCCCGGTGCACGAGCTGGGGATCTTCGAGATGACGGGAGCCGGCCTCGTTCAGGTCGCAAACCCGTCGGCGCTGTATCTCGGCAGTGGCGCGGGAACGCGCCCCGGTTCCATCGTGCTCGCGGGCGTCGAGGGGACGCGGCCCCTCCTCCTGGAAGTCCAGGCGCTCACCGTCGA
>JBDTML010000035.1:0-3720 GCA_039934255.1 Acidobacteriota bacterium | reverse complement strand
GCCCCCCTCCTCGCGGTTCTTCTCGCGCTTTTTTCCGCCGGCTGCCGGCGGGCGCCCGAGCCGTTCGGCGCCCACACCGCGTTTTTGCCCGTCGTCTTCTGGTCGCGCGCGCACGGCTTTCTTCCGTGGGCCGCCCGCATCACACTGACGGCTCCGGGCGGTGCGCCGGCGGTCGTGAAGCTGACGCGCTGGCCGCCGGACGCCGCCGATGCCGAAGAGGAAGTGATCGACGTGCCGGGCGGCACGTCGCGGCGCGTGCCGGTGCGGACCCCGCCTTCGACTCCGGCCTCGCTCTATTTCGAGAGCCGCTCTCCGTTTTCAGTGCGCGCTTCGATCGTGGATCGCCGCGGCCTCGTCCCTCCCCTCGAGGTGCCCGTACTCACGCGGGAGGACCTCGCGCGTCCCGGCGATTCGCTCCTCGTCGGTCCCATCGTCTCGAACGACGCGGAGAGGGGCCACTTCGGATTCACGTTCCCCGGCGTGGACCAGCGAGCGGCTCCCTACCGCGTCCGCGTGCGTCTGACGTCGCCGGACACCGGCATGCTCCTCCACGAGTCGACCTTCGTCCTCACGGGACTCCCGCTGACCGTCGAGGACCCGTGGAAGCGCTTCTCCCTCCCGGCCGGGACCCCCTTCGACGTCACCGTCACGTTTCTCGGTGGTGTCAGGGGCCGACCCGTGGCCACGGGCCTGTGGGTCTACGGGATCGTCAGCATCAGGGCCACGAGCACGCCACGCTTTCTCGCGACCCGCGTCGTGCGCGGGTCAGCGCCGCGCTGAGCCCTGAACGGCGTCGATCACGCGCTCGACTTCGTCGTCCGAGAGCTGCGGATAGAGAGGAAGCGAAACGACTTCCCGCATGGCCCGCTCGGTTTCAGGCAACGGTCCGCGCGTCAGCGCCGCGAAGGCCGGCTGCTCGTGAACGGCGCGCGGATAGTGGACGTCGGTGCCGATCCCTGCGGCCCCGAGCCGGCCGCGGAACGCATCGCGGTCGTCGACGCGCACGACGTATAGGTGCTGCGCGTCGGCTTCGCCCGCCCGCGCGATCGGTGGAGCGCGCAGGACGGGCGCCAGGGAAGCCAACGCCGCGTCGTAGCGGACGGCGATCGCACTGCGGCGCGCGTTCCAGACCCCGAGCCGCCCGAGGCTCACGCGCAGGCCCGCCGCCTGAATCTCGTCGAGGCGGCTGTTGAGGCCCGCGACCTCCGCGTCGTTGCGCGTCGTGTATCCGTAGAGGCGAAGCTTCCGGATCCTCTCGGCGACCTCGGGCCGGGCCGTCGACACCGCACCGCCGTCGCCGAGCGCTCCGAGGTTCTTCGTCGGATAGAAGCTCCAGGCGGCGGCGTCGCCGAAGGAGCCCGCAGGCCGGCCCGAGAGCGCGGCTCCGTGCGCCTGCGCGCAGTCCTCGACGACGAGGAGCCGGTTCGCCTTCGCGAAGGCGACGATCCCCGGCATGTCCGCCACACGCCCGTAGAGGTGGACGGGCACTATCGCCTTCGTGCGGACCGTCAGGGCGCTCTCGAGCTGCGCCGACTCCATCGTGAGGCGCTCAGGCTCGACGTCCACGAATACCGGCGTCGCGCCCGCGCGCTGGATACCGACGGCCGTCGGGGCGCACGTCATGGAAACCGTGAGCACCTCGTCCCCGGCTCCGACGCCGAGGCCGAGGAGCGCAAGTGTGATCGCGTCCGTGCCGCTGGCGCACGACACGGCGAACGGAGCTCCGCAGAAGGCCGCCCATTCGCGCTCGAAGGCCGCGACCTCGTCTCCGAGAATGTAGCGGCCGCGACGCACGCACGCGAGAAGGGCCGCTTCGAGGGGCTCGCCCACCTCCGCCGCCACGCGAACGAGATCGAGGTACGGCACGGCCGGGAGACCCTCCACCGGGCTCATGGGGCGGGCGTTCCCCAGTGGTCCTTCACGCGCACTTTGGACGACAGGTGCGCGACGTCGCGGGGGGTGTCCCGCGTGACGTGGATCTCCCACCAGAGCCTGAAGATGTTCATCCCCGTCACGAACAGGCGCCGGAAGTTGAAGAACTGGGACTTTCCTGCGACGCGGTGATAGTGGTGAACGGGAAAATCCACGAAGCGAAAGCCCGCGAGCTCGAGCTTCTTGACGAGCTCGAGGCAGATGACGCCGCTCGAATGCTGCAACTCGATGAGGCCGAGTGCCGACCGGCGGATGAGCCGGAAGTCGCAGTCCACGTCGCGCACGTGGAACTGGAAGAGGATACGCATGAGGACGACGTAGACCTTGCCGATCACCACACGGTGAAGCGGATCCGAGCGCGAGATCTTGTAACCGTTGACGACGTCGACGCCTTCCTGCAGCACGGGGAGAAATTTCCGAAGCTCGAGTACGTCGTACTGGCCGTCGCCGTCCGTGTAGAAGACGAGGTCCATCGCGGCCTCACCGAAGCCCGACCGCAGCGCCGCGCCGTATCCGCGGTTCGTGTCGTGATAGACGACCCGGAGACTGGGATACGTCTTCTTGAGCTCTTCCAGGATGGCGGCGCTGTTGTCTTTCGAGCCGTCGTCAATGACGAGGATCTCGAACGCGCGGCCGGATTCCGCTCCCACGAGGTTCGCCGCCGCCACCAGCGAGCCGATCGTGGCCGCGTCGTTGAAGCAGGGGAAGAACATCGTGAGGCTGGGGAGGGCGTCCGTCGGCACGACGCCGATTCTAGCGGGGGCGACGTAGACTTCCCCCACCATGAAAATCGCGCTCGGATCCGATCACGCGGGGTACGCCTACAAGGAGGCCATCAAGGCCATGCTCCTCGCGGGAGGCCACGAGGTGAGGGACTGCGGCACCACCTCCCCAGCCATGGTCGACTATCCGCTCTTCATCCGGCCCGCGGCCGAAGCGGTAGCGCGTGGCGAATGCGAGCGCGCGATCGTTCTCGGAGGCTCCGGGAACGGCGAGGCCATGGTTGCGAACAAGGTGAAGGGCGTGCGCTGCGCACTCTGCTGGAACGAGGCCACCGCGAAGGCCTGCCGCGAGCACAACGACGCGAACGTCCTGTCGATCGGTGAGAGGATGATCACCCTTGAGATGGCGCTCGCCGTCGTGAGGATCTTCCTCGCCACGCCGTTCGACCCCGCGGCCGGCGGCGGCCGGCACGCCCGGCGGATCGCCATGATCGAGCCATGATCGAATAATCGGGCTCCCGAAGCGCAGCCCTGCTATCGTCCGCCGCCCATGATCGCGCTTTCCGGCATCAACAAGCAGTACGGCCGGCAGGTCCTCTTCGTCGACGCTTCGTTCCAGCTCTCGACCGGCGAGAAGATCGGCCTCGTCGGCCCGAACGGATCCGGCAAGACGACGATCTTCCGGCTCATCACGGGCGAGGAGCACGCCGACGACGGCGACGTCTCCGTGCCGAAAAAACTGTCGATTGGCTACTTCAAGCAGGAGATCGACGAGATGTCGGGCTGGCCCGTCCTCGACGAGGCGATCGCCGGTAGCGGACGCCTCGGCGACCTCCACCACGAGCTCATCGAGCTCGAGCACGCACTCTCCGATCCCGCGCGCGCAGACGAGATGGAGAAGACCCTCGAACGGTTCGGCGAGGTCCAGGGGGAATACCAGCAGCGTGGAGGCTATGAGCTGGAAGCCCGCGCCCGCGAGGTGCTCCACGGCCTCGGTTTCGCGGACGCGCTCATCGACGGCGACGTCGGCGCCCTCTCGGGCGGCTGGAAGATGCGCGTCGCGATG
>JBDTML010000034.1:0-2107 GCA_039934255.1 Acidobacteriota bacterium | reverse complement strand
GCTGAAGATGACGACCGTCAGGATCCCGGACACGGAGATCGGGACGACCATCCGGTAGAACGCGCCGAAGCGCGTCAGCCCGTCCACCATCGCCGCGTCCTCGAGCTCCCGCGGGATCGACTTGAAAAAGCCCATGAGCAGCCAGATGGAAAACGGAATCGTCATGCTCGGGTAGACGAGGACGACGGAGAAGATGCTGTCCTGCAGGCCGAGCACCGCGACGACGCGCGAGAGCGGGATGAAGAGCAGCGTCGGCGGAATCAGGTAGGTCAGGAAGATGGCGATTCCGAGCCTCTCGCCCCAGCGGCCCGCGAGCCGGGTGAGCGCGTACGCGGCCGGGACGGCGAAGACGAGCGTGATCGCGACGACGAGGACGCCCACGAGCGCCGTGTTCCCGAGCCAGCGCAGGAACCGCGTCTCCACGAAGAGGAATCGGAGGTGCTCGAGCGTCGGCGGCAGGTTGAAGAGAAATGGGTTGTTCTCGACGGTGTAGAGGTCGATGTTCTGCTTGAACGTCGCGATGAGCATCCAGAAGAACGGGAAGCCGAGGGCGACGACGAAGAAACCCAGCACGGAGACGTGGAGCGCGCGCTCCGCGATCTTCCGGAGGCCGCGGCGCTCCATCAGGCCACCTCCGTGCGGTGCGCGACGCGGAGCATGAAGTACGCGACGGCAATGAGGACCGGCACGAGGAAGAGCGAGATCGCGGCCCCGGCGGCCAGGTCGCTGCCCGCGATCCCGGTCGCGAACGCGAGCGACGGCAGGGTCTGCGTGGAATCGAACGGTCCGCCCGCCGTGAGGATGTAGACCACGGTCATGTCCGTGAACGTGAAGATGATCCCGAAGAGCACGGCGACGCTCAGGATCGGCGTCATCATCGGGAGCTTGATCTGGAAGAGCGTCCGCCAGAAACCGGCGCCGTCGATGGCGGCGGCCTCCGGAATCTCCTTCGGGATCGCCGAGCGCCCCGCGAGCATGATCACGGTCGAGAACGGGATCAGCCGCCAGCAGTGCACGAGGACGACCGACGCCATCGCGAGGTGAGGCTCGCCGAGCCACATCGGCGCGCTGTACGGCTTGTAGACGTGCAGGGCGACGAGCACCCACGTGATGACGCTGTAGATGGAGTCGAGGATCCACTTCCAGCCGATCGTCCCGAGGGAGACCGGCGCGACCCAGGGCAGCAGGATCAGGAACCGGACGAACCCGCGACCGCGGAACGGCTCCTCGAGCGCGGTCGCGAGGATGTTCGAGCACACGATCACGATGACCTGCGCCGAGAGCGTGAACACGATGGAGTTGCGGATCGCCTTGCGGAACCCGGGGCTCTCGAGAATGCTTCGGAAGTTCTCCAGCCCGACGTAGTGAAAGCCGGTCGATCCGATGCGGGCGTCGCTGAAGGCGTAGAGCACTGCGAGGACCAGAGGAATCCCGACGAGCGCGGCGATGTAGAGCACGGCCGGAAGGAACATCGCGGGGCCCAGCCACTTCTCGGAGCGCGCTCTCACCTCTTCCGGACCCCCGTCGCGGGGTCGAAGAGCTTCAGGTGGCGCTTCTCGACGGCAAAATCGTAAGTCGCTTCCGCCGTGAAGACACCCGCATGCGTCGAGGCGATGCGCGAGACCACCTTCGCTCCGTCCCAGGGGCCGCCTGCGAGACTCCCGTAGAGGATCCGCTCGGCGCCGAGGTACTCCTCGTGGTGGAATTTCAGGCGAATGGGCATGGAGTCGGGAACAGCAATGGCGCGCGCGGGCAGAAAGTGCTCCGGGCGGAAGCCCGTGGTCACGTCCCCCGAGGGCACGAGGTTCATGGGTGGCGAGCCCAGGAACGTCGCGACGAACGTGTCGGCCGGTTCGTCGTAGACCTCGGCCGGCGTCCCGATCTGGCGGACGCTTCCCTTGTCCATCACGACGACGCGGTCCCCCATCGCCATCGCCTCGACCTGGTCGTGCGTGACGTAGATCGTCGTCGTTCCGACCCTCTTCTGGAACTGCTCGAGCTCCTCGCGCGCCGACGCGCGCAGCTTCGCGTCCAGGTTCGAGAGCGGCTCGTCCATGAGGAACACCGCGGGCTCGCGGACGATGGCGCGGGCGAGCGCGACGCGCTG
>JBDTML010000033.1:0-2275 GCA_039934255.1 Acidobacteriota bacterium | reverse complement strand
TGGCGGCAGGAGAGGAACTTGCCGAGGTCGGTGGCGGAGGCGGTGAGGAGGCCGGCGTGGAGCTGCACTAGCGACCCCTCTCCGCACGGCTCCAGCTACTCAGCGCATGACGCGGCGACACTGTCTCCCCTATCTCGATGGACGGTTCTGGAGATCCAAAGCAAGTTCGCTTCCAATGCGAATCGTTAGTGAAAGCACGATACCCCGCCGTGAAGTGTCGGTTTAGATGCAAACGCATTAGACGCAAAGTGGCGGGTACGCACGGACAGCGGCTGTCCGGGCGGGATGAACGAAAGGAGACAGGGATGTCGAAGGGCGGGCGGTCTCGTCGAAGTCAGGCTTCGAAGAGGGTTCTCGGTAGACCCGACTGCCGGATGATGGCCATCAGCGTTCCCGTCCTCAACTCCGGATGGAGCGGCACGGGCACCGTGATGGACCCTGACGCACCACGCGCCTGCATGATGGCGTGACTCCCGCGCTGCCGGACGAGAGAGAACCCGCGGCGGGAGGGGATCTCGCAGGCTTCGCGTCCGGACAGGACCCGGAGCCTACCCAACGGCGATTTCGACCTGCGTGACGAAGACTTCGCTGCCCATGCGGCGTGCGACCTCCGCCGGATCTGCCGTTTCGAAGAAAAGCTCGAGAGCCTCTTTGAGGTTCGAGCGCGCGTTCTCGACGCTGTCGCCCTGACTCGCGACGTCGAGCTCGGGGCAGAGGGCGACATAACCGTTGCCTTCCTTCTCGATGATCGCGGTGAGTACCTTTACGGAAGACATTTCTCTCTGCCCTTCTCTAAGCCTACTTTACTCCTCGACCCTCGTTACGATGATCCCGCCGTACAGAGGACGGCACCCCTCAGGACAGCGTCTTCTCGAGGGTCCCGGCCACTCACACCGCCTTCAACGCCTGCTCCACCCAGCTGTTGCCCTTCGACCGGACTCGAAGCGCCCTCGGCGGCCGAGCGTCACTGATCATCGATAGCGTTTCGATCGGGTAATCGCGAATGGGCTGCTTGTGGACCACGAGCATCCGAATGAGCTTCTCGGTGCTGGGGGTGATCCGTTCCCGGCCGTTTTCCCATCGCGACACCGTTTCGGGCGTCACGCTGATCAGCTTCGCAAAGTCGGCCCCCGAGTAACCCAGGAACTTCCTCAGGAACCTGATCTCGTCCTTCGAAAGGCGAGAGGCCTGTCGCGCGATTGTCGAAGCCAGGAAGCGGTGAAGCTCCTCGACACGCGGGATCACGACCTCGTGCTCTCCGCACTTCGCGCATCGCCTCACCTCTACGCCGACGAGCGTGACGTTCGGCAGGCCGCAAGCCGCGTATCGGTAGTTCTCACGCTTCGTCGTCATCTTTCCGCCGCACTGGATGCAGGTCATCGCTTGTTTCTCCATGCCGTCACGACCACGAACTCCGATTCCGACCGGAACACGCCAACCACTACGATTCGCTGCGTCCGAACGCGGTATCTCCACGTGCCGCGTTCAAACTCCGGCGGCTCAACCTTCCCGCCCCGTAACACGTTGACGGCGTCAACCGTTGAAAGATCGTCATCGGCCAGCGCCCCCTCGGAATGGCTCGAAAAGGAAACCGATCCCTTCTCCAGGATCGCGCCAATCAACCGCCGTGCCCTGTCTGGATCCAGCGGCTCCTTCAGCACCGTCGGAGGCTAGCTCATGCCTTGACGTAGTGTCAAGCACCGTCGCCGAAGGGCGCTTGAAGGCTAGAGGGCCCGCTTGCGCGAACCGTTCCGGGACGCCGCCTGCTTCGGGACCGCTGCGATGACGGACCGCAGCAGGAGATTGACCGACTCGGAGCTTTGGAAGACGGTCGCAACATCGGGGTCGAGAACGACAGCGATGGAACCCGGGCCCATTCTCGACGCAAATCGGTTAGGTCGAGCCTTTGTGTAGTCGAAGCTGTATTCGGACTTCATTTCGGCTACTACCGCGCTGCGCTTACGGACCGACGTTTTCTTCATAGGCTCGGCGTTCCCGCCGCGTTGCGCGTCTCGCGCTGATGATGCGGACGGGACGTCTTCTAACAGAACAGCCCTGCCGGCTACTGTCTAGAGCCGGCCCACCCAGTAGCTGGGCCGCCGGGAATGGTGCATGACTGCCACAAGAATAATCCGGCCGCCGTCGACGAGGTAGAGAAGGCTGTAAGGAAATCGAGCGAGAAGTTTGCGACGTACGCCCTCGGCACTAATTACAGGCGCACTTTCCGGATTCCCGAGAATGAAGCGGACGCCTCGCTCGACTTCATCGAGGAAGT
>JBDTML010000032.1:0-5628 GCA_039934255.1 Acidobacteriota bacterium | reverse complement strand
CTGAGGTGCGCCGCCGACTCGTCTCCCGGCGCCTCCGCCTCGCGAATGACCTTGAGGGCGACCGTGCGGCCGTCGCGCTCGTCGACCGCCTGGTAGACGATTCCCATGCCGCCCCGGCCGATACGCTTCAGGATGCGGAAATGGGCGATGCGTTCGACGATGCCGGCCAACTACTTCTACCCCCTCGCGCCGACGACGCCTGGAACTGACAATAACACCGCACGCGTTTGCGCCTCGCTGCTTCCCGCCCCTCCGTCAGCGCATGTCCTCAGAACCCTACTCGTGTTCCGTAACGGTGAAACAAATAGCTGTGTACTTGCGTTTGAGAGGCATGCTTCACGAAGTTCTCTCTCCGACGAAATCGGAACGAGAAGCGCTTGAAGCCCGATGCCGACCGCGACGGCTGCGGAGCGACGACGCCCTCCGGGCGCGACTGATTCTGATGCTGGCCGCACTTCAACTGTTACGGGGAACTAGGCTAAGCTAGCTCTTTGACTCTCGACGCGACGACATTTGCCGGCTTGTCAGGAGACTCATGCCGCTCGTCAGCGCCGCTCGTCACCTAATGCACCACCACTGTGTAGGCCCCCATGCCCGTTACGTCACCCTGCGCGTCATTTGCGCGCACCCGGTACGTGTATTGGCCCGACGTGTGGGCAGTCAGAGGCGGTGCTGCCACCGACCAATTCACGTCGTTGCCAACTGTAGGCGCCGTCGTACCAAACAACATTACCGGAGTACTCGAACAAAAGCAATTCGAAATCGGACTATAGTACAATTGAGTGTCGTAGTTCTGGTACGTTGCGGAGAGCGTAGACCAGCCGTTGAAGCTAAAATCGAACCCGGGCGCCGGATCACTTCCCATATATCCATGGACTGAGACCGGTGGAGTACCGTAGTCGCCGGTCTGAATCATGAAAGGCGCCGACAGCTGACAGTAGTGGTTTGGCGCAGGGTACACACCCGTCGCGTTTGAGCCGTCGGGCCATGAGATATATGTGTAGTTGTCCGATTGATCTTGCGAGCAGGTCCAGGGCCCCTTAACGGCATGTCCGCTGGCGTCAGTACAGATCCAGGTTGCACTGACGACCCATGCCCACTCCCCCGGCGGATAGCGTCGCAGGGTGTGGATATCTCCGCATACGTTAGGAGGGGCGCCGTTCACTTCGTAGGTAAAGGTAGTATGGCTGTTGTTGTATTCCCGCGAATAGCTTCCGAATCCACCTTGAGCGTCAGCTTTTGTCGCGGCAAGACAGAAAAGAGCTGTGATTGCACAAAGCAAGTGTTTTAGCATCAGGCGCCTCTCACTTTTAAGATGGGGTGCGTTCACCGGCAAGTGCCATGATGCAAACACACCATACGCCAGCGGCCCTGGCGTTTCATGCTCGCTAAGCAACGAGGTGGAGGGGAACCCCCTAGGAAGCTGCTGAAACAGTCGATCGAAAGGGGCTCGCAAGGCCCTGACGACAGCAACGTGAAAGCAATTTGTGTGGATGCGTGGCGGCGACGACGACGCCCCGGGAGTTCGTGGCTCGCGACCCCCCGATCCGAAGAGTCACGCAGCTGGCGGACGAGGCGGGCACCTTGAGCCTAAGCTGGCAAAGCTGGATTTGGATCGAGGTGGCCCGTCGACGTCGTCCGAAAATGCTCTTGAAGTCCCAGATCCTGATCGCGCTCCACAGCGTGAGGAGCGAGCGGGTCCTCTGCGAAGGGCTCAGGTAGGACGTTTTCCTCTGCTGGTTCTGGACATGCCGGGCCTTTCTCCGGCGTACGCCCCACCGACCTTCTCGAACAATCGCCAGAGGCAGCTGGAGGCCGAAGTCAGGCAGCGAATCCGAAAGAAGGTCGAAGAGATCTTTGGTTGGGGCGTCGGCGGGCTGGCTAGACACGATTTCGAGTTCTCAAGCGCGTCGCGCCCACATGTCTCGGTGATGATTGCCTACAACTTCTGCGAATCGCACGCCTCCAGCCCGCAATGGGCTGATCCGAACGTTCCGAATCTCTCGATTCGCTCGAAAGCGGCGAATCAAGAGCACAGAAAATCGAGGGCCGAAAGCTCCGCCCCCAGCCTTCTCCTCGTGCCGAGAGTTTCCTCTCTCACCCTCGGCTCCAGAATCAGGCCCTTCGTCAAGAGCCTGCTAGGGCCTGAGAACCTGAACGCACCGTTCATTAGCGCCCCGTGCCGGCCGACGCCGGGCGCAGGAAGATGTTGGCCGGGTCGCCCGATACGACGTCGATTTTCGAGGCGAAAGCCAGGAACACGCCGTCGCCGCCGACCTGCCGCACGACGATGCGCACGTCGGTGAGCTCGGAGAGGTTGAGGCCGAGGACGCTGCGGAAGAGCTCCTCTGAAACGTAGCCGTTCGGTGCGATGCGCCTCGAGGCGGTCGCGATCGGCACGAACGACCCAGGCAGGTAGGCCGCGACGACGACGTCGCAGTACGAACCGACGACCTCGTTCAGGATGAGGTTCGTGCGATAGGCCGACGAGCTCTCCGCGCCGTCGAAGGACATCGTCCCGAGGTTCGACTGGAACGAGGAGTAGCCGTGCCGGTAGGAATAGCCCTCCATGCCGGTCTTGAAATCTCCGACGCCGGTCGAGGGCGACACGGTGTACGCCTCGGTCTGCACGTCCACGTCCGCCCAGCCTTCCTTGCAGCACGTGCCGTCCGTGTTCATCACGTTCTCGATCTCGATGTGACCGAAGGTGCTCGCGAGGGGCGGTAGGCCAAAGAATTCTTCGAGCAGATCCTCGAAGGCGACGACGGCGCGCGCGGGAAGCGGCTGAATCGCCGACGTGATCGTGTTCGAGTTGTTATCGACGTATTTCAGCTTCACATTGTGAGCGGTCGAGGTGGATGTGTTCGTTAGCGTGACGCGCGTCCGCCAGAACGGCTTCGAACCGTCTTCGAGCGGGGCGCCGCCCGCGTGGACCGCGGGGAAGGAGAGCGAAGGCGGAGCGCCGGCGAAGGGCACGGCCGAGTAGGCCCCACGCGACACGCCGGCGCTCGAAGATGCCCCCTTCAACGGATTCAGCCCGTTCGAAGAGACGCCGACGTGGAGCGACGAGTCCTGTGTGCGATTATCGATGACCGTCGCCATCCCAACCACGGATCCGCGCGCCCCGCCTACGGGATCGGCAACACTGTTGTCCTTCCAGGTGATCCGGGCGTAGGCATAAGAGTTCGCGAGAGGCGACGTGTCGAAGAGGTCCGCGTCGTCGAAGAGCTGGACCGTCGAGTTCGCCGGAATCGTTCTCTCGATACTGACGATGGCGCCGTTTCTCAGGACCGGAATGCCGTTCAGGTCGAACAACTCGACCAGGATCTTCGTGTCGTAGCCCGACGTCTCGAGGAGGAGCAGGTTCGACCGGCGGTTCGCGTCGTGCGCGAGGCCGGACACCCAGTACAGAGGATCGCTCTGCTTCACGCCCTCGCCTGGAATCGTCGGGCGCATCTCGAAGCCGAACTGTCCGGTCGCCGGCGGAGTGCCCGCGAGCGTCGGGCGCGAGGCATTCCGTCCCGCCACGGTGGCCGGCAGGGGCCGGTTGTTGACGAGAGCCGTCGCCGTGAGCGTCGGCGCCGCCGAGCGCACCTCGACGGTAAACGCGCCCTCCGAGCCGAGGAACGTTCCCACCACGTTGCGGTAGCGGCGTGTCTCGCCCGGGCCGAGAGTGATGTCGTAGCGGCGAAGGGCCGAACCGTCCCCCGGCGCCCCCACGGGGTTGAACAACAGGGAGACGAGCACCGGCGTCACGGCGTCGGAGTTCGTGAGCCACAGGTCCGCCGCGTAGCGGCCGACGCTCCGCGCGTCGATCGCGTTCGGGAAGGCGGCGTAGAGAAGCCGCGTGCGTGCCGCGGCCGCGGGCGTCGCGCCCGCTCCCGTGGCGGCCGGCGCGAGCGCGGGACCGTCGTCCGTCACGAGAATCGACTCCGGGCTGTCCGGAAAGCCGACCGTGGCGAGCGCGACCGCACCCACTTCGCTTCCCGTGCCCGAGCGCCTCTTCGCGCGATCCACGACGATCCGGATCGTGCGCGTCTCGCGTGCGCCGAGCGGGCGGTCCCACTGGAGCCCGTCGAGAGACGCCACGGAGAGCCAGGGTGCGCGCACGGTGGCGACGAAGGGAACGGCGAAATCCGACGGATTGACGATCGCGTGGAGGATCGGGCTGCCGTCCCGGTCGACGTCCGCAGCCGGACCGCTCCAGACCACCTTCGCCTTCGACGGTTCGGCCGCGATCATGCAGTCGACGGGCACCGTGAGGAGCGTATCCCCCGCCGTGAGCGTGATCGAGGCGTGCACGGGACGCACGAGCGCCGTGACGTAGAGCGACGTCACCCCGATCGTTTGCGACGCATTCGAAGCGAGCGAGAAAGAGTCCGGGCTGACGACGAATCCGCTGTCGTCCGGTTTCACGCGGACGAGGATCGGATCCGTGCCTCCATTGCGCACGGTGAAGGTGGTCGTGAGGCGGGTACCGGGCGGGGGGACGAGCGCCGCGATCGGCGCGGGCTCGGAGACGAGCTGGAGGGCCGGCCTCAGGACGTTTCCCACGGTCACGCGGAGCGCGGGAGACCATGGTCCGACCGACCCGCAGGTCGCTTCGGCGCGCACCTGATACACATAGTCCCCCGGAGCGCCCGTGAAAGACGACGCGCCTCCCTCCACGACCCATTCGCTCGCGTTGAGCGAGGAGGCGGAGGTCTCGCGGATGCGGAACTTCAGGCCGGTCAGTCCGCCGCCGGGTCCCGCACCGAGGCCGAGCGTATTCCAGGTGACGACCCACGTGGACAAGGCGGGCGGATTCGCCGGGGTCGAGACGAGTTCCCCGACGGACGGCGGAACGTCGCAGACGGACTTCACCGGCACGGCGAGGACGTTCGACACGATGGCGGCCGTTCCGGCGGGCGACGAGCCTGCGGCGCAGGACGACTTGACGACGATCCGGTGGTAGAGAATCTTCGCGCTCGCCGCGCCGGGCGTCAACGTGATCGCCGATCGCACGGTGACGGTCTGATCGACGCCCGACGCGAAGCCCGCGTCCTGGGAGCGCTCGACGACGTAGTAGTCCGCGTTCTGGGTCGTCGGGGCCGTGAGGACGTTCGTCCACGAGAGGGAATACGACTCCCCGGCCTGGACACCTGCCGGTCCTGTCAGAACGGGGGTCGGGACGGGACAGGCCGCGCCGCGAGCGCCCGGCGCCCATGCGGCCGCCAGGGCTCCGAGCAGAGCCGCTCCAAGGACCGATCGCGAAAGCCGGGAGTTCGAACTCATCCTTCTCTAGAATCCCCCTCGATGCGCTCTTGGGAGTGTCACGGCACGCTCACCATCCCACGTGGGACCGGATCCACGGGGGTGATCGCCGCCTTGCTGGTCGCCCTCACGGGCCCGCTGTCCGCGCAGGTGATTCTACCCCCCGACGCGGCCGTGAAGGCGTATCAGTCGGGACAGGCCGCCGCGCAGCGGAAAGACTGGCCTCTCGTCATCCAGAAGATGAACGACGCGCTGGCCACTGGGCACACGCACGCGCGGCAGCACTTCGGCGCGAGCCGATACACGGTGGACCTCTACGACCCCTATTACTGGCTGGGCGTCGCCCACATGGAACTCGGCGAGGTGCTCCAGGCG
>JBDTML010000031.1:0-22488 GCA_039934255.1 Acidobacteriota bacterium | reverse complement strand
TAAAATCCGTCGAGCTCCATCGGCGGGTGCAGGTTCAGGTGGCATCTCTGGAGGATCTTGCCCGGGAGCTGCTTGTAGAGGAGCAGGTCGCGGAAGCCGTCCACGCGCACGGGAACCGCGATCGCCTTCGTCCGGTGGAGAAGCTGTGCGACGCCGGGACGCAGCGGCGCGCCCCTCTGTGTCGTGCCGGCGGGGAAGTGCAGAAGCCAGCCGTCCGCGATCGCCTCCTCCACCTTCGCGATGCCCTCGAAATCCGCCCCGCGTTTCACCTCCTTGCCGCCCTCGCGAAAGCTGCGCCGGAACGTCACGCCACCGGCCTTCGTGAAGAGCTGCGTCAGAGGGTTCTGCTTCATCGTCTCCGTCGCGGCCGAGAAGCGTACGAATGGGTCCTCGAGCGGCAGGTGATGCCGAACGTACACAAGGTCGAAGAACGCGAACGCCTCCATGAAGTACGTCATGTGGTTCGAGAGGAAGACGACGTTCTTGCGCGGAAGCGTTTCAATGATCCGATCGCCCTTCACGTGGACGCGGTTCAGGAGGCGGAAATAGGGAATCGTGAAGCCGAGTCCCATGCTCGAGATGATGCCGCGCCGAAGCCAGCGGTCAAAGAACGACTGTTCCAGGGAAGGCATCTTTACGCGATTGTAAGGCGGAGAGCGGACTCAGGCGCCGACGAGGATTTCGATTCCCCAGACGACCATGTCGGTCGACTTCGGCGTGTGGCCGAGGCGCCGCACCATCGCCGCGATCTGCCCCCGGTGGTACGTCTGGTGGTTCACGACGTGCCGGACGACCGCCCAGAAAGGAGCGGTCTTCGCCTCGCCCTTGAGGTTCTTCCACGTGAAGGATCCCGCGAGGCGTTCCGGCGTGAACGCCGGCAGGAGACGCCTGTGCTTTTCCTCGGCGGCGAGGAGCACCCGCGCCGCGTCTTCGAGGCCCGGCAGCTCTTCGATCGTCGCGAGGCGCGTGGCGTCGCGGCCGGTGAAGCGCTCGGCCCACGCGTCCGTGGCGCCCGCGAGGTGGACGAACGTGGCCCGCAGCGAGGGCCAGCCGCCGCCCTGCTCCAATACGTAATCGGCCTCGGGCACCGCTCTCAGCGTCTCGAGGACGCGCGCGTTAGCCCAGGAGTTGAACGCGTAAAGGGAGGCGAGGTCGTCCGCGGGAGAGATCGCGGCGGCCGTCACTTGGCGGGATCTTCGACGATGGTGTTCGTGAGCGTACCGAGCCCTTCGATCGTGAGGCTCACGACGTCGCCCGGTTTCAGCCACTGGTCGCGCGTGACCTTCGAGCCATTCAACTCGAGGAAGCAGCCTGTCCCGACCGTGCCCGAGCCGATCACCTCACCGGGCTCGAGCGTGACGCCGTCGGCGGCGTGTCGGACGATCTCGGCGAACGTCCAGTTCATCTGGGAGACGTCTCCGTCCGAGACCGGCACGTGGTTGACTGTCGCGGTCATCCGCGCCCTCAGGACGTTGCCTTTCGGCGACGACGAGAGGCGGTCCTTCAGCTCGTCCTTCGTGACGAGCCACGGGCCGAGGCCCGTCGCGAAGTCCTTACCTTTGGCGGGGCCGAGGTTGAGCTTCATCTCTTCCATCTGAAGGGTACGGGCGGAAAAGTCGTTCATGATTCCGTACCCGGCGATGGCGTCGTCCGCTTCCTCGAGCGTCGGATTCGTGACGCGCTTTCCGATGACACAGAAGGCCTCGAGCTCGAAGTCGAGCTTGTCGAGGCGCCGCCCGCCGACGCGGAGCTCGCCGGGCCCGACGACCGCGAGCGCGTTCGTGAAGTAGAAGACGGGGAAGGCGTCGAATTCGGGAATCATTGCGAGGCCTCGGTTCCGGCGGGCCGTTTCGACGTGCTGGCGGAACGCGTACCCGTCTCGGATCGAGACCGGGCGCGGGATCGGCGCGAGCAGCGTGACTTCGCTCTCGGAGAGGAACGCCTCTCGCGGCAGCTCCGAGGCCATCGCTTCCAGCGAACGCGCGCGCGGCAGGAGCTCGGCGCTGCGCTCGAGAAGGTCGAGCATCCCGACCTTCGCGAACGCCGCGTCGGCGCGCGCAAAATCGAGGATGCGGTCCTCCCCGATGAACGCCCCGAGGCGCGGCCGAGGCGCCGCGAAGATGCCGGAGACCGAGGCATCGCCCTCCGCGGGAAAGAACGTGACCAGTCTCATGGCGGACAGTCTATCGCCGCGGACGCCCGCCCGCCGTAAGCTTGTCGGCAATGCCACGCCCGATCGGCCGGGACCGGATCGCGGATGCGCGGGAAGGGAGAATCCTCCTCGCCTGCGCCGAGCCCAAGGGGTGGCGTGCGCGCAGTCAGGGGGGACCCACGGCGGCCGAGCATCCTGGCACGTGCGTGCGCTGGGAGGAGCAGCTCTTCGAGGTCGAAAGTCTCGAAATCCGCGCGGACGGGAGCCACCTGTACACCCTCGCGATATGGGACGAGCGCCACGCGATCCGCGTGCTCGCGGCGTACGACGACCGCACGGAGGCCGAGCGCGTGAACGAGAGGCGCGCGGCCGCTCGGCGGGTCGAAGGGCGGACCGCTCTGCTTCTCGCGGCGCCGCTTGCGGGCCACCTTCCGGCCGCCGTCCAGGAGCGGCTCGAGAAGGAATACAACGTCCCCGGCTGGGTGCTCACGCTCGCGTCGGCCGTCCCGCTTTGGATCTTCGGGTGGACCTGCCTGATCCTCCTCTTCGCTTCGTCGCTCGGCGGCGGGGCGTCCCTTCCGACACCGGTCCTCTTTCTCGGCGTCTACTTCCTCGCCGAGTCGTCCGCGCGGCTGTCGGTCTGTATCCCGCAGAGCCGGCCGATCGGTACGCCCCTCGGCGCGCTCCTTTACGAGGTCTGGCGCCGCGTCGGAAAGTCGCCCGTCTGATTCAAACGGCGGGCTTTCGCGCCGTCACGATGCGCATCGGCGGATAGGTGTCGAAGAGACCGAGGCCGGACCTCTCGACGACGAAATCCGCCTCCCGGAACGCGGCCGCGTAGAGGGCCGTGTCGCGGAAGTCCGAGATCAGGGCGACGCCCCCCGGCCGCAGCACGCGCCCGATCTCGCGGCAGGCCTCGGCCCGGCCCGACGCGTTGGGAATGTTGTGGAGGCAGACGTTCGACAGCACGACGTCGAAGGACGCGTCCGGAAACGGCATGCGGCGCGCGTCGGCGTTCCGCACTTCGACCCTCTCGGCCACGCCCTCGACTTCCGCGTTCTCGAGGAACGCGTCGGCGGTGTTCCCCGTGAGGTCCGATGCGTTCCAGATGTCGATTCCCACGACGCGGCCCCCCGTGAGCCTCTTCGCCGCGCCGATTGCAAGCAGCCCGCGCCCGGTGCCCACGTCGAGGACGTTCTCGCTGCCGGTCCACGGGAGCATCGCGAGCATCCGGTCGCGGTGGCGGAACTTGCCGACTTCGGCGTAGAGGATCATGAGGGCGCCGCCGAGCAGGCAGGAGACGGCCCCGCCCGCGAACATCCCGCGCAGGCCGAGGGTCACGCTCGCTCTGCCGATCGGGAACGGTCCCACGCTCGCGGGCCCGAAGACGAGCCCGGCGAGCAGGAGTCCCCCGATCACGAAGAGATTCCGCACGACGCCGGGGGCGTCGATCCCGTAGTCGACCTTGCGCATGATGAGATGCTACGACGATGCCCAACCGTCTCGCTCTCGAATCCTCCCCCTACCTCCGCCAGCACGCGCAGAACCCCGTGGACTGGTACCCGTGGGGCGAGGAGGCGTTCGCGAAGGCGCGAAGCGAGGACCGGCCCGTCTTCCTGTCGATCGGGTATTCGTCGTGTCATTGGTGCCACGTCATGGAGCGAGAGTCCTTCGAAAACGAGGAGATCGCGCGGTTCCTGAACGCGCATTTCGTCAGCATCAAGGTGGACCGCGAGGAGCGTCCGGACGTGGACGACGTCTACATGACGGCCGTCCAGCTCACCTCGGGGCGCGGGGGCTGGCCGCTGTCGGCGTTCCTCCTGCCCGACCGCAAGCCGTTCTTCGCCGGGACGTATTTTCCGCCCGACGACCGGCGCGGGCGTCCGGGGTTTCTCACGCTCCTCAAGAGGCTCGAGGCGGCGTGGCGCGAGAAGCGAGCCGACCTCGAGAGCGGCGCGGGCGAGATCGCGGCCGAGGTGGCGGCAGCGTCCGGTGGCGGGGCGTCCGGCATGACGGCGCGAGGCGCGTCCGAGCCTCTTTCGCCCGGGAGCCTTGGCCTCCTCGGAAGCGCGCTGTCGCGCCTCTTCGACGCGGACAACGGCGGCTTCGGCGATGCGCCGAAGTTCCCGCCGCATCTCGCGCTCGCGTGGCTCCTCCGCCGCGGGGCGGGCGGGGACGCGGCGGCGCTGGCGATGGCGGAGGCCACGCTCGAGGCGATGGCCCTCGGCGGCATTCGCGACCACCTCGGCGGAGGCTTTCATCGCTACTCCACCGACGCGCACTGGCTCCTCCCGCATTTCGAGAAGATGCTCACCGACAACGCCCAGCTCCTCGGGGTGTACGCGCGCGCGTGGGCGTTGACCGGGGACGACCTCTTCGCGCAAGTCGCGCGCGAGACGGCGGACTACCTCCTCCGCGAGATGACGGGGCCCGAAGGCGGGTTCTACGCGTCGACGGACGCGGATTCGGAGGGAGAAGAGGGAAGATTTTTCTGCTGGGACCCGAGCGAGATCCGGGAGATTCTCGGAAAGGACCCAGGAGAAGACTTCTGCGAATGGTATGGGGTTCGGGAGGGCGGCAACTTCTCCGAGGAAGCGACCGGCCACCGCACCGGCGCCAGCGTTCTTCACCTTTCTAAGAAAATTTCCTCTACTCCGGGTGCGGAAGATCGGCTCGCGCCGCTTCGCGCCCGGCTTCTCGACGCGCGAGCAAAGCGGATTCCCCCGGCGCTCGACGACAAGCGCATCGCCGGCTGGATCGCGCTCGCGGTCTCGGGGCTCGCGGTCGCAGGCCGGATCCTCAACGAGGTGCGCTACCTCGACGCCGCCCGCGCGGGCGCGCGTTTCCTTCTCGAGGACTGCCGCGAAGCCGGAGGGCGGCTCCAGCGTACCTGGAAGGACGGCGTCGCGAAGATCCCCGCGTTTCTCGAGGACGAGGCGTTCCTCGTCCATGCCCTCCTGGACCTCGCGGAAGCGGACGACGAGGGCGGTCCGGGCGTGTGGCAGGACGAGGCGGTCGCGGCGGCGGCCTCGATGCGCGCGCGCTTCGAGCGCAAGGACGGTCCCGGCTTCGCGTTCTCGGGCGAGGGAAACGAAGTGCTTCTCGTGAACGCGCGGGACTTCTTCGACAAGGCGACGCCGTCGTCTTCCGGCGCCGCCGCGTGGGCGCTCGCACGCCTCGCGCTGAGGACGGGCGATGCCGAGCTCGCGCGGGAGGCCCGCAGGGCCGTCGACGAGGTCGCGTGGCTGATGGCGCGATCGCCGCACGGCACGGAGTCCTGGTACTTCGCGTACGAGACGCTCCTGGAGTTCGAGGACCAGTACGGTTTGCTCGCTCTCGCGGACACTCCTGGAGTTGCGCGACCGACAGTGGAGCTGGGCGCAGGTGATTTTTCTTTGAAGGAGAATAGGGGAGAGGCCAAAGGAGCGGTCAGGGGAGCGACGGAGCGTGCCGAGAAGACATCCGCCGAGGGCGCGTTCCGCGTGACGTACCCTTCGATGCTTCAGGCGCCACGCGCGAAGACATTGCACTTCACGCTCGTGTTCCACGTCGCGGCGGGGTGGCATCTGCAGGGGCCCGACGGGCTGCGCGTTGAGCCGACGGGCGGCTCCGAATTCACCTTCGAAGAAGTCTTCCTGCCCGTGCCTGCGAGCATCGAAGACACGACTGGAGAGGCTTCCTCAGGCTGGCACGGGACCTTCGAAGCAAATCTTTCTTTCTCCGTCTCCGAGAAGGCGGCGAAAGGAGAGAGGGCCCTGATCGTCAGCGTGCGCTACCGGGCTTGCGGGGACGGGGCTTGCAGGCCCGAAGCCGTGCTGAGCCTGTCGATACCGGTCGAGATCGCCTGACGGGCGCGGGCCCGTGTCAGCGCTGGTAGCGGTCGGGCCTTCGATCGGCGAGCGCCGGCAGCTTCGCGCGCGCGTCTCTCACCTGGGCCGGATCGACGTCCACGAGGAGGACCGTCTCGACTCCGGCGGCGCTCAAAAGCGTCTCGCCCCACGGCGAGATCGCGGCGGAGTCGCCGACGTGCGCATTTCCGCCGCCGTCCTCGCCGACGCGGTTGACGCCGAGGACGTAGCAGAGGTTCTCGATCGCGCGCGCGCGGAGCAGCGTCTGCCAGTGCGCGCGGCGGCGCTCGGGCCAGTTCGCGATGACGACGAAGGCGTCGGTATCGCCGGCCGCGAGACGGAAGGGCTCGGGGAAGCGGAGGTCGTAACAGATCTGCGGCGTGACGCGCGCGCCCGCGATCTCCCACGTGACGATCTTCGCTCCGGCGGCGTAGTGTTCGTCCTCGTTCGCCATCGAAAACGGGTGGAGCTTCGTGTAGCGCAAGACGTCGCCGTCGGGTGTGACGAGGAGCGCGTTGTTGACGGGCCGTCCACCCGGGACGCCGGTCTCAGCCAGCCCGGCGATGACGTGAAGGCCGAGGCCGCGCGCCAGGGCCTGCAGCCAGCGTTCCGTCGGGCCGCCCGGAGGCTGCGCGATTTTCGCGCCGTCCATCGAGAAGCCGGTCGCGAACATCTCGGGCAGGAGGGCGAGGTCCGCGCCGCCGTCGGCGGCGCGCTTGAGGAGCTTCGCGGCGCGGGCGTGGTTGGCCTGCCAGTCCTCCCAGGCGAGATTCATCTGCAGCAGGGCCGTGCGCACGGCGGGATTATGGACGCCGCCGGCAGGGGCCGTTTTATGATGCCGGCCATTCGACAGGAGAAACCATGGCCGCCAAGAAGGGATCCGGTGCCGCGGACAAGTTCGACGACGCCAAGTCGCGCGTCGAGAAGCTCTCGAATCGCCCGAGCAACGACCAGCTCCTCGAGCTCTACGCGTTCTACAAGCAGGCCACGGAGGGCGACGTCTCCGGCTCGCGGCCGGGCATGCTCGACCTGAAGGGCCGCGCGAAGTTCGACGCCTGGACGAAAAAGAAGGGCGTGTCGAAGGAAGACGCGAAGAAGAAGTACGTCGCCCTCGTCGACACGCTCGAGGCCGACCTGGGTTGAGCCCGCCGTCAGCCCGCGACGCCGTCGTAGCCGAGGTAGGCCTCGAGGACGTTCACCTCGTGCTCGAGGTCCGAAATTCGCTCCTCCATGACGCCACGCAGCGAGACCATCCCGACGACCTTCTTCTTCTCGTCGAGGATCGGGAGATGGCGGATGTGGCTCGCGGCCATCGTCGAGGCCGCCTCCGCATCCTGGACGCTGCCTGAGACGTACTGAACCGGCGACGTCATGACCGCCGAGACAGGCGTCTTCGCCGGGTCACGCTTCGCGAGGATGATCTTGTCGAGGATGTCGCGCTCCGAGAAGATTCCCGTCATCTTCTTGCCCTTGAGCACGACCACGGCGCCGATTCGTTCTCGCACCATGGTCTTGACGGCGGCTTCGACAGTCGCCGTCTCCTGGACCGTGACGGCGGGCCGGGTCGAGTTCCGAAGAAGTTTCGTCATGACGGGCTCCTCTCGCAGGCGAATGCCTGAGATCAATCTGGGAGCCGCCCCGGAAGCCCGCCTGATGCAAACGGCTTAACGCCGGCCCTCTGCTACGCTGAAAGCGATGCCGGCGACGCTGCTTTCGAAGGTCTGGGATCTCCACTCGGTTCGGAAGCTCCCGACCGGGCAGATGCAGCTCTTCGTGGGCCTGCACCTTGTCCACGAAGTCACGAGCCCGCAGGCCTTCGAAATGCTGCGGGCGCGCGGGTGGAAGGTGCCGTTCCCGTCGCGCACCGTGGCGACGGTCGACCACATCATCCCGACGCTGAGCCTGGCGCGCCCCTTTGCCGACGCACAGGCCGAGGAGATGCTGACGTCGCTGCAGCGGAACTGCCGCGACTTCGGCGTCCCGCTTTACGACCTCGGGTCCATGGAGCAGGGCATCGTCCACGTGATCGGTCCGGAGCTCGGCCTAACGCAGCCGGGTATGACGATCGCCTGCGGCGACAGCCACACGTCCACGCACGGCGCGTTCGGCGCGCTCGCGTTCGGGATCGGGACCTCGCAGGTGAGGGACGTCCTCGCCTCCCAGTGCCTCGCGATGGATCCCATGAAGCTCCGCCGCATCGACGTGACGGGGCGTCTCGCTCCGGGCGTCTACGCCAAGGACGTCATCCTTGCGATCATCCGGCTCCTCGGCGTCAAGGGCGGCGTCGGCTACGCGTACGAGTACGGCGGCGAGGCGGTCGAGCGCATGTCGATGGACGAGCGGATGACGCTCTGCAACATGTCGATCGAGGGCGGTGCGCGCGCGGGTTACGTGAACCCCGACGCCGTGACGTTCGCGTACCTGAAAGGGCGCCCGGCCGCGCCGAAGGGCGACGCGTGGGAGCGGGCCGTCGTGTGGTGGGACTCGATGGCCTCGGACCCGGAAGCCGCGTACGACGATCGTATGACGCTGGACGGCTCGGCCCTCGAGCCGCACGTGACATGGGGCATCAACCCGGCCCAGAGCGCGGGCGTCACGGGCCGCGTGCCGAAGGCCGCCGACGCCGCGCCCGAAGCGCGTGTCCAGATTGTCGAGGCTCTCGAGTACATGGGATTTGCGGGCGGCGAAACGATCGCCGGCACGAAGATCGACGTCGCGTTCATCGGGTCGTGCACGAACGGGCGCCTCTCGGACCTCCGTGAGGCCGCGCGCGTCGTCAAGGGGCGAAGGGTCGCGAAGGGCGTCAAGGCGCTCGCGGTCCCGGGCTCGAACGCCGTCAGGCTGGCCGCGGAAGCGGAGGGCCTCGACGCGGTGTTTCGCGACGCGGGCTTCGAATGGCGCGGCGCGGGCTGCTCGATGTGCCTCGCGATGAATCCCGACCGGCTCGAGGGGCGCGAGGTGTGCGCGTCGTCGTCGAACCGGAACTTCAAGGGCCGGCAGGGGAGCCCGACGGGCCGCACGCTGCTCATGAGCCCCGCGATGGTCGCGGCGGCGGCGCTGGCGGGCGAGGTGGCCGACGTGCGGCCGCTCCTCGGAGGGGCGCGATGACGCTTTCTGCGATCCGCCGCGTCTCGGGCACCGCGCTTCCTCTGCGCGGCGACGACGTCGATACGGACCGGATCATCCCGGCGCGATTCCTCGTCTCGATCACGTTCGAGGGGCTCGGCGCGCACGCGTTCGAGGACGACCGGCTCTCGCTGAAAGCGAAGGGCGAGAAGCACCCCTTTGACGACGCGCGCTTCTGGGGCGCGCGCATCCTCCTCGTGAACCGGAACTTCGGCTGCGGTTCCTCGCGCGAGCACGCGCCGCAGGCGCTCTTTCGCGGCGGGATCTGCGCCGTCGTGGGCGAGTCGTTCTCGGAGATCTTCTTCGGAAACTCCGTCGCGATCGGCCTCCCGTGCGTGGCGCTGCCGCGCGAAAGCGTCCAGCAGCTGCAGCAGCTCGTGGAGGAAGATTCGAAAGCCGCGTTCTCTCTCGACCTCGAGTCGGGCACGCTCGTCGCGGAGGGGAAGACGTTTCCCGTGTCGATTCCCCAAAACGCGCGCGAGGCGTTCCTGTCCGGGCACTGGGACGGGACCTCGATGCTCCTCGACCGCTTCGAAGCGGTCGAGGAGCTGGCCAGGCGCCTGCCCTACGTGACCGGATTCCCGCCTACGGCTTGAACGTCGCGATCACGCCGGCATGGTCCGAGGCGAACGGGGGTGCCTTGAACCCGCCGGGGACCGGGGTGATCACGAGGCTCGAGCCGCGGACCTCGATGTTCTTCGAGAAGAAGAGGTCGATGCGCTCGAACGGTTCCGAATCCGCGAAGAAGGGCGGCGGGAGCCCGCCACCGGGGAACTGATCTTCCAGGAAGAGCGGCCAGGTCAGCCCGAGATCACGGGGGCGGTGCGTGAAGGGCCAGACGTCCGCGTACCCCGACGCTTCGATGTTACCGACGGTCAGCGTGTCGTCCACGGAGGGGCCGGCGTTACTTGCGTCGGAGTTGAAGTCGCCGCAGATCACCACCGGAATCGCGGTGCTGTTAGCCAACGCGATCAGCTCATCAGCCTGTTTGAGCTGCACGGCGGCCGCCGCGTCAATTTCTGCGATTGGTGTTTGCAGGTGCGTCGTGAAGAGACGAAACACCTTGGTCCCTGTGTGGATGTCCGCCGAGATCCATCCCGCAGGAACCGGAAAGCCGAAAACGTCGAACGTCGCCGTGAAAGTGTCGGACTGGACGTTCGAGATGAAGAACCCGGGCCGTTGAAGGTCGGAACGGACGAGAATCGCGTTCCTGTCGGTGAATCGGAGCGCGCCGCCGATCTTGTCTCCTGGCAGAGCCAAGTCGAGCATGGTGACCGTGGCAACGACGTCGTAGGGGACCTTGTTCTTCCTTAGCGCTGAGAGGAGCAGGTCGAGCTGGTCGAAAAGGACGTCCGTTGCGCTTTCAGGGGTGGGTCCGACGCGCCAGAGAACGGCCTCCTGGAGGGCAATGACCTCCGGCGCCCTGTCGGCGATATTCCTTGCAAGGAATCTCGCTCGTTTCTCGAAGTCGCCTGCATGGAGCTCCAGATAGGTGAGGTCGACGGCCTGCTCGGCGGAGAGAGGGATCTGCCCGGTGAGCGCCGCAATGACATATGTCAGGTCCGTACCGTCGTCCAGGTTCTGCGTCATGATCGAGACGGTCGGGCTCGCGCCGGGCTTGGCCGCGGACGCCCAGCCGGCCAGGGCCAGGCTGAGCGCCGCGAGGACCACGAATTTTCGAAGCATGTGTTTTCTCCTGAAGGACTTGGCGGAAACCGTGCCGTGCCGCGCTACCGACGGTCGGCAGCACTCACGCTGTCAATGTGGTTCCGCCGCGGAAAAGTTTCTTCAGGGATTTGCAGGGCTTTTCTCTTCAGTCCCCCCCGCAGGCGAAGAGCTTCCGCGTCTGATCCGCGACGTACTCGGCGGAGGGCGGGTCGAGGTTCGAGACGACCGCGACCGTGACTCCCTTCGCGCAGACTTCGAGAGCGGCGTTCGCGCCGGGAATGCCGCCCGCCATCCCCATCCCGCCGTCGGGCTGCGGGTTTCCGAGTGAGAGCGTGTCCTTGCGGAGCCCTTCGCCGAGGAGGACCAGGTCGTCGGCCGTCGAATCGCCGCCTCCCGCGCTCGAGGGCTTGCCCGGCATCAGGTGGATGTTCGCGTGGAACGTCTCGAGCGGACCCGCCGGTCCGCGGTGGGTGTAGCCCGTCGCGCGGTTCGGGACGATCGCGTCGGACTCCAGGAAGCCCGTGCTCTTCATTCCCAGAGGATCGAGGATCCGCTCCTTCACGAAGACGTCGTACGGTTTGCCGGCCGCCTTCTCGACGACGAGGCCGAGGAGGACGTAGCCCGCGTTCGAATACGACTGCTGCGCCCCCGGCTCGGACCGAAGCGGCTCGTTCTCGAACAGCGGACGGTAGTCCGAGATCGACCTCAGCTTGTTCCGTGGCATTTTCTGCCACGCGGGACCGAAGATGTCCCCCATTCCCGACGTGTGGTCGAGGAGCTGCTTGAGTGTGATGCGCTCGGCGCCGGCGCCTTTGTAGTCCGGGAGGACGCGCGCCACCGTGTCGGCGGGCGAGAACGCTCCGTCCTTCACGAGGAGTTTGATCGCGAGCTGCGTGAGCGTCTTGTCGATCGACCCGATGTTGAAGAGGGTGTCGGGCCGGTTCGGCGCGTTCCACTCGCGGCTCGCGAGGCCGAACGCTTTCCGGTAGGCCGGCTTGCCCGCGCGCGCCGCCACGACGACGCCCGAGAAGAGGTCCTTCCGGGTCATCTCCTCGAGAAACGCGTCGAGGGAGGCGGAGCGGTCGGCGTCCGTCATGGCGGCCTTCGTGGCGGGCTTCGGCCAGCCGGCGGTCATCGCGGCCATCTCCCCCGGGCCCCCGCCGACGTTGACGATCCGCTTCTTCGGTTCCTGGGCAGCGGCGGGAGCGGCGAGGGCAGTGAGAGCAAGGCACAGGAGCGCGAGCAGGGTGTTACGGGACATCAGCTTTTCCTCCGGACGAAATTTGCGCCTCGCCCGTGAAGAACCCGTCAAGGCGCGGCGGGAATCTCGAACCAGAACTCCGAGCCGGCGCCGGGAGCGCTCGTCGCGCCGATCCGGCCCCCGTGCGCCTCAACGATCTTCTTCGCGATCGCGAGGCCGAGGCCGGCGCCGCCCGTCGTCCGCGCGCGGGAGCGGTCCACCCGGTAGAAGCGCTCGAAGACGAAGGGAAGATCGGCGGCCGCGATGCCCTCGCCGGTGTCCTCGACGGCGACGCGCCCCTTCGCGCCTGACCGCGCGGCGCGCACCGTCACCCGCCCGCCGGGCGGCGTGTGTGAGAGCGCGTTCTGGACGAAGTTACGGAGGACCTGCGCGACCCGCCGCTCGTCTCCGAAGGCCGGGACGGACGGCCCGTCGGCGAGCGACAGAGAGACCCCCACCGCCTCGGCGGCCGCGCGCGACGCCGAGACGACCCGCCCGGCGGCGGCGAAGAGGTCGAGCGGCGCCTTCTCGAGGGTCAGCTGGCCCGCGTCCGCGAGCGCAAGCTCCTGCAGGTCGTCCACGAGGGCCGACAGGACGAGAACCTCGGCGTGCAGCGAGTCGACGCGCGCGGGGTCGAGGGGCCGGAGGCCGTCCTGAATCGACTCGAGCTCACCGCGCAGGTTCGTGAGAGGCGCGCGAAGCTCGTGAGCGACGTCCGCGACCATTTCGCGGCGCAGGCGCTCGCTGGTTTCGGTTCTCTCCTCGAGCGGATCGGTGAGGCGGCGCGCGACGGCGAACACGAGGAGCGCGCCGGCGAGGCCCGCGGCGAGGACGACGACGAGAATCGCGCGGCCGAGAGGATCGAGGCCCTCGCGCGGCAGCTGCGGAGCAGGGTAGAGGGAGGCCTCGCCGCCAGGAAGAAGCACGCGCTTTCCGGGCCCGCGGAAGGCGAGGGAGACCTCGCCGTCTTCGCGGCCACCGACGAAGACGACGGTGCCGTCGGGCTTCCGTTCCACACGGGCTCCTTCGAAGACCGCGGGCGTTGCGGCGAGGACATCGGCCCCCCTCACCAGGATGAGGCCGGTCGCGTTCTCCTTCCCGAGCTGCGCGATTCCCTCGGCGACGGGGGTCGCGGGGTTCGCCGCGAGACGCGTCTCGAGCGCCCCCGCGATGGCGTCGAGATCGGGAGCGCTCGCGCTCGAAAGGCGGCTGATCTCACGGCGGCTCACCCTGACGAACAGGAGGCCCGCGGCCGCGACCGTCAGCGCGAGTATCAGCATCATGGCGAGCTGCAGGCGCAAGCGGAGGGACTTCACGCGCTCGATTCCAGCCGATAGCCCACGCCGAACACCGTCGCGAGGACCGGCGCCCCCGCGTGCGGTTGCAGCTTCCGGCGCACGTTCATGACGTGGGCATCGATCGTCCGCTCGGCCGTGTCGGTGTCGATGCCGAGAACGCGCTCGACGAGGAGCGTCCGGCTGAACACCCGGCCCGGCGACTCGGCGAGGACGGTCAGCAGGCGGAACTCCGTGCGCGTCAGCGGGACCTCCGTGCCGCGGACCGTCACGACGTGACGCGCCCGGTCGATGAGCAGGGAGCCGACGGCGATCTCCTTCTGCGCCACGTCGTCGTGCGTCCGCCGCAGCACGGCCCAGATCCTCGCGACGAGCGTCCGAGGGCTGAACGGTTTTGCGACGTAGTCGTCGGCGCCGAGGTCGAGCCCCCGCCGAACGTCCTCGTCGGTCGTGCGGGCGGTCAACATGATGATGGGGACGGCCGACGCGCGGCGGAGCTCGCGGCAGACCGCGAGGCCGTCGAGGCCGGGCAGCATCAGGTCGAGGACGACGAGGTCGGGGGGCTTCGCGCGGGCCGCGGCGAGGCCCGCTGGTCCGTCGGCCGCCCCGGTGAACTGGAAGCCTTCGCGCGCGAGGTAGAGCGCGATCGTCTCGCGCGTCTTCGCGTCGTCCTCGATCACGAGCACCCGTCCCTCGGACATACACCGATGATGCGCGTGGTCGTGAAGAACCCGTGAACGACGAGGGACGGGTCAGCGCCCGTGCGCCGGCGCCGGCCGCTCCGCCCTCACGTGCTCGAGGAACGCGTGGGCCGCGTTTCCGAAGTTGCCGGCCGAGCGGTAAACGAGGCGCAGCTCGCGCGGGCGGCGCAGCTCGGGGAGCGTCGAGGCCGCGAGGCGGCCCCCTTCCAGCTCCGACAGCGCCGTGCGGCGGGGGAGGAGAGCGACGCCCATCCCGAGCTCGACGGCACGCTTGACACTGTCGAGCGTCGGAAGCGAGACCTTGATGTTCAGGGGGACACCCCGCTCGGCGTACGTCCGGAGGACCCGCTCTCGGGCGGGAGAGGGGTCGCTGTGGGCGATGACGTCGGCCCGTCCGAACTCTTCGAGCGTGACGCGGGCTTTTTTCGCGAACGGGTGCGACGGGTGAGAGAGGACGACGAGCTCGTCGGACGCGAGGATGATGGCCCGGAGGCCTGCTTCGGCCGGTGAGAACGCGACGACGCCGAAGTCGAGCGCGGCCGCGAGCACCTCGGCGCCGAGCAGGCGCGAGGGAGACCGTTTCACCTCGAACTCGACGCCGGGGTGCGTTTCGCGAAAACGCCCGATCAGGGGGAGAAGGACCTCGAGGCCGGCCTCGTTCGAGCCGAGCGCGACGCGTCCGCGCTTGAGGTCCTTCAGGTCGCGCACGGCTCGGGTGGCCTCTTCCGTGACCGCCAGGACACGTTCGGCGTAGCCCATGAGAGTCCGTCCCGCCTCCGTGAGCCGCACTTCGTGGGTCGTCCGGTCGAAGAGCTCGACCTTCAGGACCTCTTCCAGCCGGCGCACGGCCTGGCTCACGGCGGACTGCGTCCGGAAGAGGCGCAGGGCGGCGCGCGAGAACCCGCGCTCCTCGGCGACCGTCAGGAAGACCTTGAGAGATCCGACATCCATAAGAGAATCTTATGATATCAGCAGAAATATACGTTTGACCGAATGCCACGGAAAGGGTGCAATGCGCCTCGTGAATCCGAACGTCCGCACCGTCTCCGTCGTCGTCCTCCTTACCGGGGAGATTCCTCTCGTCCTTCTGGGAGGAAACGGGGCGGGCTGACGGGGACCTTAAGAAACCCAGCCAACCGCCCCGCACTCGCGGGGCTTTTTTTTTGGATGCAGAAGGGAGATCGAAAAGGACATGAGGAGCGACGCGATGAAGAAGGGCCCGGCGCGGGCGCCCGCGCGCGCGATGCTCCGCGCGATGGGCCTGACGCCCGAGGAGATCGAAAGGCCTCTCGTCGCGGTCGTCCACTCCTGGACGGATCTCGGCCCCTGCAACGCGACGCTGCGTTCCCTCGCGGAAGAGGTGAAAGCCGGCATCCGCGAGGCGGGCGGAACGCCCTTCGAATTCGGCACGATCGCGATCTCCGACGGCATCTCGATGGGGACGGACGGCATGCGGGCGTCACTCGTCTCCCGCGAGGTCATCGCCGACTCGATCGAGCTCGTCGTCATGGGCCACGCCCTCGACGCCGTCGTCGCCCTCTCGGGCTGCGACAAGACGATCCCCGGGTCCGTGATGGCCCTCGCGCGCCTCGACCTCCCGTCCGTCGCGCTCTATGGAGGCTCGATCGAGCCCGGCCGCGTGGACGGAAAGGACGTCACGATCCAGGACGTCTTCGAGGCGGTCGGCGCGCACGCGGCGGGAAAGCTCTCCGACGCGGGGCTCTGCGACGTCGAGGCGGGGGCGTGCCCGGGCGCGGGAGCGTGCGGCGGGCAGTTCACCGCGAACACGATGGCGACGGCGCTCACGTTCCTCGGCATCTCGCCCATGGGCGCGAACGACGTGCCCGCGACCGACCCCGCGAAGGAGTGGGTCGCGCGCGCCGCCGGGCGGCTCGTCATGCAGCGCCTCGCCGACGGCCTCACGCCTTCGAAGATCCTCACGCGCGCGGCATTCGAAAACGCGATCACGGCCGTGGCCGCAACGGGCGGCTCGACGAACGCCGTCCTGCATCTTCTCGCCATCGCGCGGGAAGCCGGCGTGCCGCTCGTCCTCGACGACTTCGACACGATCTCGGCGCGGACGCCGCTCTTCGTCGACCTGAAGCCGGGCGGACGCTTCACGGCGCCCGACCTTTCCCGCGCGGGCGGCTCGCGACTCGTCGCGAAGCGGCTGGGCGACGCCGGCTTCCTGAAGGACGCGATGACCGTCACCGGTCGCTCGCTCCTCGAAGAAGCCGCCGAGGCACGGGAGACACCCGGACAGCAGGTCGTGCGCGAGATCGCGAACCCCCTCAAGAAGTCGGGCGGGCTCGCGATCCTGCGCGGGACGCTTGCTCCCGAGGGCTGCGTCGTGAAGCTCGCGGGGCACGAGCGGCTCAAGCACACCGGTCCGGCTCGCGTGTTCGACGGCGAGATCGCCGCATTTCGCGCCGTCGAGCGCCGGCAGATCCGCGCGGGGGACGTCGTCGTGATCCGCCACGAGGGCCCGAAGGGCGCGCCGGGCATGCCGGAGATGCTGGCTGTCACGGCCGCGCTCGTGGGGCAGGGCCTCGGCGAGACGGTCGCGCTCGTGACGGACGGCCGCTTCTCCGGCGCGACGCACGGCTTCATGGTCGGCCACGTCTCCCCGGAAGCGGCCGTGGGCGGCCCGATCGCCCTCGTTGCGGACGGGGACCTCGTGACCCTCGACGTCGTCGCGCGGCGGCTCGACCTCGAGGTCGGCGAAGCCGCGCTCGCCGCGCGCGGGCGCTCCTGGCGCGCCCCCGCGCCGCGGGCCACGACGGGCGTCCTCGCGAAGTACGCGCGCCTCGTGTCCTCGGCCTCCGAGGGCGCGGTGACGAGCCCGATCGTTCCCGCGCATTCCGTTTCCGCCGCGCTCGAGCCCGCGCGAGCCGGGGTGAGCGCGTGAGCGCCCGGTTCCAGCCGCGGGAGCGCACCCGCGTCCGGGCCGCCAACGCGCTCGCCGCCGAGCTCGTCGCGCAGGGCGTCACGCACATCTTCGGCCATCCGGGCGGCGCGTCGCTGCCGCTCTACGACGCGCTTCTCTCGGCGCCCATCACGCACCTCCTGATGCGGCACGAGCAGTGCGCGGCGCACGCCGCCCAGGGCTACGCGCGCGCTACGGGGCAGCCGGGCGTGTGTCTCGCGACCTCGGGTCCCGGAGCGACGAACCTCATCACGGGCCTGGCCGACGCGATGCTCGACTCGACGCCGGTCGTGGCGATCACCGCCCAGGTCGCGACGCCGCTGCTCGGCCGCGACGGCTTCCAGGAAGCCGACATCCTCGGCATGACGGCGCCCGTCACGAAGCACAACTGGCTCGTCCTCGAGCCGCAGGAGCTGCCGGGCACGTTGCGCGAGGCCTTCCGGCTCGCGTCCGCCGGCCGGCCCGGCCCCGTCCTCGTGGACGTGCCGCGCGACGTGCTGCAGGCCGAGATCGAGTGGGAGGAAGGCCTGGGTGCCGCGGGGCTGCCTCGCCGGGCGGACGCGACAGGTCTCCGCCGCGCGGCCTTCGCGATCTCGAACGCGAAGCGCCCCATCCTCTACGTCGGGGGCGGCGTGATCTCGTCGGGCGCCTCCCAGGAAGTCCGCCGGCTCGCGAAGAAAGCGCGCATCCCCGTCACGACGACGCTCATGGGGAAGGGCGCCTATCCCGAGACGGACGCCTTGTCGGTCGGCATGCTCGGCATGCACGGCACGGCCTACGCGAACTGGGCGATGAACGGCAGCGACCTCATCATCGCCGTGGGCGCGCGCTTCGACGACCGCATCACGGGCAAGCTCGCCACGTTCGCGCCACACGCGAAGGTCGTCCATATCGACATCGACGATGTCGAGATCGGCAAGATCCGGAAGGCCGATTTCCCGCTCCACGGCGACGCGCGTGTCGTGCTGCAGCAGCTGCTTCCTCTCGTGGGCGCCCCCGACACGGCGGACTGGTGGAAGGAGATCGAGGCGTGGAAGGCCGAGGCGCCCCTCCGGTACCGGCAGGAAGGCGACGTCATCCTTCCGCAGTTCGCGATCGAGAGCCTCTGGCGGATGACGAAAGACCTCCGCCCGATCGTCACCACGGACGTCGGGCAGCACCAGATGTGGGCCGCGCAGTTCTGGAAGTGCGACGAGCCCGGGACGTTCATCACGTCGGGCGGCCTCGGCACGATGGGTTTCGGGCTTCCCGCTGCCCTGGGTGCCCAGTGCGGGCGGCCCGACCGGCTCGTCATCAACCTCAACGGCGACGGCAGCTTCCAGCAGACGATGCAGACGCTCGCGACCGCGGTGGAGGCCCGTCTGCCGCTCAAGATCATCGTCCTCGACAACCAGGGACTCGGCATGGTGCGGCAGTGGCAGGACCTCTTCTACGACCGCCGCTTCTTCTCGGTCGCGCTCCGGAACCCCGACTTCGCGAAGCTCGCCGAGGCGTTCGGCGCCGCCGGCTTCACGGCGCGGCGGCCGGACGAGCTGGAAGGGGTCTATCGGCAGGCGCTCGCCGTGACCGACCGGCCCGCGCTCGTCCACGTGCACACCGAGCCGACCGAGAACTGCTTTCCCATGTGGCCGGCCGGGCAGTCGATCGACACGATGGTCGTCGAGGACCCCCGGTACGCGAAGAAGAGCTGAGAGAGAAAGAAAAAGAGAAGAAGAAGAGCTTAGAAGGTAAGAGAAAGAGAAAGAGAAGAGGGCAGGGCAATGGAACAGATCTTCGACATCACGGTGAACGACGTTCCCGGCCTGCTGGCGCGGGTGGAGTCGATCTTCCGGCGGCAGCGCGCGCCCATTCGCAGCTTTTTCTTCGAAGGGGGGAACGGGCGGATGGCTCACATCACGATCACTGCCTTTGCCGCGGGCGATGCCGCCGATCTTCTTAGAAAGCAATTGATGCGTCTCGTGGACGTACAGGACGTCCGCCCGTTGGGCGAGGCGAGCGCCCGCACCTCCTCCGAATCCCTCTTCACCTTCAAAGAAAAAACAGCCTGACGAAAAGCGCGGCTCAGGCAGGAAACGAACTGCGAAACGCGAGGGGAGCTTGATATGGCGACGATCTGGTACGACAAGGACGCCGACGTTTCCCGCCTCAAGGGGCGGACGGTGGCGATCATCGGTTACGGCAGCCAGGGGCACGCGCACGCGCTGAACCTGCGCGACAGCGGCGTTTCCGTGGTGGTGGGACTTCACGCGACGTCGAAATCGGCCGCGAAGGCGAGGGCGGAGGGGCTGACCGTCCTGAGCGTGGACGAGGCCGCGAGGCGCGCAGACATCGTCATGATCCTCACGCCCGACACGGGCCAGAAGAAGCTCTGGGACGAGTCGATCGCGCCGCACATGAAGGCGGGCAAGACCCTCATGTTCGCGCACGGCTTCAACATCCGCTTCGGGCAGATCGTGCCGCCGGCGGACGTGGACGTCTCGATGGTCGCCCCGAAGGCGCCCGGCCACCGCGTGCGCGAGCTGTTCCAGGACGGCGAGGGCACGCCCGCGCTCCTCGCGATCGAGCAGAACGCGAGCGGCCACGCGCGAGAGGACGCGCTGGCCTACGCGAAGGCGCTGGGCGCCACGCGCGCGGGCGTCCTCGAGACGACGTTCGCCGAGGAGACGGAGACGGATCTCTTCGGCGAGCAGGCCGTTCTCTGCGGGGGCACGGCCGCCCTCGTGAAGGCGGGCTTCCAGACGCTCGTCGAGGCGGGCTACCAGCCCGAGGTCGCGTACTTCGAGTGCCTGCACGAGCTGAAGCTCATCGTCGACCTCATGTACCGCGGCGGCCTCAACTACATGCGCTATTCCATCAGCGACACGGCCGAGCACGGCGACTACACCGCCGGCCCCCGCATCGTCACCGAGGCGACGCGCGGCGAGATGAAGAAGATCCTCCAGGAGATCCAGGAAGGGACGTACGCCGAAAAGTGGATCGACGAGAACCGCAACGGGCGCCCGGCGTTCGAGGCGACGCGCGAAAAGGAGAAGGGCCACCTCATCGAGAAGGTCGGCGCCGAGTTGCGCGCGAAGATGCCGTTCCTGAACCCGGTCGTCGTCGACAAGGTGGCCTGACATGGGCGCCGCACCCGCACGCATCACGATTTTCGACACGACGCTCCGCGACGGCGAGCAGGCCCCCGGCTTCTCGATGCGCGAGGCCGAGAAGGTCCGTCTCGCCCGGAAGCTCGATTCCCTCGGCGTGGACGTGATGGAAGCGGGCTTCCCGTTCGCTTCCGAGGACGATTTCAACTCCGTGCGCGCGGTCGCGCGCGAAGTGCGGCGCCCGATCGTCGCGGCGCTCGCCCGTTCCGTGGACGCGGACATCGACCGCGCGGCTCAGGCCCTCGAGGGCGCCGCCCGGCCACGGATTCACACGTTCATCGCGACGTCCGATCTCCATCTCGAGCACAAGCTCAGGATGTCGCGCGCCGAATGCCTCGACCAGGCCGCCGGCGCCATCCGTCGCGCCCGCCGCTACGTGAACGACGTGGAATTCTCGGCCGAGGACGCGACGCGCAGCGACCCGGACTTCCTCGTCGCCGTCGTCGAGGCCGTCGTCGACGCGGGCGCCACGACCGTGAACCTTCCGGACACGGTCGGCTACGCCACGCCCGACGAGATCGTCCGGTTCTTCCAGACCATCCGGGCGCGCGTCCGGGGCTCGGACCGCGTCGTCTTCTCGGCCCACTGCCACAACGACCTCGGGCTCGCCGTCGCGAACTCGCTCGCGGCGCTCGAAGGCGGCTGCCGCCAGCTCGAGTGCACCGTGAACGGCATCGGCGAGCGCGCGGGGAACGCGTCGCTCGAGGAGATCGTCATGACGCTGCGCGTGCGGCCCGACAAGCTCCCGTTCACGACCGGAATCGTCACGAAAGAGCTCTTCTCGTCGAGCCAGCTCCTCGGACAGATCACGGGCGAGAACGTGCAGTCGAACAAGGCCATCGTGGGCCGGAACGCGTTCGCGCACGAGGCCGGCATCCACCAGGACGGGATCCTCAAGGATCGGAGAACCTACGAGATCATGCGGCCGGAAGACGTGGGCGTGCCGGAGACGACGTTCGTTCTCGGAAAGCACTCGGGTCGCCACGCGCTCCTGAACCGGTGCTCGGCCATCCGGATCGAGCCGACCAGGCTCGAACTCGACGAGCTTTACAAGCGCGTGATCGCGCTCGCGGACCGGAAGAAAATCGTGCGCGACCACGACCTCCTCGAGCTCTGGGGCCAGATGAAGCGCGCGGCGTCGCGCGCGCAGGTGCCCGCGGCCTTCGCGTTCCGCGACGAAGCGCATCCCGCCGACGAAGCGGGCTACGGGCACGGGGTCTGACATGGGGCGACGGGCGCGGATCGCGGTCCTCCCGGGCGACGGCATCGGGCCCGAGGTCACGGCCGCGGCGGTGACGGTTCTGAAAGCCGTTGCGGCGCGGTTCGGGCACGAATTCGTCCTGACGGAGTGGCCGATCGGCGCGGTCGCGATGCGCACGGCGAAGTCCCCGCTTCCCGAGGACACGCTCGCCGCCTGCAAGGACGCCGACGCCGTCCTGCTGGGCGCGGTCGGCGACCCATCCTTCGATGCCGCGCCACGAGATCAGCGGCCGGAGGCGGGTCTCCTCGCGCTCCGGAAGGCGCTCGGCGCCTACGCGAACATCCGCCCGGCCCGCATCTACAGGGGCCTCGAGGGTGCCGGGCCCCTGAAGAGCGAGGTCGCCCGCGGCCTCGATCTCGTCGTCGTGCGCGAACTGACGGGAGGGCTCTACTTCGGAACGCCGCGCTCTCTCGACCTCGCCGCCGGCACCGCGGTGAACACGCTTCCATATTCGCGTCCGGAGGTCGCGCGCATCGTCGAAGTCGCGTTCCGCCTGGCGCGGGGGAGGCGCCGGAAGGTCACCTCGGTCGACAAATCCAACGTGCTCGAGACGTCGCAGCTCTGGCGCGCGGTGGCGATCGAGGTCGGCGCGAACTTCCCGGACGTCGTCCTCGACCACCAGCTCGTCGACTCGTGCGCGATGAACCTCGTGCTGTCCCCGGCGACGTTCGACGTGGTCGTCACGGAGAACCTTTTCGGCGACATCCTCTCGGACGAGGTGGGGGCGCTCGTCGGCTCGCTCGGCCTCCTGCCGTCGGCGAGCCTCGGCAACGGACCCGGCCTCTTCGAGCCCGTCCATGGCTCGGCACCCGCGCTCGCGGGGCGGGACGTCGCGAACCCCATCGGGGCCATCGCGACCTTGGCGATGCTCCTCGAGGACGGCCTCGCGTTGAAGGAAGAAGCGGACGCGGTGCGCGGGGCGATCGAGACGGTGCTCGAAAAGGGCGCGCGCACGGCGGATCTCGCGCCGCGGGGCTCCAAAGTGCTCGGCACGCGCGAGATGGCGCGCGCGATTGCGGAAGTGATGGCGGCCGCGGTTCCGGTGCGCGTGACGGTCTGAAGGGGAAGGCGGAGAAGAACATGGGAATGGAATCGAAGACGATCTGGCTGAACGGAGAATTCGTC
>JBDTML010000030.1:0-3189 GCA_039934255.1 Acidobacteriota bacterium | reverse complement strand
GGTGCGCCTCGTTGCGCACGGCCTTCAGGATGGCGACGACGTCGCCCGTCTCGCCCAGGATCACATCGGCGTCCGGCAGATCGAAATCGAGAGAGCCCCGGGAAACTCTTTTTGCTCGGAGAAGAACGCCGGCGCTCCGCGCAGAGCGAAGCATTGCTCCTACTTCGGGAGAAATAGAAGAGGAAGAGGAAGATTTCTTAGAATGGGAATCAGCTGGCGGCTCGCTTCGGCCCTCTGCGGTGCTCGATTGCTGCGCTGTAGGTTCCCGCCGGGGCGTCGCCGGTGCGCCGCGCCGGCTGCCCTCCCCCTCTTCGCCTTCTAAGAAATCCCCTACAGCCGTATATGTGAGACGGGCGCGACTCCTGATGAGAGAGCGGTAGAACTCGCTCTTCACCGTCTCGCCTTGCTTGTCCAGAGTGAGCACCGCCGAAAGCGTCCGCCGCTCCTCGTTCGGCCGCAGCGAGCAGAGGTCGTTCGAGAGGCGCTCGGGCAGCATCGCGATGGCGCGGTCGGGGAAATAGACCGACGTGCCGCGCTCGAACGCCTCGGCGTCGAGCGCGCTGCCGATTCCGACATAGTGAGACACGTCCGCGATGTGGATGCCGATGCGGAAGCCTCCGTTGGGAAGCGGTTCGGCCTCGATGGCGTCGTCGAAGTCGCGCGCGGTTTCGCCGTCGATCGTGACGATCGTCCGCCCCGTGAAGTCCGACCGGAGCATCCGTTCGTCTTTTCCAACCTCGCCGCTCGCGGCCGCGGCCTCGGCGAGGACGGCCTCGGGGTAGATCCGGGGGATCCCCCACTTGCGCGCCACGACCTCGACGTCCACGCCGGGGTCTCCCTCGAATCCGATGATCTGCAGCACCTCGGCGAGGGCGAGCCGGCGGTCGTCCGGGTACGCCGTGATGCGCGCCTCCACGAAGATGCCGGTCGGAGCCGAGAGGTCCTTGCCGTCTGGCACCGCGAGTCGCGCGTCGATCCTCCTGTCGAAAGGCGCGACGAACGTTCCCTCCGGGCCGCGCACGATCTTCCCGACGACCGTCTCGCGGCGACGCTGGAGGACCTTCACGACGGCGCCCATGGCTCGGGTCTCGACGCGGGCCCGGCCCTCCGCGCGGGTGCGGGGGGCTTTCTCCTTCTCGGCGGCACCCGGCGCGGCCAGTCGCACGAGGACGACGTCGCCGTCGAGCGCGCTCGCCAGCCCCGTCACGATCGTGTCGGGCACGCCCGGCACGCCCGAGAGGAGAAACGCCCGGCCTTCGCCGCGGATCGCGAGGACGCCGGCCTTGTAGTCGGAATTTTCGATACGCGAGAGCTTCTCGCCCTTCACGCGGACGATCTCTCCCCGGCGCTCGAGATCGGCAACGGCCGCGCGCAGCTCGTTCTCGCGTGCCGGGTCGAGATCGACCTTGAGGACGCGATTCGCGAGCTCGGAGAACGAGAGAACGCGCGAGCCCCGGGGCTGCAGCGCGTCCAGGATCGCATCACGGAATTGATTGGAATTCATTGGGGGCCTTGGGGGTCGGAGAATCTGGTGCGAAAGGGGGGACTCGAACCCCCACAGCCGATAAAGGCCACAAGGTCCTGAGCCTTGCGCGTCTACCAATTCCGCCACTTTCGCGCGGACCGGCAGGATAGAGCCCGCCCCGGGCCTCGTCAAATCAGCGGGGCGTCAGCGCCTGAAGCCGGCCCTCTCGCGCTCGGCGACGAAGGCGTCGATGCGCACCTGATCTTTTTCGGAGATCTCGGTGAACCTGAGGCCGAAGGCCGGATGGAAGTGGTCGAGCTCGGTCGTCCGGCGCATGACCCGCGCCTTCGCCTCGAGGGCGACGGGGTTCTCGGGCAGGAAGAACTCGATGTCGACGACGCGCCCGATGGCGATGGCGCTCTCGATCTCCACGAGGACGCCGTTCCCCGAGACGTTGAGCATCTTTCCGATGAGGAGCCCCCCTTCCGTGCGGCCGTCGCGCACGCGCGCCAGCGTGTTCAGCTCCCGGCGGGCCGGGATGAGCGTGAGGCGCTTCGTCTTGTCGAGAAGCTCCGCGGGGGGAAACGGGGCGAGCATGATGTCGTTGATGCCGGGTACGAGAGCCTCTTCCAGGTGGGGCTCCCCGGCCGGGACGACGAGCATCATCGAGACCGTCCGCCAGCAAGCCTGCTCGCGCAACCTGCGGGACGCGGCGACAGCACCGTCCGGCGGAAAACCCATGTCCAGGATCACGAGGTCGGGGACTTTTTCGGCCGGGATCGCGAGGAGGTCCTCCAGCCGCTCGGCGGGAACGAGCGAATATCCCTCCGTTTCGAGCGAGCCGGCAGCCCCGCGCAGAAGGCCGGCCGGAGGACCGGCGAGCGCGACCTTCTTTTTCGCGAAGAGCCCCGAGCCCCGCGGGAAGGTCCCGGAGCTTTCCATCAGGCGTTTCCCTGCTTCACGGTGACGGAGCCGCGCGCGACGGCGCCCCCCCCGGCGTCGGAGACGACGCCGTCGAACTTCACCGTGTCACCGAGGCGGCCGGCGATGGCGACGTCGATCGTGAGGACATCTCCGGCGACAGGCAGCCGCTGGACCGAGAAGTCGGAGATACCGGCGAGAAAACCCTTGCGCCCGAGCGCCGCGTCCCCGCCCTGAAGGAGCAGGGCCGACTGCGCCACGAGCTCGGCGAGCACGGCGGCCGGAAATCCCGTCGCGCGAACGGCCGCTGCGTCCGCCGTGACGCACGCGCGCACGCGGCCTTCGGCCGGGCCGGTCCTTTCGACGACGCGGTCGGCGAACCGGAACGGAAAGGCGTGCGGCAGGGGCTGGAAGTCCACCTTTTCAGGCCGCCTTCTGGCGCACGAACTCGCACAGGGCGTTCACCGAGGCGAAGGCCTGGACGCCCACCTCCTCGTCCTGCACCTTGATGCCGAACTCCTTCTCGACGCCGAGCACGAGCTCGAGGGCGTCGATCGAGTCCAGGCCGAGGCCGCCCTCCGCGTCGCCGAAGAGCGGCGCGTCGTCGGCGATCGTCGTGGGGTCCATCTCGAGCTTGAGCTGCCTCACGATCAGCTCCTTGACTCTCTTCTTCAGGTCTTCTGACAAGGACGTCTCCCTCCCGGTCTGACCGGAGACGCGGAGTATACGAGCGCCGGACGCGCCCGCCCTCTCAGCCGACGAAGCCGCCGTCGATGCGCACCGTCTGGCCCGTGAGGTACCCC